>CAZPIG010000256.1:0-4156 GCA_964586205.1 uncultured Halobacteriales archaeon | reverse complement strand
TCCACGCCCACCTCGACGACGAGAAGAGCCCCTTCGACCTGCTGGACGCCCGCTCTACGTACTACCGGGTCGCCATCGAGGGCATGGTCGAGGCCGCCGGCGCGGACCCCGAGGAGATAACGTTCCGGCGCGGGACGGACTTCGAGCTGGACCGCGACTACACCCTGCCGCTGCTCCGAATGGCCGCCGAGACGACCATCAGCCGCGTCCAGCGCGCGGGCAGCGAGGTGGTCCGCCAGAGCGACAACCCCAAGCTGGGCGGGCTCGTCTACCCGCTGATGCAGACCCAGGACGTGGTCGCGCTCGACGCCGACGTCGTCTACGGCGGCATCGACCAGCGCGGCATCTACATGCTGAGCCGCGAGCTACTCCCCCAATGGGGCCACGACAAGCCCGTCTGCGTCTTCTCGCCGCTGCTGGCCGGGCTCTCCGGCGGCGAGATGAGCGCCTCCGTCGAGGGCTCGGGCATCAACGTCACCGACGACGAGGCGACGGTCCGCGAGAAGATGGACCAGGCGTACTGCCCGCAGGGCGAGGTCGAGGGCAACGGCGTCCTCGAGTACGTCCGCCACCTCGTCTTTCCCATCCTCGACGTCGAGGACCGTCCGTTCGTCGTCGAGCGCCCCGAGGAGTACGGGGGGAGCGTGACCTACGAGGACTACCACGACCTGGAGGACGACTTCGCCGCGGGCGACCTCCACCCCCAGGACCTCAAGACCGCCGCGGGCGGGTACGTCGCCGAGGCCGTCGCGCCCATCCGCTCGCGGTTCGAGGAGCGGCCGGAGCTACTCGCCGAGGCCTACCCCGAGAAGTACGGGGAGTAGTCGGCTCAGCAGTTCGTGTTCCCGTTCTGGGGGTTGACGCCGAGGGTTTCGTTGGCCGTGTCGGTCGCCCCGGCGTCGTCCGTGACGGTCAGCGTCACGTTGTAGCAGCCCGGCTGGTCGTAGGTGTAGTCGACGACGGTTCCGGTCGGCGTGATCGTGCTGCCGTTCTCGACCTCGATCTGCCACTCGAAGGCGACGATGGAGCCGTCGTTGTCCTTCGACTGCGAGCCGTCGAAGGTGACGTTGTCGCCGACGTCCGGGTTGTTCGGGCTCGTCTTGAACTTCGCCTGGGGAGCCTTGTTCGACCCACCGCCACCGCCGCCCTGTATCTCGCACTGCTGGCTCGCGACGGTCGTCACGTTCACGTCGAGGGCGACGAACGAGAACGCGGTCGAGGGCTGGCTGGTCGGCAGCGTCACCGAGCACCGGCCCGTCCGACCGCTCTGGATGAAGAACGTCGTGCTGTTCGACGCCACGACCGTGCCGTCCTTCTGGCGGAGCCGCAGCGAGACGACGCCGGTCTTGTCGGCGGTGTCGGTGTTGTTGAGGTCCACACCGACCGCGACGACCTCGTTGCTGCTGTCGAGCAAGAGGTCCCACCCGTCGTAGGCGAGCCGGGTGTCGTTGTTCACGTCGAAGTCGGCCCCGGAGACGGGGGCGAACGAAAGTGGCGTGACCGTCACCGCGGCGACCACCTGGACCGCCAGCAGGCCGACTACGAGGCCGATGGCGAAGCCGTGGCCGCCGCGAAGACGTGTCATTCTGGGGGGTCGACGGCGTCGCGCGCACCGCCGGGGCCCGCGTCACGGGCGACCGGCGTCGGCGGACTCGCGGTCGGCGGACCGTTCGCGTGGTCCGTCGGACGACCCGGTGGTGCGGTTCCGCGACACCGGGTTGGTAGACCGCAGTGCCGAGTCGAGCGAGCGGCCCTCAGCCGGTCTGCTCGATGAAGACCTCGACGCTGGCGAGGTCGCTCACCGGCACCTGGACGTTGAAGGTCAGCGTCGTGGAGCCACCCGCCGGGACGTTCACTCCCGTCTGCGTCGCCGACGCTTGGATGTTGTTACCGGCGTCCTTTATCGTCAGGTCCGCGTCTATCGTGTGTGCGGTCCCACCCGTGTTGTTCACCGTGATGTCCACCTGCGTCGCGTTCAGCCCGGCGTAGGTGATGTCCGAGCCGTTGATGTTCAGGTCGGCCGAGTTGGTGACCTGCCCCTCCGCGGGTTCGATGGGGTTGAAGCTCAGGGACGTGACCGTGACTGCAGCGACTGTTCCGGCTGCGAGAAGCGCCACGATGGCGACGACCCACACCGGGATCTGGAGTCGGGTCCGGAACGTTGCCATATCCATCCGGCATCCATGTGACCAACCACTAAAAAGTTAATGGCATATTAACGGCTATCTCGCCGTTCGGAACGCAAGGCTTAACAGACCATTAGTCGCGGCTCCGTCGGAGAGCCGACCGACCGGACGCGATAGTGCCATCCGGCGCGTAGTCCGACGTTAATTTCAAATCACACTATTCGTACCGAACGACGCGAACTGACGGCTCCCGACCGACGAAACCGTTTTGTCGCTGCGCGACCGACGTATAGAGTCGAGCAACGGGGGGCTTCCGATGGCAGAGACCGACAAGCCACACCAGAACCTGGCCATCATCGGCCACGTCGACCACGGCAAGAGCACGCTCGTGGGACGGCTCCTCTTCGAGACGGGGAGCGTACCCGAGCACGTCATCGAACAGTACCGCGAGGAAGCCGAGGAGAAGGGCAAGGGCGGCTTCGAGTTCGCCTACGTCATGGACAACCTCGCCGAGGAGCGCGAGCGCGGGCTGACCATCGACGTCGCCCACCAGGAGTTCGAGACGGACACGTACTACTTCACCATCGTGGACACGCCCGGCCACCGCGACTTCGTCAAGAACATGATAACGGGGGCGAGCCAGGCCGACAACGCCGTCCTCGTGGTCGCCGCGGACGACGGCGTCCAGCCGCAGACCCGCGAGCACGTGTTCCTCGCGCGCACGCTGGGCATCGACGAGCTAGTCGTCGCGGTCAACAAGATGGACCTCGTCGACTACGACGAGGACCGCTACCGCGAGGTGGTCGACGAGGTCCGGTCGCTGCTCGACCAGGTCCAGTTCGACACCGAGGACGCCAGCTTCGTCCCCATCTCGGCGTTCGAGGGCGACAACGTCGCCGACCGCAGCGACGAGACGCCGTGGTACGACGGCGAGACGGTCCTCGAGGCGCTGAACGCCCTGCCGGAGCCCGAACCGCCGACGGACGCGCCGCTCCGGCTGCCCATCCAGGACGTCTACACCATCTCGGGCATCGGTACGGTTCCCGTGGGCCGCGTCGAGACGGGCCAGATGCGGCCCGGCGACGACGTGTCGTTCCAGCCGTCGGACGTCGCGGGCGAGGTCAAGTCCATCGAGATGCACCACGAGGAGGTCGACCTCGCCGAACCGGGCGACAACGTCGGCTTCAACGTCCGCGGGGTGGGGGCCGACGACATCCGCCGGGGCGACGTCTGCGGCCCCGCCGACGACCCGCCGACCGTGGCGGAGACGTTCACGGCCCAGATAGTCGTCATGCAGCACCCCAGCGTCATCACGGCCGGCTACACGCCGGTGTTCCACGCCCACACCGCCCAGGTCGCCTGCACCATCGAGTCCATCGACCAGCAGATAGACCCCGCCTCGGGCGAGGTGGTCGAGGAGAGTCCGGACTTCGTGGAGGCGGGCGACGCGGCGGTCGTGACAGTCCGGCCCCAGAAGCCGCTGTCCATCGAGCCGTCCAGCGAGATACCCGAACTGGGCAGCTTCGCCATCCGCGACATGGGCCAGACGGTGGCGGCGGGGCGGGTGCTCGAGGTGAACGAGAAGTAATTCGATCCACCGCGGGTGCCGCGGCACCAGCGGTCGGCGCGGCCGAACCTCAGGATGCTACAGTACGACTGCCCCGAGAGCGGGTGTGCGTTCCGCGTCCGCGCGGCCACCGAGTACGAGGTGTTCGACGCCGTCGAGACCCACGCCCGGGACCGTCACGGCGTGTGGCTCTCGGGGCGGGCCATCCGTGAGCACGTCAGCGAGTGTGATGCAGTCGACTAACTGCATCCCGGCCGACAGTTTCGAAGGCAGGCCAAGATACACTCCGGGACCTCCACTGACCAACGTCGGGGGCGGGAATGAAAGGGGCCGCGCGCTCGACCCGCCGGGAGACCTCCGGTCTCCCGAGCTCGCGGCGGCGGACGCCGCCGCGAACGCCCCCGGCGACCCGCTGCCCGTGCGGCGCGGGCTCGGCCGCGCCGCACGACACCGCAGCGACCGC
>CAZPIG010000255.1:0-4206 GCA_964586205.1 uncultured Halobacteriales archaeon | reverse complement strand
GCCATCGTTGCACCGAAAGGTAGTCGGTATGACGCTCCCCGAGGTTATAAAATGCTGGTATATATCGATATGAGTGACGAATCGACTAGTTTTCGAGCGAAATCCGACGATTGTTCGGTGAGCGGGGGGTGCGGGGCCCCGGCGGTGACGGTTCCTAGTCGTGCGGTGCTCTGACAGGGGTGTCCGCTCCCGGTCGGTGACCCCGGTCGACGGCCTGGGTGGCCCCGGCCAACGACCACGGCCGGACCGGGAGGGGAACCGGCCGAGGTGGCCCCGGCCGACGACCACGAACGGCCGAGGGGACACGGCCACGGAGGCCCAGTCGAAACGCTTAGGCGGCGCGCAGGTGCAGGGGACGCCATGACCGACTGGATCGGCGACACCTTCACCAGCACGGCTGGCTGGGACCACCTCGAGACGCTCGTAGACGTGGGCAATCGGATGGCCGGCAGCGAGGGCGAGCGCGAGGGCGCGGAAGCCACCCGCGATGTCCTCGCGGAGGTGGGCGCGCGGAACGCCCGCCTCTCGGAGTTCGACATCCAGGGCTGGACCAGGGGCGACAGCCGCATCGAGGCCGACGGCACCGTCCAGGACTGCATCGCGCTCCCACGAAGCCCCGCGGGCGAGGTCACGGGCCGACTGGTCGACGTGGGCCACGGCCTCCCGGAGGACTTCGAGGAGGCCGACCTCGACGGAGCGGTCGTGATGGCCCGCAGCGACGTGCCGAGCTACTACGACCGGTACATTCACCGCCGCGAGAAGTACTACTACGCGGTCGAGGGCGGGGCCGCCGCCTTCGTCTACCGGAACCACGTCGAGGGCTGCCTGCCGCCGACCGGCAGCGTGGGCACCGCCGACGACCCCATCGGCGACGTGCCCGCCGTCGGCGTCAGCGCGGAGGTGGGCGCGCGCCTCGCGCGCCGCTGGGACGACGAGACGGTGACGGTCGCCGTCGACGCCGACGTCCACGACGCGACGAGCCAGAACGTCCACGCCGAACTCGGCCCCGACACCGACGAGCAGGTCCTCGTGACGAGCCACGTCGACGCCCACGACATCGCCGAGGGCGCGATGGACAACGGCGCGGGCACGGCGATGGTCGTCGAGGTCGCCCGCGCGCTGGCCGCCCGCGAGGACGAACTCGACACCCGCGTCCACTTCGTCGCCTACGGGGCCGAGGAGGTCGGCCTCGTCGGCTCCAGCCACCACGCCGACGTGGCCGACCACGACACCGTCACGGCCATCGTCAACAACGACGGCGTCGTCCGCGGCCGGACGCTGTCGTTCTACACCCACGGCTTCGACGAGCTAGCGGACGCCGTTGACGACGTGGCCGACCGCTACGAGCACCCCGTGACGAAGATACCCGAGCAGGGGCCCCACAGCGACCACTGGCCGTTCGTCCAGTGGGGCGTCCCCGGCGTCCACGTCATGAGCGAGACGGGCAGCGAGGGCCGCGGCTGGGGTCACACCTTCGCGGACAGCCTCGACAAGCTAGACGTCCGCGACCTCCGCGAGCAGGCGGTCCTGCTGACGGACCTGACCGTGGCCCTCGCCGACGGGAGCACCGAAATCGCCCACAAGGAGCCCGACGAGATAGCCGCTGCACTCGAAGCCGAGGACAAGGCCGAGGGCATGAAGGTCATCGGCGACTGGCCGTACTAGCGGCGCTGTCGTCCAGTTCCACTTTCACTGCGGTAGGCGAGGGGGTTTATGCGCGAGGTGCGTAGCGTCACCCATGGCAACGCAGGCAGGGGCCAGGCTCGAGCTCGACCCCTTCGAAGGGGCCGGCCGGGGCGACACCGACGTCCGGGTCGAACTCGGGGCGGCCCGGCCGCGGCGCGGCGGCAGCGGGCTGGTCATCGACGTCGAGGTGACCGTCGCGGACGCCGCCGGCGACGACCGGACCGTCACCGCGGAGCTTCCCCTCTCGCGGGCGGTCGAGTTCCGCCACGCCGTGGACGATCTCATCGAGGGCGCGACCGGCCGCGAGATAACGTGACCGGCGTCGTGGCTTCGACGGGCGTTCGGCGGGGCGGGTAGCTACTTCTCGAGCGTCGACTTCGACCAAACCACCTCCTCGACCACCCGAACCACGACCCTTTTGACGCCGCGCCGCCACCCTTCCGAGCATGTCGGAGCCGGGAACCGTCGGGATCGTCGGCGACGCGCCGGGGGCCGCGGACGCCGCCGAGGACGGCGGCGCGACGGTCGTGACCGGTAGCGACGGTAGGGTAGCCGGTGACGCCGCCGCAGCGGACCTCGCCGACGCCGCCGCGGCGGTCGTCGACGCCGCCCCCGACCTCGCCGTCGCCGCGGGCGAACCCGCGCTGCTCGCGCTCGTCCGGGCGGGCGTCGAGGCCCCCGTCCTCCCCGTCGCGGCCGGCCGGGGCGTCCGGTCGGTCCCGCGCGACGCCGCGAGCGCGGCGGTCGAAGCAGCGCTCGGTGGGGACGGAACGCCCGCGGACGCGAGCGCAGTCGAGCGGCTCGACCACCCACTGTACGGGGTCTCGGTCGACGGCGAGCGGGCCGCACGGGTGCTCACGGACGCGGGCCTGCTCGCCGAGGAGCCGGCGCACATCTCCGAGTTCTCCGTGCGGACGCCCGACGGGACGGTCGCGCGGTTCCGCGCCGACGGCGTCGTCGTCGGCACGCCGGCCGGCAGCCACGGCTACCTCGCAGCGGCGGGCGGCCCCGTCCTCCAGCCGGGGGCCGGCGTCGTCGGCGTCGCGCCGGTCGCGCGGTTCTCCACGGCGCGGGACCGGTGGGTCCTCCGCCCGGCGGGGCTGGCCCTCGCCGTCGAGCGCGAGGAGACGCCCGTCTCGCTCGTCGCGGACGACCGGACCGTCCGCCAGGTCGCGCCGGGCGAGCGGGTGACGTTCGAGCGCGAGGGGACGCTGCGGACGGTGGTCGTCGAGCAGAGCCAGCCGTTCTTCGGGTGAGTCCACGGAGCGGGGTCTCACCGGTCACTGTCGAGTATCCCCCTACACCACCTTCATCATGCGGTGCTCGTACCGGCCGACGCGGACCTTCCACCAGCCGCGCAGCGACTCGTCCACCTCGGGGTCGCCGGTGTCGACCCGGAGGACGCCTGTCTCGTCGAGCTTCGCCCGCGAGGCCACGACGGTCACGTCGCACCGCCGGAGGACGGCCGGCGAGAGCTGCTGGTTCCCGCGGCCGAACACGAACCCCTGCCCGCCGACGGGCGAGACGACGACCTCGTTGTCGTCGCCGAGCGCGGCGAGTATCTCGGACTCGCTGGCGTCCCGGGCGAGCACCTCGCCGTCGCGCCACACGTCCACGCCGAGCGGCGACCCCTCGAAGCCGAGCGCGTCCTCGATGGCTCCGACCGTGCTGCCCGGGCCGAAGACGTAGGTCCGGCCCGGCCGGACCTCGCTCGCGAATCCCTCGGCGAGGCTCTCGACGGTGCCGCCCGGAAGCTGCTTGCCCGACTGGAGGCCGTCGGCGACGGGGACCCGCGCGACGGCCCGTAGCTCCGAGACTACCTCGCCCTCGCGGTAGGCGTCCTCGTCGAGGTCCGCGACCTCGCGGCGCTCGACGCGGTCGAAGACGGCGGCGACGCGGCCGGCGGTCGCCGGCGAGACGGCGAACACCGAGGAGAACACCTTCACGCCCGCGGGGACGCCCAGCATCGGCGTTTCGGTGTCCAACTCCTCCAGGGTCTCCGCGACGTCCGTCGCGGTTCCGTCGCCGCCGACGAACAGCACGAGGTCGACGCCACGCTCGACGAACGCTCGGACCGTCGCTTTCGTATCTGCCGCGGTGGTGTCCGGAACGGAGTCGGCAGCCGTCGCGGTGTCGGGCGTTTCAGTGTCGTCAGTCGTAACGTCGGCCGTTCCGGCGTCGTCAGTCGCGGTGTCGTCCACCGTGCCGTCGGCCGTCGCGGCGTCGGCTCCCTCGCTTCCCCCGGGCTCGTACACCACCTCGGGGTCGAAGCCCGCCGCACGGGCTTCGACCGCGCCCATCTCGCCCCTGGCCGCGAGGATGGTCGTGTCGGGCGCGCGGTCGTGGAGCGCGGTCAGCGCCTCGACGGCGCGGTCGGGAGCCCGCGGCTCCGCGCCGAGTTCGCGCGCCTCCCGCACCTTGCCGTCGGTGCCCTTCAGGCCGACCCGGCCGCCCATGCCGGCGATGGGGTTGACGACGACGCCGACGGTGTGCATACGGGATGGAGGGGGTTCGGGGGTC
>CAZPIG010000254.1:0-4218 GCA_964586205.1 uncultured Halobacteriales archaeon | reverse complement strand
GTCTGGTGGTTCGCGAAGAAGTCGAGCGAGAGGTGCTGGAGGTGGTCGTAGGTGTCGTTGCGGAGGTCGCGCTGTATCTTCTGGGCGGTCGCCTGCAGCAGGTACCGCGAGGAGAAGCGCGTGATGGAGCGGACCACGTACGCGACCACGGCGATGAGGGCGAGTCGGCGCAGCAGCGCGAGCCGGGCCGCCTCCGTGGCCATCGACCCCGACGTGATGAGCCCGAGGTCCGCGAGCAGTCCCGGGTCGGCGGACTGATTGATGACGCGGTCGATGGTCGCGCCGACGACGACCGGCGGGACCAGCCGGGCCGTGCGGGTCGCGAGGGCAGAGGTGACGCCCAGCGTCAGGTAGGTCCAGTAGGTACCGGCGTAGCGCAGCAGCCCCACCATGGGGTGGCCGTCGACCTCCTGACGGACGTTCTCGAAGCCGTCCACCTCCTCGTCGGCCATGCACGGGCGAACAGGCTTCCCACCGGAAGGTCCTGCGGTCGCCCACGAGGATTTCCGGAATCCGGCGCACGACCCCGCTGCCCTTTAGTCACAACCGACCTCACCGTCCCCCATGAACGTCCGGCAGGTCCTCCCGCCCGACGCCATCCCGAGCGTGGACGACCCCGCGTTCGTCGAGGACTACTTCGGCGAAGCCGACGAGGACGTCATCGTCGTCGACGGCGACCCGCCGCGAGCCTACCCGGTGCGCGTCCTCCACTACCACGAGATAGTCAACGACGTGGTCGACGGCCGGCCCGTCGCAGTCACGTGGTGCCCGCTCTGCGCCAGCGCCGTGGTGTACGACCGGCGGGTGGAGGACCCCAATGCACCCGATGGAACCAGAACCCTCGAGTTCGGCGTCTCGGGCAAGCTAGCGGACGACGATCTCGTCATGTACGACCGCCAGACCGAGTCGGAGTGGAAGCAGTCGCTCGGGGAGGCCATCGCCGGCCCCCTGGAGGGCACGGAGTTGACAGTCCTGCCCGCGCCGGTGACCACGTGGGGTCGCTTCCGCGAGGAGAATCCGGACGGCGTCGTCCTCGCCCGCCCGGGCGGGGAGAGCGAGGCCAGCGGTCCCGGCGACGAGCCGGAGCCCGTCGACTACGACGCCCAGCCCTACCGCGACTACTTCGCGGCCGACGGCTTCGGGCTGGGCGCACACCGCGGCACGGGCGGCCGCGAGTGGGACCGCGAGGACATCGACGCCAAGGCGGTCGTCCTCGGCGTCGAGCACGGCGGCGACGCCGCCGGCTTCCCGCTGCCGGTCGTCGCGGACCGCGGCGGCGCGGCGACCGCCACCGTCGGCGGCCGCGAGGTGGTGGTCTTCGCCACCCCCGACGGCATCCACGCCTTCGAGAATCCCGGCTTCTCCTTCGTTCCGGCCGGCGACGGCGATGGCGCGGCCGATTCCGATGGCGACGCGCGCGTCTCCGACGGCGGTGGCATCCCCGACGACGGTGGCGCGGGCGTCTTCAGCGCCGACGGAGCCCGCTGGGACGGCGCGACCGGTGAGAGCGACGACGGGCGGGCTCTCCGGCGGGTCCCCGCGCGGCGGCTGTTCGCGTTCGCGTGGCAGGACGACCACGGCTCCGACAGCTTCGTCGGGCTGGCGTAGCCCCTCGCTGTCGGGTGCTGCGTACCGAAAAAGCAGTCGCCTCGATGGCCCGTCGCTCGCGGTTGTCGGTCCACTATACCGCGAACTCGACCGCGAGCGTCAGCCCTCGACCGCGAATCCCACGTCGGGGACGGCGGTGTCGCCGGTCACCACCGTCACGTCGGGCGTCTCCGTCCCGTCGACGGGGGTCACGTTCTCGATAGCTTCCGTCGGCGTCCCTATCGCCTCCGTCGGTGTCGGCGTCCCTATCGCCTCCGTCGGCGTCTCTTCCTCTATCTCCGTCTCGGTGGGCGTCTCCTCTTCCTCGGTGGGCGTCTCCTCGTCGACTATCTCCTCTTCCGTGGGTGTCTCCTCGTCGACTATCTCCTCATCGGTGGGCGTCCCCTCCCCGATTACCTCTTCCTCGGTAGGGGTATCCTCCCCGATTACTTCTTCCTCTGTGGGCGTCCCCTCTCCGATTATCTCGGTTTCTGTCTCGTTGGCGCCCGGTCCCCCGTTCGGTCCATTGCACCCGGCCGTCAGTACCGTGACGGCCAGAACCACGGCTACCAGCCAGGTCCGGTTCATGACCGTCGGTGGCTACCCCGTCGGCGATGAAAAGCACCCCCAATAGTTGATTCCGTCCACGCCTGGTATCCCGTCGTTGAATCTCCGTAGCCGACGGCTTCCGGACCCGCGCCGGAACGCGGGCGTGACCACCCCCCGCCGCCGACTAAGGCCGACCTACCGGGAGCGGACCGGCCACGGTCGCCGGGACGGCCGGCGGTCGGTCCTGCTATGGGCGCGGCCGACTCCTCTCCTGAGCCATCCCCGTTTGGAACCACCCGCGTCTGCTGGAAAAGACCGCCCCTGTCCGACAGAGTCGGCCGCCTCCGTCCGGTGGAGCCAGCCGCTCCCGTCCGGCGGAGTCGGCCGTCCCCGTCCGGTGGAGCCGAGCAGGAATGGTCACCCACGACCGCCGACACGTCCGGCATCTTTCGACCATCTTCTCCCCGGAAATTTGGGCAACGACTATAGCCCGGTCCTGGCAACGGAGGCCCGACAGAGGGATGCGACGCCGCGCCGTGCTGTCGTCCGTCGGGGCCGGGGCGCTGGGCCTGCTCGGCTTCCGCGCCGGCGGGCGCGACGCCCTGACGATACGGGTCTGGTTCACCGAGGCCGCCGCCGAGCACCACCCGCCGCTCGGCGACCGGGTCCGGACCCACCTGCGCGAGAGCTTCGGCCACGTCGCCGGCGTGGACGTCTCGCTCGGCGGGACCGTCGCCGTCCCGACCGAGGACGGCTACGACGTCTTCGTCGCCGACGGCGGGTGGCAGGACGCGGTCACCGGCGGCCCGCTGGACGCCCCCTCGGTCGACGCCGTCGACGGCGTGAACCTCCTCGTCACGGACGGCTCGATGGACGCCCCGCCGACCGGGGCCGGCGGGAGCGGGGTCGCATCCGTCGGGGGTGCGTCGCTCGTGGCGGCGGCCGCGCCGCCGGACGGCAAGACGGTCGTCCCCTACCGCCGCCCCGAGTGGGCGACCCAGGTGCTACTGCACGAGTGCGGCCATGCGCTGGGGCTGGACCACGCCGACGGGGCCATCCTCCGGCTGAGCGGCCGGTACGTCGTCACGCCGATGGTCAGCAGCTACGCGTGGGCGTCGGCGGCGACCCGGGCGGCCCACTTCGACCACGACGGCAACGCCTGCGGCGCGCCGTTCCCGGAGCGGTCGGGCGGGGTCCGCGCGCTCTCGCTGCGCTTCTCGAGGTGCGCGGAGGCGAAGCTGACGGGCCGCCGCGGGCTGGTATCGAGGGTCGGTGGGTGGTGACGGGCGAGGTCGCCGGAACGGACTCGCGACACCGGCGGCCGCTACTCGACGTACGCCAGCGACTACTCGATGTACCCCAGTTCCTCGAGGCGGCTCTCGACGGAGTCGCTCGCCGCGGCGGCCGCCGGCTCGGGCGGCTGGTAGGCCGGGTACGAGCGCTCGCCGGCAGGCGCGACGGGGGCGAGCACCTCGCCGTCCATCCGCTCGTCGGCCGGGACGCCGAGCGTCGCGAGCACGGTGGGCGCGACGTCGGTGATGTGGGCTTCGGAGAGCCCCGAGCCCGCGTCGACGCCGTCGCCGGCGAGCGCCACGACGCCGGTGCGCTTGTGGTTCCACGGCTCGGCGGGCGACCCGAAGACGTCGGTCGCCAGCCGCGTCGAGAGGAACTGGTCGAAGCCCGCGGGCACGGTCACCACGTCCGGCCCGCGGTCGGCGACCGGGCCGTGGAAGTAGTCCTCGCGGGGTCCGACGCTCTCGAAGACGGGGTCGCCGTCGGGCGTCGTGACGTCCGCGAGGGCCGTCACGAGCGACTCCCGGACGGCCTCGTACTCCCCTTCGGGGACGACGCCCAAGGGCTCCCGGCCGGCGAGGTTCACGCGGACGCCGCACTCGGTCCGGGAGCGGGCGTAGGCCCGCGAGGACGGAAAGTCCACCTGCTCGGCCCCGGCCCGGACCGCGTCGGTCGGGACGTGCCGGGCCACCGCGTCGGCGAGGCCGACGGCCTCGAGGGCGCGCTCGACGCGCTGGGTGGTCAGGCCGGCGCGCGCCGCCGCGGCGGCGGCGCGGGCCGCCAGCCCGC
>CAZPIG010000253.1:0-4245 GCA_964586205.1 uncultured Halobacteriales archaeon | reverse complement strand
TCGACGGCGTCCACGTCCACTCGATGACGCCCGAGGAGGCCTACCACGCCCGCCGCGGGACCGACTGGAGCTACCGCGAGGTGTACCGCCGCCTCCGGGACGCGGGTCTCGACAGCGTCCCCGGCACCGCCGCGGAGATACTGGTCGACGAGGTCCGGCAGGTCATCTGCCCCGGGAAGATAGACACGCAGGGGTGGCTGGAGGCGATGGCGGCCGCCGCCGACGTTGGCCTCGACGTCACGGCGACCGTCATGTACGGCCACGTGGACAACGAGGCCCACCGCGCGCTGCACCTCCAGCGCGTCCGGGAGCTCCAGGACCGGACGGGGGCCATCACGGAGTTCGTGCCCCTCTCCTTCGTCCACCCCGACACCCCGCTGTACGAGCGCGGGCTGGTCGACGCGGGCGCGACGCCCGCCGAGGACGAACTGATGATAGCCGTCTCGCGGCTCTTCCTCGACAACGTCGAGCACCTCCAGTCGTCGTGGGTGAAGTACGGCGACGAGCGCGGCCTGAAGATGCTGTCCTGCGGCGCGGACGACTTCATGGGCACCATCCTCAGCGAGGAGATAACGAAGCGCGCGGGCGGCGACCACGGCGAGTACCGGTCGTTCGCGGACTACGTCGAGATGATAACCTCGGTCGGTCGGATCCCCGTCGAGCGCTCGACGGACTACCGGCAGCGCCGCCGCATCGACGTGGAGGGCGGCCCGCCCTACGGGCCCGAACTGGGTCCGGAGGCCGACGGGACGCCGATGGTCGGCGAGCGCGGCGTCGCGGACGCGTCCGACTGAGCGGGACGCCAGTCGTTCGACGCGAACAGCGGGGGCGTCGGCTCCACCGCCGTCACGGCACGTCGTCGGGGAGCGACCGCGCTCCCGTCGCGGCCCCCGCGTCGGCGAACGCGGCGGGCGCGGCGACGACGCCGTAGACGTCCGCCTCGCGGTCCGCGACTCCGGCCGCCCCGCCACTGTCGGCTGCCCCCCGGCGGAACGCCGCGGGCGCGGCGATGGCCCGCTCGCCACCACGCCCCGCTCGGTACTCCGTCCGCGTGCCCGTCTCGGATTCGACGACGACGCGCATGGTCAGGAGAACACCACGAACTTCGCCTGGAAGCCGGTGTGGACGCTCGACCGATTGGTCACGAAGACGTGGTAGCTCAGCGTGTCGTCGGCCGCACGCTCGACCTGCATCGACGTCTCGATCCGGCCGTTCGGGTTCGTCGGCACCGTCCAGTACGTCGGCGCGTACTCGGGCGACCAGCCCCACGTGACCCAGTGCTGGGTCTCGCCCGGCGCGAGCGTCCCCGAGAAGTGGTCCCGGAGCCCGCCGACCGCCTGGGGCTCGACGGTTCCGCCCACCTGCCCCGCGCCGGCCATCCCGGGTCCACCAGCCGTTCCAGCGCCGCTCTCGACCATCCGAGCGCCGCCGGCCGTCCCGCCACCGCGACCTCCCGCCCCGGCTCCGCTACCGGCCGTTCCAGCGCCGCCACCAGCCGTTCCAGCGCCGCCGCTGCCGACCGGCCTGGCTCCGCCCGGTGGCTGGCCCGCGGCCTGGCCGCCGCGGGAGCCGGTGTCCGTGCCGGACAGCCCGCCCGCCCCGTCCTCCGACGGCAGGCCGCCGGCCTCCTCCGGCCACATCTCCTCGTCGGTGATGGGCTCGAGGGTCCCGTGTATCTGCTGGACCGTGTTCATCGGGATGCCCAGCGTGACCTGGTCGCTGCCCGCGAACAGCAGGTCCGAGGCGTAGAAGCCGTCGGCCTTCCGGCGGCCGATGAGGCTGCCGCTGTCGCCGCCGGTGCTCATCGCGCTGAACACGTCCAGCCCTGCGAACGTCAGCGGCTCGGGGAAGTCCCCCCGGTAGTTGACGTTCGCGGTGACGTCGCGCGCCAGCAGTTCCCCGCTCGTCACGCCGGTCGTCCGGCCGCTCTTGTAGTAGGGCTCGTCGAAGCGGGCGTTCGACCACCCGCGGAGGTCGTCCAGCCCCAGGAGGTCGTTCTCGACCGTGGCGTCGTCGATGGTGACCAGCGCGCTGTCGGACTCGTTGGTCCGGTCCGCCGACAGCGTGCTCCACTCGAGGACCGACCCGATGCGGTCGTCCGGGACGCTGCCGCCGTCGGCCCGGCCGGGCTGGATTATCGGGTCGCCGCGCTGGACGCCCGGCGGCGCGGCGACGTGGGCGTTCGTCAGGAACGCCACCTCGTCGTCCTGGGTCAACAGCGGCGAGGACCCGAGCGTCCCCGCCGTCACGTCCTGGTGGCCGATTGAGACGCCGCCCGCGGCCGGCCGCCAGCGGCCCTTGCGGTCCATCGCCGGGGCCTCGATGGCCCCCGGCGCGGCCGCCGGCCGACCCGTGGTCGTCCGGCCCTCCTGTACCGCCTGCCCTCGTCCCGCCTGCTGGCCCCTCCGAGCCTGCTCCCGTCCCCCCTGGCCCCGTTCCGCGCGTCCCGCCTGCCCCTGTTGCGTGCGCCCCGTCTGTCCCTCCTGGGGGGCCTGCGCGAACGCGTACAGGTCGCCCGTCTCGATGACGTCGGTCTTGACCTCCTCGTCTTCGCCCTCGGCCTGGATGGTGACGGTGCTCGGTACGAGGTCGCTCTCGTCTAGGTCCTCCTCGGGGACTTTCTCCCTGACGAGGACGATGATGGCCTCCTCGTCGGTCCGGCCCTCGTCGGTCCGCTTCGGCCCCCGGCCCACGCCGACGACGTTGGCCTTCGACTCCAGCTCGACCCGCAGTTCGTCCGGTATCTCCTTGTCGAATCGCTGCACGGGATTCCCCCGTCCTTGGTACTCCCCCACACGGCGTAGTAATCCCGTGCCTATCCGGGCTGAAACTCGGAAAGGACGGCTGGAACTGGGGCGGAGGTCGGGAAAGAGGGACCGGAGTCGACGGAAAGAGGGGCTGGAATCGGGGAAACTATCCGCTGGAGTAGGAAACCGTCGGCTGGAGTCCCGGAGGACGGTCTGGTCTCGGAACGCGTGGCTACGACCGCGCAACGGGTGGCCGTCAGGGCGGGTCGACCCGCGTCACGCCCTCGCCGTCGGCGTGGTGGAGGTCGACGGCGTGGTCCGTGTGGCGGGCGTGGGTCTCGGCCCACCGGCGGGCCGCCCGCTCCTCCAGGCGGTCGACCCGCTCGGGGCAGTTGCGACACGTCGCGCGCCACGTCGCGACGCCGTCGGGGAAGTGGCCCGTGTGGCGCTGGTGGTCCAGCGCGAACTGCTCGACCGCCTGGTTGCCCACCCGTAGCTCGTCCAGCTCGTACGCCAGGTCCCACGTCCGGTCGCAGCGCGAGCACGTGACCGTCGGGAGGTCGTCCGGGTCCGGCGGCGTCCGTGGGTCCCCGGACGCCGACGCCCGGGCGTGGCTCCTGTCCGGTCGCTCGTCGGGCTCCGATTCCGGCCGGTCGTCGCCCGCCGGCTCGTCGGTCGGGTCGGACACGGCTCGCCGGTACCTCGCCCGGGCTAATGGGTCTGTTGGAGTGCGGCCGAGAGCGTGATTCGGCCGACTGTCCGGAACCCTCGCTGGCGACCATCGCGCCGACCGGCGACACGCTACCGCGCCGTCGGCGACCCGCCCTCGACCACCGCCCGGTAGCGCTCGCCCGCCGCCGAGTCGGCGGTCAGTTCGGCCCGCACGGGCTCCGGTAGCCACTGCACGCTCTCGTCCGCGGGGTCGCCGTCGAAGTCCGGGCTCCGTAGCTCGCGCGGCAGGTACCGCTCGTGGACCGGCAGCCGCTCGGCGAGCGGGACGCCCGCGTCGTCGGCGATGGCCGCTAGCTCGTCGAGCGCCGGCCACGCGTAGTCGGGGTTGACGTGGTCGTCCGTGACCGGCGAGACGCCGCCGAGGTCGTCGACGCCACAATCCGTCACCTCGCGCGCGGGCGCGAGGTTCGGCGGCACCTGCACCGATACCTCGCCCGGCAGGCAGTAGCGGGCCATCGCGGTCGCCCGGCGGAGCGTCTCGACGCCGGGCGCGGGGCCGTCCCAGCGCTCGTTCGGCCGCACCGGCTGGACGATGACCTCCTGGATGTGGTCGTAGCGGTCGTGCAGCGCGCGGATGGCCAGCAGGCTCTCGGCGCGGTCGCGCCACGTCTCGCCGATGCCGAGCAGGACGCCGGTGGTGAAGGGGACGCCGAGCTTCCCCGCGGTGCGGATGGTCGCCAGCCGCTGGCCCGGCGACTTGCGGCGCGGGCCCGCGTGGGCGGCCACGTCGGCGGTCGTCTCCAGCATGGTGCCCATCGAGGCGTTC
>CAZPIG010000252.1:0-4260 GCA_964586205.1 uncultured Halobacteriales archaeon | reverse complement strand
TCGAACTCCGCGAACTTCCCGTCCTCGAACTTCACCCCGTCCTCGCCGTCGCCGGACCCCGTCCGGCTGCCTGCCGAGCTTCGCTCGGGATTGAACCAGAGGTCGATGCGGTCCCGGACGAACAGCTTGCCCTGCTCGGGCAGCCGCTCCTTGTACTTCTCGGGGCCGCCCTCGAGGATGTCCGCTATCTCCTCCCGGAGGGTCTGCTCGCGCTCGGTGGGACCCATGCCGTCCTCGGGCGGCGGCGGGGTGGTGTTGCCCGTCCCGGTGACTCCGGCGGCTCCGCCCGCAGTCGTGCCCTGGGCTCCGCCAGCGGCAGCGCCCTGTCCGCCGGTCGCCGCGGCTCCACCGGCCGCCTCCGCTCCGCCCGCGGCGGTGTCGACCTCCTCCGTCGCCGCGGGGTCGTCGGCGTCGCCGACGAACACCTCGACGGACTGGCCGAACCGCCGGGCGAGCGCGGCGGCGATGGCCGACGCCTCCTCGTCGGTGGCCCCGTCGCCGATGCGTACCTTCATGGTGGCGACTGCGGCGACGATTGGGATATGGATTTCCCTTCCCGGCGGTCGGAACCGCGCTCGGGCCCGCACGACGATCTTCCGCCGCCGGTCGCGGATACGTCGAGCGGACGCTATCGCCTCCACAAGACCTTCCACGGCCCGCGTCGAACGACCGCGTACACGGATGCCACGGCTCGAAACTCCGCCCGCCTCCCTCGCCATCGCCCTCCTCGTGGTCCTCGTCCTCGTCGCTCCGCTCGCCCCACTCGTCTCGCTCGCGCAGGTCACCCCGCTCGTCGGAAGCGTGGACGGCCGTCTCGCGACCGGAAACGGCACTGACGCGGTCACCGCCAACCACACCGCCGTCGCGCCGAACGCCACCGTCGCAATCGACGTCCCTGGTCGCCTCCTCGTCGGTCCCGACGCGACCATCTCGCTGCCGGTGACGACCACGCTCCGGCCGGGAGCCGAACTCTCCGTCCGCATCCGTGGTCCGACGGGCCGGTACGTGCCGCCGGAGCGGACCGTCACCGTGAACGGTAGCGGTCGGGCCACCGCCAGGATCGACCCTTCGAACGTTCCGCCTGGAGACCGATTCTCGGTCGTGCTGTCGCGCGACGGCCGGGTCCTCGGGGAGTTCGACGCGCAGGTCGCCACCGGAGTCGTCGACTTCCGCGACCGCCGGGTGGCCGACGACGCCTCCGCCATCGAGGTGGACGCCGTCGGGACGAGCGTCGGCGGATTCGTCGCCCTCCACCGTAACGGGACCGACGGTCCGATAATCGGCACCTCGGACTACCTCGCGCCGGGCGACTACGTCGACCTCCGGGTCCCGCTCGGCGAGTCCCTCGACGGGAACGCCACGCTCGTGGCCGTCGTGCACTGGGACGCCGACGGGGACGGGGAGTTCGACGCCGACGACCGGCGGTTCGGCACGTCGCTGCCCGGCCACCGGAGCGGGGGAGCGGCGGTGACCGACGCCGCGAACCTCACCCCCGTCGAGGACCCCTCCACCGTCACCGCGACGCCGACGGCGGACGCGGCCGCGACGGCGACCCCGTCGTCACCCCCGGGACCGGCGGCGACGAGGTCCCCACCGTCGTCGGCGTCACCCCCGCGACGGACGGCGACGCGGTCCGACCAGTCCGGCGTTCCGGGGTTCGGGCTACTGGCCGCGCTGGTGGCGGTGCTGGCCGGCGCGCTCGGTCAGCGTCGGAGGTGAATCGGATTCGGTCCCTCGCGGGCAGGCCTCCCCACTCACCACCCCACCAGCGCGGGCACGAACTCGAAGCTGTAGACGTGGTTCAGCAGCACGTACGTCAGCACCCCCAGCGTCAGCGATATCACCCACGCCGCGGCGGCCACGCGGCCGACGCGCGGGTGGATGGACTGCGCCAGCTCGGCGGGCGTGTGGGTCACGCCGAGCACGAGCGCGTACAGCACCACGGGCACGGAGACGATGGAGAGGACGACGTGGACCGCGAGCATCGCGAGGTAGGCCGTCCGGACCAGCGGCGGCCCGACGAACTCCTTGCGCCCGCCGCCGCCTATCTTCAGCAGGTACAGCACGAGGAAGACCAGTATCAGGGTGAACGCGGTGACCATGGCGACCTTGTGGCGGCGGACGTCCCCCTTCCGTATCCAGTACCAGCCGGCCACGAGCGAGACGGTCGCGAGCGTGTTGACGACCGCGATGGCGTGCGAGAGGAGGTTCACGGTCGAGCGGGCGACGTCGGGGAAGACGACGCCGGGGAGCGCGCCGGTCAGCGTCCCGCCGACGAGGACGTAGCCGACGGCCGAGAGGACGGCCGTCGCGGCGGCGGGGTGCTCCCGGAGCCGCGAGCGGGCGGTGGCGACGGACATGCGCGGGCGTTGGAACCGGGGGCCCATCGGGCTTTCCATCCGCGATGCTCGCGGCGACCAGTGCCGACAGTGGTGCAGAACGAGACGCTACCGTGGACGGAGGAGGTCGACCGAGTCGGACGTTACGGTGCGGAGGGGTTCAGACGTCCAGCAGCGTCTCCACCAGCCGGTCGTTGGCCTCGGGCTTCTTGAGCGCCACGCCGACGTGGGAGTCCAGCCCGCGGCAGTTGGACACGTCCCTGATGGCGACGCCCTCGTCGCGGGCGCGCCGGACGACCGCCGCGGGGTCGCGGTCCCCGACGTCGACCACGAGGAGTTGGGAGTCCGAGGGGTGGACCTCGAACTCCTCCGACAGCGCCGCCCCGACCCGCTCGCGCTCGGCGCTCGCCCACTGCCGGGTCTCCGCGAGGAACTCCGTGTCGGCCATGCAGTGCGTCGCGACGGCCATCCCCGGGACGCCCAGCGACCACGCCGGCCGGCCGTTCTCGAGGGCGGTCAGTAGCTCGCCGGTCGCCACCGCGAAGCCGGCCCTGATGCCGGGGAACCCGAACGTGGCCATGGGCGCGCGGACCACGACGGTCCCCGGCACCCCGGCCATCGAGATGCGGTTGGTGAACCCGAGGTGGGCCTCGTCGACCAGCAGCGGCGTCCCCGCCGCGCGACACCGGTGGGCGAGGTCGCGCAGCGCCTCGTCGGCGTACGCGGTCCCGGTCGGGTCGTTCGGGTTCGGTGCGACGACGAGCGCGTACTCGCCGGGGTCCACGTCGGTGATTGCCGCCCACCGGACGAACCGGGGGGTGCCGCCCTGGACCCGTATCTCGCGGCGGTACTCCGGAAAGCTCGGGTAGGGGACCGCAACGTCGTCGCCGGGACCGACCGTGGCTCCGACGGCCAGCCTGAGCGCCGCCATCCCGCCGCCCGTCGGGACCACGTGCTGGGGGTCGCAGCCGGCGAACTCCCCCGCGGCGATGCGGAACTCGCAGTAATCGTCGTTGGGGTACGTCCGCGCCGACGAGAGCGCGGACTGGTAGACGCGGGCCACGCCCGAGGGCCGCTTCGGGTTCGCTCCGGACGTGCAGTCGAGCACCCCAGGGTCCCCGCCGCGACCGTGGGGCACTCGGTCCGTCCTGATAGTAGCGTCCCTGTTCATCAGCGAATTGCTCCAACCGAAGCAGGGTATAACTTTTGCCCAATAACTTGTCATTAAACGCCTCCTCACTGAGCCCGAAAAATCGGTTCCCTGCGGACATTTACCGGCTCTAGAATCGTTCATTCAGCCACGACTCCCGTCCGGATTTTTCGACTGACCTTTGCACCGGATTGCGGCGTTTAACGAGTCCGAAAGGCATCTTTAATGAATCCATACCAACACGACATCCGCGCTCGACAGCCTGTTTCACCTCGCGCGCGCCATCGCTCGCCCGCGCGCGACGCCACCGTCGTGTTCGCCTGTAACTCGGGGCGCGGTCGCGCGCTATCCACACGCAGCAACCGTCAGCTCTCCTGAAGGTTCGCGAGCCGTTCGGGGACCTCGCGGAGGGGGACGGACCCCAGGCGGATAGTCGTCGCGCCCGCGTCCGCCGGGCCGCCGTCGGCCCCGACGTGGACGAGGTCCGCGGGCGCGCACCCGAGGCGCTCGGCGGCCACCTCGAACGCCCGCGGGTGGGACGTTCGCCACCCGCAGGCGGCGCTCGTGACCACGGCGTCGAGGTGGTCGCGGTCGACGGCGGAGCGGACCAGCGTCCGCCGGGCTAGCTGTGGCACCCGGCAGTCGGCCACGACGCCGACGGGCCCGCGCTCGGCCGCGGCCGCGACGGCGGCGACGGCCCCGTCGCGCGTCCGCACGGCCGGGTCGAACGCCGACACGACGGCCCGGCGGGCGGCGTTGCCCGGCGCGTCG
>CAZPIG010000251.1:1623-4260 GCA_964586205.1 uncultured Halobacteriales archaeon | reverse complement strand
CTCGTCGGAGCTTGCTCCGACGGTGGCCGTGCGGCGCGCGCCCGTGCGCGCCGCACGACACCGTAGCAAGCGAGTGAAACGAGCGAGGAGTCGAGCGAGCAGGGGCGTTCGATGACCTCGCAGCCGTTCCAGCCAGTTTCACGTGTGATCTAACACTGCCGCGTCGGACGAGGGGAAAGAGGGAAAACCGTCGGGCGCACAGACTGACGCATCGTGACCCATCCGACGTTGCCGACGGGGGTGCCGCTGCACGCGGCCCCCAGCCCCGACCTCCTGCTGCTGGGCGTGGTCGGACTGGCCGCCCTCGGCTCGGCGGTCCTGCTGGGGCTCGGCCTCGCCGTGCTGGCACGCCGGCGGTCCCAGCCGTACCTCCTCGTGGTGCTCGCGCTCGCCGCGCTGCTCGCCCGGAGCGTCGTGGCCGCGCTGGGCGTCGTGGAGGTGGTCCCCACGACCGACCACCACGTCGCCGAGCACAGCCTCGACGTGGCGATGGCCGCGCTGGTCATCGGAGCCGTCTACTACGCCCGCGGCGTCGAGGAGCGCGCCCGCCGCCGACTCGGGGGACAGACGGACGGCGGTGGACGGACCGACGGCGGCGTCCGGCGGGAGGACGACGACGATGGCGGCGTCCCGCGCGAGCGGGTCGGGGACGGCGCTCGGCCCGAACCGGGCGCGGACAGCGGCCCGCCGGAGCGCGACGGGGACGCCGCCCGCCACGAGCGAGACGAGGGTGTGACCGCTACCGAAGGAACTTCGGGGTCGGAGCAGAGAGGGGGCCACAGATGAGTGAGACGCGCGCGGCCATCCGCCGGGCCGTCGAGGAGCGGCCGGGCATCCACTTCAGCGCGCTCCGCCGGCACCTCGACATCGCACCCGGGCAGGCCCAGCACCACCTGCGCCGGCTCCAGTCCGCGGGCGAAGTCGTCGAGGAGGCGCTGTACGGCCAGACCCACTACTACCCCACTGGCTACGACGAGCGCGAGCGCCGCACGCTCGCGCTGTTCCGCCGCGACACGGCCCGCGGCCTGCTGCTGTACCTGCTCGACGAGGAGCCGGCCCGCCCCGGCGAGGTGGCGGCGTTCCTCGACGTGTCGGCGAGCACGCTGTCGTGGCACTTGGACCGCCTCTCCGAGGCCGGCGTCGTGACCCGGACCCGCGACGGCCGGAAGGTGTACGTCGAACTGGCCGACCGCGAGACGGTCGAGCGGCTGCTGGCCGACGTGACGCCGTCGCTGCCGGACCGGCTGATAGACCGCTTCGAGGACCTCGTGGACTCGCTGCTGTCGGAGTGAGGCTCCGGCAGCCGGGTCGGTTCCCACCGACGCTCCGCGGTTCGAACCCATTTCGACGATCCAACCACACGGACTTTCAGCGCCTGCCGGCTAGCCCGACCCGACGAATGACCCGGCGACGCCGCAGTGCGCTCTCCCGCCGCCAGTTCGCGAAGGCCGCGGTCGCCATCGGCGGCTCCGCCGCTCTCTCGGCCTGCCTCGACCGGTCCGACGGGCCGCCCCCGACCGGCGTCGAGGACCCATCGACGCTGCCTGGCCGCCAGCACGCGTGGAACGCGGTGCTGTCCACCGACAGCCACGGCAACGCCGTCGCGCCGCGCCACCACGTCCTCCTGCTGCTCGACCTCGCTGGCGACGGGCCACCGACCGCCGCCGACCGCGAGACCGCGGCCGCGGCGTTCCGGAGCCTGGAGCGCGCGTACGCCCGGAGCAACGAGGGGCTGCTGTTTACCGTCGGCTACTCGCCGGCGTACTTCGACCGCTTCGACGCGTCGCTGCCCGACTCCGTGGACCTGCCTGCCCCCGAGCCGCTGGCGGACTTCGAGGACTCGGTGCCCGACGACTACGACGCCGTCGTCCACCTCGCCAGCGACCGCCCGGACGCCGTGCTCGCGGCCGAGCAGGCGCTCCTGGGGGAGAACGAGGCCGCGAACGGCGTCGCCTTCGACGCGAACCTCGGCGGCGTGCTCTCGGTGGCCGACCGGCGCACGGGCTTCGTCGGGACGGGGCTACCGGCGGACAACCAGGACGTCGAGGGCATCCCGGACGGGAACCCCGTGGACGACGATTCGCCGCTGTTCATGGGCTTCAAGTCGGGGTTCGCGGAGAACCAGGCCACGGAGGAGAGGGTGACCATCGACGCGGGGCCGTTCGCCGGCGGGACGACCCAGCACGTCTCGAAGCTCCGGCTCCGTCTGGAGGACTGGTACGTCGAGCAGAACCGCGAGGACCGCGTCGCCGAGATGTTCAGCCCGGTCCACGCCGAGGAGGGCCTCGTCGAGGGCGTCGGCGACAACCTCGGCGACGACAGCGGCCTGACCGACGCCATCATCGACGGCACGGACGACCACGCCTTCGAGTACGGCCGCGTCGGCCACACCCAGAAGGCGGCGGCCGCCCGCGAGGACGACAGTCCGCGCATCATCCGGCGGGACTTCGACTCGACCGACGACGAGCAGGCGTGGCTGCACTTCGTTGCGGTCCAGCGGGGCATCACCGACTTCGTGGAGACGCGGGAGGCGATGAACGGCGCGGACCTCGCGGAGACGCCGGCGGTCCGCGAGCGGGTGAACAACGGCATCCTCGAGTACATGTTCGTCAAGCGCCGGGGGAACTACCTGCTGCC
>CAZPIG010000251.1:0-1523 GCA_964586205.1 uncultured Halobacteriales archaeon | reverse complement strand
AACGGCGACCTCGCGTCGCGCGCTGCTCCGCGCCGGCGTCGGCGCGGTCGGCGCGACCACGCTCGCGGGCTGTCTTAGCTCCATCACCGGCACCGGCGGAACGCCGACCTTCGTCACCGGCCCCGACGGGCGGGTGTACGTCCCCGACCACTTCCACGGCATGAACATGGTCGGGATGCAGACGAGCGGCGGCTACGGGTTCGCGGCGATGTTCTCCAGCCCGGACGTCTTCTTCAACGTCAACGGCAACGAGGTCTCCCGGAACGACGCGACGCCCGACGACTCGGTCCACCTGATGGCGCTAGTCTGGGACCCCGAGACCCGCACGGTCCTCCCCGAGGCGGGCCTGTCGGTGGACGTCGACACGGGCGACGAGGGCGGCACCGAGGAGGTCATCTACCCGATGCTCTCCCAGCGGATGGGCTTTCACTGGGGCGGGAACTTCGCGCTCCCGGGGTTCGGGACCTACGACGTCGAGGTCAGCGTCGGCGGCCTCGAGGTCGCCCGCACCGGGGACATGGCGGGCCGGTTCGAGGACGGCGCGAGCACCACCTTCCAGGTGGACTACAGCCGGCAGGCCATGGAGGGCATCGGAACGCAGGTCCCCGACAACGCGGGCGAGCCCGGCGCGGTGAGCTCGATGGACATGATGGCCCCCGACGCCGTCCAGCCGTCGACCGACTCGATGCCGGGCAGCGTCGTCGCGACCGGCTCGCACCGGGACGCCGAGCTGACCGTCTCGCGGGTACCCGCGGGCTCGCGGTTCGCCGAGGACCGCCCGTACCTCGGGCTGACCGCGACCACGCCGTACAATCGGATGACGCTGCCGATGATGGGCGTCGACGCGACGCTTTCGAGCGGCGGCGAGACGGTCTTCGAGGGGAGCCTGACCCGGACCATCGACCACGCGTTCGGCTACCACTACGGCGCGCCCGTCGACAGCCTCTCCTCTGGCGACACCCTGACGCTGGACTTCCTCGCGCCGCCCCAGACCGCGCGCCACCTCGGCTACGAGAAGGCGTTCGTCGACATGACGAGCACGGAGCTGTCGGTGGAGTAGGGGTCGCCTCTCGTTGCTCTACCGACCCGCGCGGCAGCGTGAGCGCGACGGCCACGAACAGCCCGAGGAAGGCCGCGTAGTACGCGCGTAGCTCGAGATCGGCGGCCACGTCGGCGAGGGCGGTCCGGAAGCTATCGAGGGAGGCCCCGAGTCGAGCGAGACGGCGCGTCGACTCCTCCTCGGACATCCGAACGCCCCACTATCGGCCGTGGAGTCACAAGTGTGACCCGGAATCGGTCTGCTGGCCTTCGAAGACCACCTACCGCGAGGTGACAGGGGAGCGACCGATTCAGACCTCGATGTAGTCGTCGTTTATCTCCCACTCGCCGTCCTCGCCGCGGACCATGTACTCGCCGTAGTACGGCACCCGATTGGCCACCGTCTCGCGGAACGCCTCCCGAATCTCGGCCTTCGTCATCTCGCCCATCGACCGCAGGTCGTCGTTGCGGTTCAGACAGCCCTT
>CAZPIG010000250.1:0-4286 GCA_964586205.1 uncultured Halobacteriales archaeon | reverse complement strand
GCACCGTCCGTAACGGTTTTCCGCTGTTACCGACAACCAACCCCTACAATGAGCGAGCGTCCGGACGACGACGAACTCCAGGAGCTTCGCCAGGAGAAGATGGAGCAGCTCAAAGAGCAGCAGGACCAGCAGGAGGCCATGGAGGCCCAGCAGGAGGCCGCCGAGGCCCAGAAGCAGGCACTGCTACGCCAGCACCTCACCGACGGGGCGCGCAAGCGGCTGAACTCCGTGCGGATGTCGAAGCCGCAGTTCGCCGACCGCGTCGAGCAGCAGGTGCTCGCGCTGGCCCGTAGCGGCCGCATCCAGGGCAAGATAGACGAGGACAAGATGAAGGAGCTGCTCCGCGAGCTGAAGCCGGACTCGAAGAGCTTCAACATCCGGCGGCGGTGACCGTCGCTCTCCTCTCGGTGCTCGTCGGCCGCGATAGTCGGCCGCACCGCTCCGTCGTCGAGCGCCCTCGCCGCGTGCTCCTTCGTCGGCCACTAGCCGCGCCGCTCCCTGGAGTTCCGAACCGCAGAACGCGGGACTGCGGCGGTCAGCCCAGCCGCCCGTCGAGGTGGCTCGTCGTCAGGTCGAGCAGCCGCGCCGTGGCCTCGACATCCGACTCCCGCGCCGCGAACGTCACGAGCGCGTCCGCGAGGTCGTCGTCGACGACGCCCGCCTCGCGGGCCCGCCGGGCGCGCCCGGCGAGGTCGGGACGTGCGCTCGTGGTCGCGTCCGTCGCCGCCTCCGGACCGACGACCGCGAGGTAGTCGGCCCAGAACCGCCGTAGCTGCCGCGCCGCCGAGCGCTCGTTGCCCGCCGCGAGGCAGTGGCTCGCGCGCTCGACCTGCAGCGCGAGCCGCTCGACGTCGACGGCTGTTCGTCCGCCCTGTTCGGCCTCTGACCCGTTCGACCGCACGCTGGCGCTTCCCCCCTCGCTGTGGTGCGCCATCTTGGAATGCTGTCACTCTCCGCCGACATGAAGCTTTCCCTGTATGCTCGCACCCTATTTCCGTCGGGTGTCATTCTGCTCCGCTCCCGTCCGCCCCACCACCGGCGGGGAACGACTGATGTGCGGCGGGCCCGAACTCCGCGGCGTGCGCGCCTACCGGGTCGCCTACGACGGCCGGCCGTACCGCGGCTTCCAGCGCCAGCCGTCGGTGCCGACCGTCGAGGACGCCATCCTCGACGCGCTGGTGGCGCTGGACGTGCTCGAAGCCGAGGGAGAGACGCCACCCGGCTACGCCGCTGCGGGACGCACCGACGCTGGCGTCTCCGCCGTCGCCCAGACCGTCGCGTTCGAGGCTCCCGAGTGGCTGTCGCCCGCCGCGCTGAACGCGGAGCTACCCGACGACGTCCGCGCGTGGGCGAGCGCGGCGGTCCCCGACGACTTCCACGCCACCCACGACGCCGTCGCCCGGGAGTACGTCTATCACCTCTACGCTCCACGCGAAGCCGACGCGCGCGGCTCCGACCACGCGGGAGCCGACGACGAGCGGGCGCGCGAAGCGCTCGCGCGCGTCGAAGGCACCCACGACTTCCACAATTTGACGGCTGCGAGCCGTGGTGATACCGTCCGGACGGTCGAGACGGCGACGGCGGAGCGCGACGGCGACTATCTGGTGGTTACGATTCGTGCCGACGGCTTCCTCCACGAGATGGTCCGGCGCGTGGTTTCGCTGGTGGCGTCGGTGGCTCGGGCGGAGGGAGAAAGTGGGGCGGTGGGGATGGAGCGCGACGGAGCGGGAATGGAGCGCGTCGAGCGCGTGCTCGGCGACGAGTCGCTATCCGGGCCCGAGGGCATCGCGCCCGCGTCGCCGTACCCGCTGGTGCTGGTGGACGTCGAGTATCCTGCTGCGGTAGCGTTCGAGGTGGACGCGGAGGCCGCTACGTCCGCGCGGGCGGTGTTCGAGGCGTTGCGGGTGGAGCGGGCGACGGGGGCACGGGTGGCCGGGACGGTGGTGGACGAGGTGGATGGAGGACGGTGAGGTGGTGGACAGGGCAACCGATGACAGGAGCCCTACGAGTGCCGAGGCCATTCCGGTACCCGAGCACTTCGAAGAGGAGTGAACAGCGGCCTCCGCCTCCCACGTGAGCCGAAAGCATTTTACTCCCAGCAGAACGACTTCGTGATGTCTGACGGAGGGGGACCGGGCCAGTTGGTTGGCGACGACGCCCGGTTCGCTTCCGCATCTCTGCCTTTAACTGTCTACAGCCGCAGCTCGTTTATCACGTTCACCGCCTCACTACAGTCCCCACTATCGAGGCGACGACGGCGAGCGTGAGCGACGAGATCGGCCAATTGAATTCCCGGCGTGTTCCTGCTATCTCGGAGCGAAAATTCGATTCGTGGTGTCCAGGCGAGTGATCGATAGATCGCGCTCAAAGACGCACCGGCACGACGCCACGTGTTCCCATCTAAAATGATACGCCTGTCACTGAGTTCGACAGCGGAGTGCTCATCTAACCGAAGACACGGACTCGTTACCGAGGCGAGAGCCAGTAGCTGAGCAGTGACCGTCGCGTTAGCGCTCTCCCCCAAATGCTGTTCGGCGATGGTTCTTCCAGTGTCGCTGTCCGAATCGTACAGTGTGAACGCGACTGGCCGGTTCGTTTGCCAAACATCTGTGGAAACAACCGAACTATCGTTCTCGATTGCCTTTCTAGTGAAATACAGACAGGAGTTGAGTTTCGCATCTGTCAACATCTCCCCCTTCAGTTCGCTGCCTACGTTTACAACCCTGTTTGCTAGTTGGTCACGGACCGGCTTGAGTATCTCCGACGGATCGTCGTACTCCGTGAGACACCACACGCCTGCCAACGTGTAGCAATCGCTGGTCGAGGGGTTCCCGCTTTCGTCGATGAATACGTATACTTTTGTCACTCTCCATGCCCATTCTGACTCTAAAGGGATAAATAGTCGCTATTCGCTCGCGAACGTGCTGACCACATTCCCACGAGTGCCATGAGTCGCGAGGTTGAGTTTCTTCGACAGAACAGCCGACCGCGCGAGCGAACGGCCTCGACCGCTAGGTCAGAAGGGTTCGACCCTTCGGTCCGAGAGTAGTCGGCCGATTACCGCAGGGGGGAGCGCGCCCACCGGGCAGCACGGGTCGGAGTACGGCCCGTCGAAAGGAAAAAGACACCCCCTGGAGGGGAAAGACCCATCCCTCCACCGGCCCACGTCCGACGTGTGACCGGCGCAGACGCGTGGCGGTTCTCGCTCGCGGGGTTCGCCGTCGCCCTGGTGACCGTCGGCGTCGGCACGGCGGCCGGACTGGCCGCCGTCCCGGTCGTGGGGAGCTACCTCGGAACGCTGGTCGGCGGCTTCGTGGCCGGTCTCGCCGTCGAGGACCGGCCGCTGCCGGAGGCCGGCGTGGCTGCCGTCCTCGCCGGCCTCGCTATCCTCGTCGCGGGGACGCTCGTCGGGAACGGCATCGTCGCTGCACTCGTCGCCCTCGGCTCCGTCCCACCGGGGACCCTGCTGGTGTCGGCCGCGCTGAGCTTCGCCGTGGGCGCGTTCGGCGCGCACTTCGGGGACGACCTGCGCGACGGCCTCACCGAGCCCCTCGGGGAGTCCCCCGGCCGACCGACGACGCCCGGGTCCGCCGAGCGCCGACCGGGCGCTACGGAATCCGCGGCCGTCGAACGGGCGGCCCCCGAGTCGGCCGCCCGCCGGTCGACGGCTTCGGACTCTGCGGCTGCCGAGCGGGCGGACGCCGAGTCGACCGACGGCGAACTGGAGGAGACCGGGTCCCGCGAGGTGGAGCTGGAGGGCCCCGAGCGAGAGCGTGACTGAGTGGTCGGTGCCGTGGTCGCCGACTCTCGACAGGGCGGTGTCAACTTTAGCGATGGCCGATTCCGCAGACCACCGTCGGGCGGGAGTTCCGCGAACGAAGTGAGCGGAACACCGCCGGAGCAAGCTCCGGCGAGCCTCGCCTCGCTTTGCTCGGCGAGACGTCGGCGAGCTTTGCTCGCCGGAACTGAAAGGGGCGGCGCGCTCGGCGTCCTGGCGAGCGAAGCGAGCCAGCGCTCGTCAGAGCTTGCTCTGACGGCGAACCCCGGCGACGTAAGGACCGCAGGTGAGGGAACGAAGTGACCAAACCGAGGACCGCAGCGAGCGCGAGGCGCGAACGTAGTGAGCGCCGCGATACGCGCGAGCGGGGAGCGACGCGACCCGCGAGCGCCGCGGGAGCCGAGCGAGGCGGGGCTTTCGAGGGTACCGTGACCGAAACCGTGCGACCCCTGGGACCTCGAAAGCCCCGACGCTCTCGGCTCGGGGGCCTCGTTGCGCTCCTCGCCCC
>CAZPIG010000249.1:0-4311 GCA_964586205.1 uncultured Halobacteriales archaeon | reverse complement strand
GTCGCCGGGGTTCGCCGAGCGCGTCGCCCCTTTCAGTCCCGCCCGACGGTGGTTTGATGAACTGGCCGTCGCTTATCTTAACACCCCTTCCGAGGTACCCGACCAGGGTGGAGCCACCGCGCCACCGGGCGGGTCGGAGTGGTTCGAGTGCCCCGCCATCCGGCCAGCACCGCGGTCGCCCACACCGGTGATAGCGAAAGCCGAGCCAAACGCGAACGCCGGTCGAGCCGACGGCGTCTAGTCCGGGCTTTTCGCCCCGTAAATCTCGCTGCAGGCGTCGGGGTCGACCGCGCCGAGCGCGACCCTTCGACAGGTTTTTTAACGTCGGGGTGGGACGTACGCAACCTCAGGCCCATGGACGAGAAAACCGAGGAACTCCGGGACCTGTTCCTCGAGGTGACCGACGAGGACACGGTCACGGAGCGCCAGGAGGAGACGCCGGGGTCGCTGGCCGACGAGACCGAGGTGCGCGAGCGGGTGGCGGGGGTCGTCGCGGGCATGGTCAATCGCTACGACTTCGAGACGGACCTGGAGGAGGACGACCTCTGTCGGGTCGTCACGGGGTTCTACGGGGGCGACGAGGACGCCGAGGTCGCCGAGGAACTCGGGGTCGACGAGGAGACGGTCTTCCGGGCGCGGATGGACCTCCACCTCGTCGCCGACGCGGACACCGACGCGCCGTTCGACCTCGACGATCTCGACGACCTCGTCGCCGAGGGGGTCGACGACGCCGAGGCCGCCGAGCGCCTCGACGCCGACCCCGAGACCGTCGGTCGATACCGGCGGGTGCTCGCGGCCCGCGAGGAGGCCCGCCGGGCCAACGAGCGCTACCGCGACGAGTTCGAGTCCGTCCTCGCCGACCGCGACCTCGCAGAGCGCATGACCGCGGAGGTCCACGAGGACGGCTTGGAGGAGGCCACCGAGGGCATGGAGACCGACGTCTCGTTCTGAGCGCGACCGGCGGCGTCACGAGGATGCCGCCGAGTGTGACGGGAGCGTCGGAACGGGGGTACTCGGCCGCCGTCGCCGGACGTATAAACCTATATGTGGGACCGGCGGCAAAGGCCACCCGTTGGCATGGCAGTCGGCACCACCCTCGCAAGCGCAGTCGTGATGGGGCTGTTCCTGATAGTCGTCGTCTCCCTGACCCGCCAGCACGGGTGGCGGGCCTACACCCCCGCGGCGGCCGGCGAGGGGGCCCGCGGCGCGGTCGGCGGGATGCGCAACGACCCGGCGTGGTGGACGGTCGGCTTCCTCGCGCTGGTCGCCGTCTTCGGCGGCGGCGCGCTGGCGATGGTCACCGGGTCCATCCCGGTCGAGGCGGCAACGCTCCAGATGGCCCTCGCCGCGGCCGGCGGCGGCGTGCTCGCCCTGTTCTTCCTGTTCGGCGTCTACCACGCCGTCCGGTCGCGCGGCGGCGCGGCCGCCCGCGCCGTCGCGGTCAGCGTCTGGGTCGTCGGCCTCATCGTCGTCGTCGGCATCCTCGTGAAGCTACTGCTGGCGTAGTGCTCGCGGGCGACCTCCTCGCGGCCCCCGACAGTGTCCGTCCCATCGTACCGGTCCTCACGCCAGCACCGCGGCGTAGGTGTACATGAACGCGAAGAACAGCAGGACCAGCGCGCCGACCACCTTCAGGTGGAAGACGAACAGGTCGTCGGTCTCCGCCTCGCGGGCGGCCTCGTAGGCCGCGTGCTCCTCGTCGGTCCACTCGTCGGCGTGGACCTCGCCGACGTGCAGCGCCCGGAGGTCCGCGTCGGTGAACGGGCGGTGGCAGTACGGGCACCGCGCCGCGGGCTCCTCGCCGGGCGGGACCGCGGTGGCGGGGCGGACGGCGTCGTGGTCGGACAGTGGCTCGGTCATACGTACGGTGGCGCGCCGGACGGCGCGGAGACGATCCAGAGGCTGGTCATGGTGTAGGCGACCATCAGCAGGATGTAGGGGTACTGGCTCCGGATGGGCTGCAGCCGGCCGGTGAAGAGGTCGAACGCCGTCGCGTGGGCGACCCACACCGCAAGCAGGTGGCCGACGACGACGAACGCTAGCTGGAGGCCGCCGAACCACCCCGGCAGCGTCAGCGGCGTGGCGTGGGCCCCGCCGAGGGGGTTCGCCAGCGCCGCGAGCAGCGCCGGCGACAGCGACAGGAAGTACCCGAGGAAGTGCGCGAGGTGGTAGCCGGCCGCGATGGGCAGCAGCGACGGCGCGAACCGCCGCTGGACGGTCCGCGGCGCGACGTAGGCGTCGGCGGTCCGGCGGGCGAGCCGCGAGGCCCCCCGATAGGCCCCGAGGAACAGGGCGAAGCCGGCCAGCAGCGCGCCGAGGTACAGCAGGCGCGGCGGGACGCCGGTCCCGACGACGGCCCGCGCGGCCGCCGCCCACGCGGGCGTCGAGACGAAGCCGTCGTAGGTCGTCACCCAGAGCAGCGCGACGACGAACGCCGCGCCGCCGGGGACGCTGGCGACGCCCGACCGCGAGAGCGCGCCGCCGGGCAGCCCCACCTCGAGTCCGTCCTCGCCGCGCCGGACGGGAGCCATCGCGCCGTAGGCGCGGAAGACGCCCGCGACCGGGTCGACGCGGCCGAACCACGTCTCCGAGCCGAACGCGGCCGCGCCCGCGAGCGTGACGAGGGTGTAGCCGACCACGACCCACCCCAGCAGTGCCGGCCGGCCGGCCAGCGGGCTGACGACCTCCAGCCAGACCAGCCCCAGCAGCCCCGCGACGGCGGGCCAGACGCCGAGGTCCGCGGGGTAGTCGCGGTCGTACTGGGGGAGCCAGTCGGCGATGGTCCGCCACGGCGACAGCGCGGGCCACGTGTTCCCCACGAGGTAGACGGTCGCGGTGTAGCCGGCCCACCAGCCGACCCAGACCACGAGCAGCCCGAGGTTCGCCGTCGGCGTCGCGGGGCCGGCGAGCGCCGTCGCGACGACGGCGGCGAGGCCGACCACGCCGAGCGCGCGGGCGGCCGGTCGCGCCGCGTCGACGACCGCCGGCAGCGTGAGCCCGCGGTCGTGGAAGTCCACGAGCAGGTCGCGGTCGGTGACGAAGCTGGTGAGCAGGAACGACCCGGCGACGACGCCGCCACCCGTCATCAGGAAGAGCCACTCGGGGACCTCGACGGGGCCGGACGTGGTCGACAGCGACCCCGCGTGGGCCGCTACCGGATTCGCGAGTGCTGCGGCCAGCGTGCCGACGGTCGCGGCGAGGAGCGCTCGGACGGCCGCTCTCCGGCGCATATCGTTTGGCTGTGGGGAGGCGGCGACGTAAAGGCTGTCGGTGTGGGGCGGGGCAGTGTTCAGATAAGGTTGTGAAACTGACCGCACTGCTGCTTGGCGCTCGGAAGCCCCGGCGCGCTCGGCTCCCGCGGCGTCCGCGCGAACGAAGTGAGCGCGGGCTCGGGAGAGCGTGCTCTCCCGGCGCTCGCGGCTTCGCCGCTCGCGCGGGTCGCGGCGCTCCCTTCGGTCGCGCCGCGCGCTCGCTGCGCGCTTCGGCCGCTCCGCGGCCTGCAGTGCTTACTTCGCCGGGGTTCGCCGAGCGCACTGAGGGAGCAAGCTCCCTCAAGCCCTGGCTCGCTTCGCTCGCCAGGACGCCGCCCCTTCCGGAGTCCCGCCCGTGCGGATGGTCAGTCGACAACAGCTCGTCGGCTGACCGGCTTATCTGAACACTGCCGTGGGTCGGTGGCGTTCAGGAAAGCTAAGACGGGGTGGTCGTCGTGTGAGGCCCCGCACCGGCCGGCACGGAACGGCGTCTTTTTGATCGAGCTTTTTCGGGTGGGCGGCGCGAGCGTAGCGAGGGCCGCCGGAAGCGAGCGGGGAGCGATGCGAGGCGCGAGCGGAGCGAGCGCCTCGGGGTGGCGAACGGCGAGCGAAGCGAGCCGTGAGCCGAGCGACCCGCGAACCAGCGCAGGGGTGCGGACCGCGAGGCGCGCCTCCGTGCGCGCCTCGCTCGGACGCGCCCCCGCGTAGCAAAAAGGTCGCTCTACGTGATCGAGTACGACGCCGCCACCGTCAGCGCCAGCGCGGCCGCAAGTCCCGTCAGTATCAGGTACGTCAGCGACCGCGGCTCCCAGCGCAGGTGCTGGTAGTACGCCGCCACGACGACGGCCTTGACGGCCGACAGCACGAGGATGAGGCCGAGGGCCACGAAGTACGTGTCCTCGACCAGCCCCGCGTACTCGACGCCGACCTGGACGGTCGCGAACACGAACAGGACCACGTATATCGCCGTGTAGAGTTTTGTGCGTGCCATTGGTATCACCTACAGGATGTAGAACAGCGGGAACAGGAACAACCACACGATGTCCACGAAGTGCCAGTA
>CAZPIG010000248.1:0-4328 GCA_964586205.1 uncultured Halobacteriales archaeon | reverse complement strand
GCTCGCCTTCCGAGGTCGCGCTCACTCCGTTCGCGCGACCCTCGCTGCGCTCCTCGTTCGCTTCGCTCACTGCGGTGCTTGCATCGGCCGCCTTCGCCGAGCGCGTCGCCCCTTTCAGTCCCGCCCGACGGTGGTTTCACCGTTCTGTCGAAGTTAACGTTGACCCCCTGTCCGCAGGGACGACGCACGTCAGGGGCCGACGAAGCGGTAGGGGAGCCAGTCGGTCGCCCGGCCGTGGTCCGCGAGCAGCCAGCGGTGCTCGGGCGTCCCCGAGCGGGTCCGTAGCTCGACGACCACGTCGACGCGGTCGTGCAGCGTCCGGACCGTGGGGGCGTCCCGCTCGACCGGCAGGACGACGTGGCCCAGCCCGCAATGGTCCTTCAGCAGGTCGCGGAGCGTGGCCACGAGCGTCCCCTCGTCGACGCCGGCCTCGCCGAGCGCCCGGAGCGAGTCGACGCCGACCCGTAGCTCCGCGGGCTCGACGCCGCCGCGCTCCTCGACGAGGTCCTCGACCATCCTCGGGAAGCGCTCGACGAACGCGGCCTCGTCGGACACCGCGGTCACGGACGGGTGGTCCCGCGCCGTGGCTGGCCCGCCGGCCGCCGTCGAGCGGTGGGCGGCCGTGGTGACCACGTGCGCGTCGTCGCCGCCGGCGCGCGCGAGTCGGGCGACCACCCGTGACAGCGGCACGCGGTCGAGCGCGCCGACCACGCGCAGGCGGTTCGCGTCGGGCTCCCCGAGCAGGCGGGTCCCGAAGTTGTCGAGGACGGCGTCACAGGCGACGCCGGCGACGAGGACGAGCGCGCCGTCCCGCTTCAGCGACTGCAGGACGGTTCCGAAGCCCTCGTCGTCGCGCCCGTCTCGGTTCCCCATCTCCGTTCCGCACTGTCGTGCCACGGTCATAATATTTTCCACTAGCACGTCCGATTACAACCCCGAGGCTCCGACCACAGTGGACGCGCCGCGCTCCCGATAGCCGTTCGGCGACGTCACCGCGCCGAGGCGACAGTCCACTCCCCGGAGCCACGACGGCCACCCTTTTCACCCCGGTGGTCGTCCGTGACACCCATGGAGCGCGTCACGGTCGACGACCTCGACGTGTTCGAGCACCCGGTCCCGACTGCACCCGGCGGTCGCCCCGTCGGGGAGGCCCTCGGGGTCGAGGGCTTCGCCATGAAGCACTACGACCTCCAGCCGGGCGAGACGCTGTCGGGCGGGATGCACACTCACGAGGACCAGGAGGAGGTGTTCTACGTCCTGGACGGGACGGTCACCTTCGAGACGCCGGACGACGAGTTCGACCTCGAAGCCGGCGAGGCGGTCCGGTTCGCCCCCGGCGAGTACCAGTACGGTCGCAACGACACCGACGACCGGGCCACCGCACTCGCACTCGGCGCGCCGCCGGACAGCGAGGAGATACGCTCGCTGCTGCCCTGCCCCGAGTGCGGCGAGCGGGCGGAGTTGGCCGTCGACATCCCCGACTCCCGGGACGCGGTCGACCTGTCCTGTCCGGAGTGCGGGGCCGAGTCGCGGATGTCCGGGTAGGAGTGCACGACGGCACGGGACGAACTCCGCCCCCGAGCCGGAAGTTTAATCAACCACCACTGGAAATGGTGGTTCGATGTCCGAAGAGCGAACGCGCCGTACGGTCCTCGGAAGCCTCGCAGTCGCAACCACTCTCGGCGTCGCCGGCTGCGGCGGCGAGCCCATCGAGACGCCGGGCGGCAGCGACGGCACCGACCCCGGCGGCGGCACCGAGCCCTCCGACGACACCGAGCCCTCCGACGACACCGAGCAGCCGAACGAGCAGACCGACGCTCCGGACCAGACCGGCCCGCGGAGCGCGCAACTGGGTGAGGTCGTGGAGGGCGACAAGCTCTCGATGGTGATCCGGGGGGTGTCCGAGACGACGGAGCTGAGCCAGTTCCAGACCGCGGACCAGGGGAACGTCTTCAAGGTCGTCCGGCTGGCGGTCAAGAACACCACCAGCGACGAGTTCCTCTCGTTCAGCGGCTTCCTCCAGACCACGCTGAAGGACGACGAGGACTTCACCTACGACCAGACCATCGCGACGTCGGCCCAGACGTTCACCGGCGGACAGCTAGCGCCGGGCGAGGTCAGCCGCGGCGACGTGGTGTACGAGGTCCCCGAGGACGCGACCGGCCTGACCCTGCAGTTCGACTTTCAGGCCATCTCCTTCTTCGAGTTCGACCGCGTGAACGTCGACCTGAGCCAGTCGGCCGCCTCGATGGGCGACCTGAGCCAGAACCTCCAGGTGCCCATCAGCGGGACCGGCGACGCCGTGTCCCACGAGGGCGTCACCGTCACGGTGAACGGGGTGGAGACCCGCAGCCAGCTCAGCTCCTTCGCGACGCCGTCGTCGGGCAACGAGTTCGTCGTCGTGGACCTGACGACGACCAACGAGACGGGCGAGGAGCAGAGCGTCTCCACGCTGCTGCAGATGCTCGTCAAGGACGGCACCGGCCGGAGCTACTCGATGAGCATCACCGGCACGTCCCAGCTAGACCGGGCGTACGACGAGGGCTCGCCCATCGCGAACGGCGAGAGCCGCCGCGGCAGGGTGGCCTTCGAGGTCCCCCAGGACGCCAGCTCGCTCTACTTCACCTTCGAGTTCACGCTCTGGGTCGACGGCGACAAGACGTTCTGGCAGCTCCGGTAGCGGGGGCGACGGTCCGGCCGGGGTCGTCGCGGCGGCCCCCGTCGTGTTCTTTCGCGCGCACGAAAGGAGCACCGCCACCCGCGTCCGCAAGCCACGAGTAGCCACGCCACCCACCGCCGACCATGCCCGACGACCCGACGATGGACGAGCAGGCGCTCGTCGCCGCGTTCGTCGCCGACCACGACCTCGCCGCGCCGCCCGAGTTCCGGCTGCTCGACCTCGTCTCGGAGGTGGGTGAACTGGCGAAGGAGGCCGCCACCTCGACCGACTACGGGGCCGACCCCGAGGCCCTCGCGCTCGCCGAGGACGAGGTGGGCGACGCGCTGTTCGCGCTGCTCGCGCTCGCGGACCGGCAGGGCATCGACGCCGGCCGCGCCCTCCGGACCGCCGTCGAGAAGTACGAGCGCCGCCTCGACGAGGCGGGCGACCCCGGCTCCGGGGAGTAGCGGGGCCCCGGAGCGAAATTGACCTCGGGACCCGGCTCCGACTGGCCGCCGGACGAAGCGACACTGCGACCCGTCGCCCGACACCATTCAAGGCCCTCGCCGCCCACCCACCGCCATGGACGCCATCACCGACCACGACAGCGCGCTCGTGTTCGGCATCGGCGGCAGCGGCGACGTGGTGGGTGCCGTCCCGACGGCGCGGCTGCTGGAGCGCCACGGCGTGTCGACCACCCTCGGGGGCGTCGCGTGGCGGCCCGCGCCAGCGGACCCCCACGTCGGCCCGCGACCGATGGCCGAGATAGAGAACGTCGAGCCCCTCGGCGACGGTGCTGGTGCGGACGGCGAGGCTGCCGCGGACGGCGAGGCCGTCGCGGACGCCGACACCGACGGCCACGCCGCCGTCGCCGACACCGTCGCGTACGCGACCGGCGAGACGCGGACGACCGACGGCGTCGCATTCGCGGAGTCCCGCGTCGCCGCCTACTACGACGAGCCGGTGGTGCTGCTGGACGTGACCGAGGGGGTCGACGGCGTCGTGGCTGGTCTCGAAGCCGCCTGCGAGGCCGAGGGCTTCGACCTCGTGGTCGGCACCGACTCCGGCGGCGACGTGCTCGCGGCGGGCGACGAGCCCGGCCTCCGCAGCCCCGTCACGGACGGCCTCGGGCTGGTCGCGCTGACGGAGCTGTCGGTCGACACCGCCCTCGGCGTCTTCGGGTGGGGCAGCGACGGCGAGCTGACGGCCGCAGAGCTCGCGGACGGCTTCGAGCGCGCGGCGCGCCGCGACGGCTACCTCGGCGCGTGGGGGCTGGCCCCGCCGGTCGTCGCCGAGATGGAGGGTCTGCTGGCGGACGTCGCCACGGAGGCCAGCCGGCTGCCCGTCGAGGCCGCCCGCGGGGCGCTCGGCCCCAGAACTATCCGCGGCGGCGACGTCGACGTGGAGCTGACCCCCGCGAGTACCGCGACGTTCTACTTCGACCCGGACGCGGTGGCCGACACCTCGGGCGTGGCCGAGGTGGTCCGCGAGGAGCGAACTCTGGAGGCCGTCCGCGCCGCACTCCGCGAGCGCGGGCTGACGACGGAGTTCGAGCGCGAGGCGGCGCGGCTGGCGGAGTGGGAGAGTGGTTCGGGCGGTGTCGGGGACTCCGGCTAGTCGGTGACAGAGTCGGACCCGTCGAGTCTCTACGAACCACCGTCGGGCGGGA
>CAZPIG010000247.1:1809-4395 GCA_964586205.1 uncultured Halobacteriales archaeon | reverse complement strand
CTTCACCGACGACTACTCGGTGTTCGACTGGGGCAAGATGCCCGACCCCATCCCGGGCAAGGGGGCCAGCCTCTGTGCGATGGGCGCGTACAACTTCGAGCTGCTGGCCGACGAGGGCGTCCCGACCCACTACCGGGGCGTCGTCCACGAGAACGAGGCGTCCAAATCGGACCCCGTCTCCATCCACGAGGTCTCGACCCCGCCGCGCCGGATGGCCATCGACGTGGCCCAGGTGCCGGAGCTCCCGCGCGAGGGCCGCGCGTACGACTACGACGCCTTCCACCGCGCCGCGGGTGACTGCTACGTCGTGCCCCTCGAGATCGTCTTCCGGAACACCGTCCCCGTCGGGTCGAGCCTCCGCCGGCGGGCCGCCCCCGCCGACGTGGGCCTCGATGGCGACTCGTGGCCCGACGAGTCCGTGTCGCTGCCCGAGCCGGTCGTGGAGTTCTCCACGAAGTTCGAGGAGAGCGACCGCTACCTCGACCGCGCCGAGGCCGCCCGCATCGCCGGGCGGGCGGACCTCGACACCCTCGAAGACCTCGCGCGGACCGTCAACCGCGTGGTGACCGAGCGGGCCGAGGCGGCGGGCCTGACCCACCACGACGGGAAGATAGAGTGCCTCTACCACGCCGGCGAGGTGCGGGTCGCCGACGTGGTCGGCACCTTCGACGAGAACCGCTTCTCCTACGACGGCCGGCAGGTCAGCAAGGAGGTACTCCGCCAGTACCACAAGCGGGCCCAGCCGGAGTGGGTCGACGCCGTCGAGCGAGCCAAGAGCGAGGCGAAGGAGCGCGGCGTGGCCGACTGGCGGACGCTGTGCGACCGCGAGCCGGAGCCGCTGCCCGCGTCTGTCGTCGGCGCGGCCGCGGACCTGTACGCCGCCGGCGCGAACGCCTACCTCGGCCGGGACCTGTTCGAAGCGCCCGCGCTGGCGGCGGCCGTCGCGGTCGCCGAGGACCTCTGAGCCGCCGCTCGGAAGCGACCGGCGGGCCGTTCGAGCCCTTACTCCGGGCCCACGCCTCACTCCGAGCTCACGCAGCCCTCCGCGCGCTCGCGCGCGTCGCGGGCGCGCTCCCGGGCGGCTTCGAGCCCCGACGTCTGGTCGAAGCTGGCGGCACGCGACGCGGCCGCCATCGCGTCGCAGTGGTCGAACATCGCGTCCGCGCGGCAGGCGTAGCCGACGGCCACGTCGGTCGCACCCGGCAGCGCCGCCGTCCCGCTCTCGAGGCTCACGAACCGGTCGTGGGCCTCGCTGAAGGTCGACTTCGCCGAGAGGAACTGCTCCTCGGCGCGGGAGTACCGACCGTCGTCGAAGGCCCCGCCGGCCGACTGGAGGGTCACCAGCCCGGCGACCTCGCTGGAGAAGCCGCCCAGCAGCCGGGACGCGAAGCGCCCTCTGGCCGTGCCGTCGGCGACCCACCCGGGCACCGACGAGGCCGACAGGCGGACGTCCACCGCGGCGAGGGCGTCCCGGTCGAGGCCGTTCAGCGCGCTCGTGGCCGCGTCACGCGGCTCGCTCAGGCCGTCGAGCCCCTCGGTGGCCGAGGAGAGCGCCGTCCCCGCGGGCTCGTAGCGGCCCGCGTGGCGGTAGGCCCGGTAGGCCTCGACGTCGTGCAGGACCGGCAGGTACGCCCCGAGGTACTCGCTGGCGGCGCTCTGGAAGTCCGCGTACCCGGCGAGCGCCGTCGCCGTCCGCTCGCGGGCGGGCGGCGGGTCGCTGCCGATGCGGTCGAGCGCGCGCCGCGCGGTCCGCAACCCCGCCTCGACCCGGTCGGTGGGGACCCGGTTCGGGGGCTCCCGCGTGCTGTACACCGGCGGCAGGCGGTCGACGAAGCCGTCGAGGGCCGTCTGCACGTCGACCAGCGCGTCGCGGGCCGTCGCGAGGGCCGCGGAGCCGGGGTCGCTGCCCCGGTCCGCGGCGTCGGTCGGAAGCGCGGGCGAGTCGTCCGGCCGGTCGGTATCGTCCTCGGAGAAGTCCGGTAGCTCCGAGCAGCCGGCGATGGCGGTCGCGAACGTCGCGGCACCGGCCGACAGGAGGGCGCGGCGGGAGGGCGTCACAGAGCTGCAACTTCGTCGTTCGTTCATGGCCTGCTCTTGGGGATCGGGCGGCATGTAGTGGACCGACGATCCCCGAGTACTAAGAACTTGGTGGGAATCACCACGGGACGGCGGTGGGGTAGGTAGCTGGAGGAGTAGCGATGCAGTCTCCGGAGTCGTCCGCGGTCGAACAGGTGCCGGGCCGCCGCATGTCCACGGTCGTGCATACCCCGGACGATTCACAAGGCATTTCGTGCACGGTCGCGCAGTACCCGACGATGACCGGCTACACGGCCACGGTGACGGTCAGCCTCAAGGCGGGCGTCCTCGACCCGGAGGCCGAGACGACCCGGCGGGCCCTCCAGCGGCTGGGGTTCGACGTCGACGGCCTCCGCTTTGCCGACCGCTTCGAGGTCGACCTCGAGGCCGAGTCGAGCCAGCGGGCCCGCGAGCGCGCCGAGGAGATGGCCGAGCGGCTGCTGGCGAATCCGACCATCCACGACTACGCGGTGGACGTGGAGGAGCGATGACCGTCGCGTCTACGACTGC
>CAZPIG010000247.1:0-1709 GCA_964586205.1 uncultured Halobacteriales archaeon | reverse complement strand
CTCTCTACCGACCACCCGGGCGGTGGTCGCCGTGACAGTTGCAGTCGTCCGCTTCGGCGGCAGCAACTGCGACCGCGACTCCCGGCGGGCGCTGGCCCACCTCGGCATCGACAGCGAGATCGTCTGGCACGAGGACGGCCTGCCGGGCGACGCGACCGGCGTCTACCTCCCCGGCGGCTTCTCGTACGGTGACTACCTCCGCGCGGGCGCGATGGCCGCCCGCGCGCCCGTCACCAGCGAGGTCCGCGAGCTGGCGGCGGCCGGCGTCCCCGTCCTCGGGGTCTGCAACGGCGCGCAGGTGGGCACCGAGGCGGGCCTCGCGCCCGGCGCGTTCACCACCAACGAGAGTGCCCGCTTCCAGTGCGAGCGCGTCCACGTCCGCGTCGAGAACGCCGAGACGCCGTGGACCCGTGCCTACGACGAGGGCGAGGTCGTAGCGCTGCCCATCGCCCACGGTGCGGGCCGGTACGTGGCAGACGACGAGACCGTCGCCGACCTGCGCCGCGAGGACCGGGTGCTGTTCCGCTATTGCGACGCCGACGGGCGAGTGACCGACGACGCGAACCCCAACGGCTCCGTGGACAACGTCGCCGGCGTGCTCGGCGAGCGCGAGACGGTGGCCGCGATGATGCCCCACCCCGAGCGCGCCGCGCTGCCGGACCTCGGCAACACGGACGGGCAGGGCGTGCTGGCCGGGTTCGGCGGGTAGGGCGAGGGTTCCGCTCCCCGACTGGTGCTGTGTTCGCGACTGCGGCGCTCGTTCGACGTTCGCGCGACCGCCACTCGCGCTCGACAGCGGTGACCACCGCTGCCGCATCGACGGCGACGACTGCACCGCCACCGCCCCGGCGGCGGTCGCCGCGGTCGGCGGGTGGCCCGCTCGCGGGGCGGCGGGCCCGCGTCGGCGACGGCGACCGCTCCGGGAGCGGCGGAAGCGACAGCGGCGACGCGACCGGCGAAAAACTGAGGCCGGGGTGCAAGGCGACGGGTCCGACCCCGTTCTCCCCCTCCGCGGCGGCCGGGACCACCCCCCATTCCGGACGGCTCCCGGCGATGCCGCACTCGACTTCTCCAACACGACACTACATGGTAATAAACTACTTACTACCGGTAAACAGGCCATTTATCGGCCGTAGGAGACCGATACTGAAGGTAGGGGCTATGAAGCCGGCTCCTATCTGTGGGTGTCGACACCGGCCGGGCGGTCGCCGTCCCGCAGTTCGTCCGTCCTACTCCGCCAGCGGCAGGCTGTAGCCCGTCTCGCGGTCCATCACGGCCGCCCACGTCGCTTCGCACTCGCAGCCGACCTGCTCGAAGACCGCGGGGTCCTGGCGGAGCGAGAAGTCCTTGACGGCCGCCTCGACCGCCTCGTCGCAGTCGCCGCAGTTGTGCGGACCGCGGTCGCTGCCGCCGCCGACGGGGTCCGAGACGACGATGGCGTCCGTGTCTGCAGTATCTTCGAGCACCTCGACCACGCTCCAGAGCCACGGCGGCCGGTAGCCGCCATCGAAGTACAGCTCGTCGACCATCGTGTACCGCTGGACGTTGCAGGGGTTCATCGAGACGGTGTGACAGGCCTCGACCTCCGCGCACCGCCGGACCGAGCGCCGCATGTCCGCGACGGCTTCGGACTCGGCGAGGAACGGCGGCTTCAGCAGGAGGTAGGCCTTCACGCCCGCGCCGGCCGCGGCCGCCTCCTCGCAGGCGGC
>CAZPIG010000246.1:0-4402 GCA_964586205.1 uncultured Halobacteriales archaeon | reverse complement strand
GACGGGGTCGCCGTAGCGCGTCTCGGTGCCCCGCTCGCCGCCGACTAGCTGGACGACCTCGCCGTCCTGAACGTCGACGGCCGGTATCACCTCGAACGTGATGAATGGGACCGGGGAGTCCGTGGTCATCGGCGGGAGTTGGCGTCGGCGGAGGCTAAAGGCTGCGGGTCGGTCGGCCCGAAGCGGTGCGGGCGAGGGGCTCCGGCTCGGTCGGTCCGCCGTTGCGTGACTTCGACCGAACCATCCCCCGAACGTCGTGATTACACTTTCACCGAGGATGGCGGATGCTTTTATTCACGTGGTCGCTTGCTCGTAAAGAGAGCGCCCCACCGACGAGCGAACGGGCCGATGGGACAGACACCGGCCCGGGGTGCTCTCTCCCCGACACACGAGGATCGAGCATGTCAACACAAGGAGTCCTCCACCAAAGGCATTTCCCCGACGAACGCACCGCTGACCGCCCGTCGCCGGCGTTCGTGGCCTGTGAGCAGTCACCACGCCCGCGGGCGGACGTGCGGGCGACGTTCTCCCGCTCCGACGGGCGGACGATGCAGCCTCGACCCGACGACCGTCCCCCGCACCCCCGAACCGACGAGCAGCCCATCCACTCGCCGCCGAACGTGGGTGCTTGCTCGACCCCGCTGGAGTACTACACCGCGATGCGCCGCTCTCGCGGCCGCATCTGCGTGCGGTTCGACGACCCCGACCTACTGTCGGTCGTCCGGTACGTCGAGCCGTTCTGGGAGCGCTACGACCGGCCCCCGACGCGGGGCCGCGGCGTCGTCGTCCGACTCGACCGCGCCGGGGTCCTCGCGTCGCTCCGCCTCGGTCGGCCCGCCCTCGTCACGCACGACGAGGTCCGGCACCTGTTCGCGGCCGCCCGTCGCAGGTCGCGAACCCGGCGGGGGGCGGATTCGGGCAGCGACGTACCCGTCGGTCGCCGCGAGCGACGGTTCCGCGACTGGCACGCCGTCCGGGCGACCGACGACAGCAGCCGCACTGTCCCACGCGACGCCACCGGACGGGAGGGCCGGCCATGAGCGAGCGCACCGGGCTGCTGACGACGGCCCGCGCCGTCGTCGGCGCGGCCGTCGTCGTCGCCCTGCTGGCGGCCTTCCTGCTCCAGGTCGCCCGTGACGGCCGGGTGCAGTCGTGGCTCGTACTGCTGGTGTCGGTCCTTGGGCTGGCCGCCGGCGCGGCCATCCTCGGGACCGACGCCGTCCGCACGGCCTACGCGCTGCTGCGGGGCCGGGAGGACGGATGAGTAGCCACCCGCGGACGAGCGGCGACCACCCGCGGCGCTCCGGCCAGCGGCCGCAACGCTCCACCGGTGGCCGGTGACATGGTAGGTCACCGAACAGCGCCGGCGCGAGCAGTGCTGCCCGCGGCGGGCGACGCCGCGCCGTCGACGACGACGCCCCCGGACGCGACCGTCCCGGACGCCGCGGCGGTCGTCCGCGCGGCCTGCCCGCCGCTCGACGGAGCCACCGGCGACCTCCACGACCGGGTCGCGGCGGTGTACGACGACCTCCGCGGCGCGGTGGCGGCGAGCACCGACGGGACCGAGTCCGACCAGCCGTCCGTCGAGGCCGCCGACGCGCTGGCGGCCGCGGAGTTCACGGCGTCGCTGCGGGCCACGCTGCTGGAGGCGACGCTCGACGGCGTGGAGACGGCCGCCGGCTACGCGACGGACCGCCTCGCCGAGGACCTCGCCGACCGGCTCCCCCGCACCGACGCGACCGTCACCGTCTCGGTGGACGCGGCGGGTACCTTCGCGGCCCGGTACGTCCGCCGGCAGGTCGAGTGGGCGGTGACCGCGCTCGCGTCGGCCGTGCGCGAGTACCTCGGCGACGCGCTGGCCACCGTCCCGGGTACGACGCCGGACGCGCGGCGGGTCGCCGCGGGAGCCGTGGACGTGCTGGCCGGCTGGCACCCGCCGCTTGTCGCCGGCAGCGCGACGCTCTGGGCGCTCCGCCACGGCGTGCAGGCCGTCGCGGAGTCGGTCGCGCTCGTCACCGGCACGCGGTGGCGGGTGCTCGAAGGTAGCTGTCCCCACCACGACGAGGTGGACGGCACCGTCACCGGCGTCGAAGCGTGCTTCGTGGTCCCCGGCGACGACGGGCCGCGGTGTGCGTACGTGGTCGGCGAGGACCGGCCCTTCGGCTGTCGGTGTCTCCAGGAGCCCGTGCTGGGGACCCTCCCCCACGACCCGCGGGCGCTGGCGACCGACGACGCCGTGACGGTGACCGTCGCCGGCGAGCGGGTCACACCCCTCAGCGACCGGGAGCACGAGGTGTACCGCGAGCACGCCGCCGACGGCGAGACGTTCGCGGACCTGGTCCGCCGGGTCCACGACGAGGCGTCGGTCGCCGGCGGCGCACGCGCGCTCGGCGTCACCAAGAAGACCCTCTACCGCTGGCTCGACAAGTACGTCGCGGGCTTCGACGGCTACAGCGGGCGGTGACGGGACGAGGGAGTCAGCCCCTCCCTACCTCGTCGGTCCCCGTTGACCACCCTCGGGTCGTACACTGAGGGTCGGTCCCGGCCTAGGGAGGGTGCAGGCGTCCCGGTCCGGGTGGACCAGGCTGCGACGCTCCGGACGCCTGCATCCCCCGTCTCCGGGGTGAGTACCCGTCGAATGGCTGCTATCGAGTTCCTGCTCCAGGTGAGCGCGGCGGCCGCCGGGCCCAGTACCCTCCTGGTGGCGCGGCTACTGTACCGCTGGAAGCGCGAGACCGACGAAACCATCGAGCGCAACGCCGAGGCCATCTGGGGCACCCACGACCCGCACGCCGGCTGGTCCGGCACCGTCGAGCTAGTCCGGTCCCACGAGCAGCGGCTCCGCCGCCTCGAGGCGGAGTTCGGCTTCGAGCCCTCCGACGGCCGTCCGCTGGACTCGGTGGCCGACGAATCCGTGCCCGACGAGGGCGCGGACGGCGGCCCGGGAGCCGCTCCGGAAGTCGAAGACGGCTCCGCGGCCGGGTCGGAGTCCGACGCGGGCCCGGAGTGGTCCGCCGGTGGCGACCCGGATTCGCACAGTGAGTGAACCGTGTACCGCCCGGAGGTCGTCCACTGAACACCCGTGGACGGCTAGGATAGGACGGCCCGGTCCCCGGCCGGGCAGCGAACGAGTCCCGGTCCCCGCTCGCGACGCCCGCACCGGGCGGGCGGCGACCGGCCTGCGGTCCACGCCGAGCGAACGACACCCGGCCCGACGGTCGGCGTCGGGTAACTGCACCACCGGCCCGGCAATCGACCCGGACGAGCGAGCCACGAACCGCGGCGACCGACGCCGGACGAGCGAACCACCGGCCCGGCACCCCCACGCCGGGTCACTCCCCGACACACATGCGATACGCCCAAGCAAGTCAGTCACAGGTCAGCTACGGAGCGGAGAGCACCGCCTACTCGAAGGCCAGCCCCACCGACTCGTACTTCGGCCTCCTCACGGACGACGTCGAGGTCGTCAACCCCAACGAGGTGACGCCGATGGCGACCAGCGGCGCTCGCCGCGGCCCCCACCTCAACTCCCCGGACGCGCGCACCTACGAGTTCGAGGTGCCGTTCCTCGTGCTCGACCACAACGCGCCGTTCGAGTACGCGCTCGGCAGCCGCACGAGTGGCAGCGCGTCGACCAGCGGCGGCACCTCCTACACCGAGCACATCATCTCCGAGTCCGACCGCTTGCCGACGATGACCGTCGAGCACCAGCAGGCGGACCTCGACTTCAAGGAGTGGTTCGTCGGCAGCAAGGCGAACCTCCAGCTCCAGGCCGAACAGGGCGACCCCCTGTCGGCCACGATGTCGATGACGGCCGCCAGCCGGAGCTACGACGACGCGGCGACCTCGGACACCAGCCTCTCGGTGCCCCAGAGCAAGAGCCCGTTCCGGTTCTGGATGACCGGCGACGTCACGCTGTCGGACCCGTCCGACGACTCGACGGTGAATACCATCGCCACCGTCTCCGGCATCGACCTCTCGTGGGACAACGGCCTCGAAGCCCAGCACGTCGGCAACGGCCGCGACGCCTACGCCGTGGCGGAGACGACGGGCGCGGAGAAGTACGACATGACCATCTCGGTTCAGGTCGAGGACACGAGCCTCTTCACGCGGGCCGCCGAGGACAAGGCCCCCGTCGACGTGGAGGTGCCGTTCCACCGGCCGCCGGGCCAGTCGGAGCTGACGGACGCCCTCATCGTGCACCTCTACGACTGCACGGTGACGAGCGCGCCCATCCCGGCTCCGAGCGAGGGCGTGATAGAGGCCGACGTCGGCCTGGCGCCCCGCGACACCGAGATCGAGATCCGCGAGCCCTCGAGCTAGACGACCGCCCAACTCTATCCGAATCAGCCATGAGTCAGAACCCCGAACCCCACCGAACCCCAGACGCACCGTCCGATGC
>CAZPIG010000245.1:0-4403 GCA_964586205.1 uncultured Halobacteriales archaeon | reverse complement strand
CCCTGGCCGTCGAGGCGGGCTTCGCCGCCGACGAGGCCGACTACTACGACCGCCTCCACGAGGCCACGGTCCGAGCGACCGAGGGCGAGGTCCGCGAGCGCGAGCAGGCCGACGACCGCCAGCTGATACACGCCGTCCGCGCCATGGACGACTGCGAGCGCACCGCCAACGAACTCGCCGAGCGCGTCGCCGAGTGGGCCGGCAGCCTCCTCCCGGACGCCGGCACCGGCGTCGAGGGAGCGCGCGCGGTGGCCGAGCGCGAGCCCGAGTCGCCCGCCGAGGAGCGGGTCGTCGCGCTCGCCGGCCGCGTGGCCGACCTCGCGGACGAGGCCGACGCCCTCCGGCGGACCGTCGAGCAGTGGGCTCCCTCCGTCGCGCCGAACCTCGCGGCGATGGCGGGGCCCGTCCTCGCCGCCCGGCTGATAGCGCTCGCGGGCGGGCTGGAGACCCTCGCGAAGAAGCCCAGCGGCACGGTCCAGGTGCTCGGCGCGGAGGACGCGCTGTTCGCCCACCTCCAGGGCCGCGCACCGTCGCCGAAGCACGGCGTCATCTACGCCCACGAGTACGTCCACGGGACGCCCGCCGAGCACCGCGGCTCGGCGGCGCGGGCGCTCGCGGGGAAGCTGACCATCGCCGCGCGCGTGGACCACTACTCCGGCGAGCGCCGGCCGGAGCTGGACCGCGAGCTGGACGAGCGCATCGCGCGCATCCGCGCGCGGGAGGGTGGCTCGTGAGCGACTCCGATCTCGAGCTTCCGGAGGGCGTCGCCTACCGCGAGTTCGATGGCGGGCGACGGCTGGCGACCCGCGGCCCGCCGGTCGGCGACGAGCCGACCGACGGCGACTGGCGGGCGTGGGAGCCCGACCGCTCGAAGCTCGCGGCGACGGTCGAGGCGGGGCTGGACCCCGGAATCGGGGCCGCCGACGGCGTGCTGTACCTCGGCGCGGCCGCCGGCACCACCGCCAGCCACGTCGCGGACTTCGCCGGACCCACCTACGCCGTCGAGTTCGCGCCCCGGCCGGCGCGGGACCTCGTCGCCGTCGCGGAGGACCGGCCGAACCTCGTCCCGCTGCTGAAGGACGCCAGAAAGCCCGCGACCTACGCCCACGTCGTCGAGGCGGACCTCGGGGCCATCGTGCAGGACGTCGCCACGCGCGGGCAGGCGCGCGTCGCGCTCGCGAACCGGCAGTTCCTCGCGGCCGACGGCCGCCTCGTGCTCGCGGTCAAGGCCCGCAGCGAGGACGTGACGCGCGAGCCGAGCGACGTGTTCGAGGCCGTCCTCGACGAACTCCGCGAGGGCTACGAGGTCCTCGACACTGCGCGCCTGGAGCCCCACCACGCCGACCACCTCGCCGTGGTGGCGAGGCCGCTGTAGCGAGCGGTCGCCGGGAGCTGGCCCGGCGGCAACCACGTTTCAACCACGCTACTACTTCCGGAACTCATTTCTCTTTGGAATAAATCATTGGGGTCGAGGTACACAATGAACCGACGACAAGTCCTGAAAGGTATCGGTAGCGCCGGTCTGCTCGGGGCGCTCGCGTCCGGCAGTGCGTCGGCGGACGGCCACGGGTGCTGGGCGCGGTGCTGTCAACTGTGCACGTGCCCCCTCGAAGATTGCAGGTGCATGTTCTGCCTGGAGTAACGACCGGCAAACGAACCGAGGAGTGGTCGGACCGGTAGCCGACACGGTCGAGCATAATTTTATGGTCGGACGCTCAGAGTTGCAGCCGCACATGAACCGCAGAAAGTTCCTCCGGAGTTCCGGTGCAACGCTGACGTTCGTCGCGGGCGCGGCGACCGCATCGACCGACGACGCCGAACTCCGGGTCGTCCCCGACGACTGCAACTGCGACGGGACCTACGAGGCCTGCTGCGTGGACGGGCCGTGTGACTGCGGCGGCCAGACGTTACGGTAGCGGCCGGCCGGCGCGAACAGTCGGGTCCCGACCCGACTGCCGCATCCCACGACCTATTTATCCGGCGAGCATCAAGACGCGGACGATGGACAGCGGCTCGGCCGAGAGCTTCACGACGATGGGGACGCTCGGGGTCGAGGAGGAGTTCTACGTGGTCGACGGCCGCGGGCTCCCCACCGCGGGCACCGACGAGCTGGTCTACGAAACGGAGCCGCCGGAGATACTCGAAGACAGGCTGGACCACGAGCTGTTCAAGTGCGTCGTCGAGACCCAGACGCCCACCATCGAGTCGCTCGGCGACGCGCGCGACGCCGTGACGGCCGTCCGGGACGCGCTGGTCGACCACGCCGCGGCCAGCGGCTTCCGCATCGCCGCGGCCGGCCTGCACCCCGGCGCGAAGTGGCGCGAGCTGGAGCACGCCGAGAAGCCGCGGTACCGGAGCCAGCTAGACCGCATCCAGTACCCCCAGCACCGCAACACGACCGCGGGGCTGCACGTCCACGTCGGCGTCGACGACGCGGACAAGGCGGTGTGGGTGGCCAACGAGCTACGGTGGGACCTGCCGGTGATGCTCGCGCTGTCGGCGAACTCCCCCTACTGGAACGGCTTCGACACGGGCCTGCAGTCCGCCCGCGCGAAGATATTCGAGGGCCTGCCCAACACGGGGATGCCCGGCCGCTTCGAGTCGTTCGAGGACTTCATCGGCTACGAGCGCCTGCTGCTCTCGACCGACTCCGTGGCGGACCGCGGCGAGATATGGTTCGACGTCCGGCCCCACTCCGAGCACGGCACCGTGGAGGTCCGCGCGCCCGACGGGCAGGCGGACGTCGACCGCGTGATGGCGTTCGTCGAGTGGGTCCACGCGCTCGTGGTCGACCTCGCCGAGCGCTACGAGGACGCCGCACGCCCCGCCGCCGACGGCGGCGCGAGCGGCCTCGGCGCGCGCCGCGAGGTGCTCGACGAGAACAAGTGGCGCGCCATCCGCCACGGCCACGACGCCGCCTTCGTCGACCGCGAGGGCCGGGGCGAGGTGTCCCTCGGCGAGGCGGTCGACCGCGCCTGCGAGCGCCTCGGGACGTCGGCCCCGCGGGACCTCTACGACGCCGAGAGCGGCGCTGAGCGCCAGCGACGACTCCGCCGGACCGAGGGGTCGGCCGCGCTGTACGAGTCGCTGGTCCTGTAACCGCTTCGCCAAGGTTTTTACCCAGGGGCGCTTTTGTCCTCCGTGAGACAACGCATGAGCGACGACGAACCCACCGACGAGCCCGAGGAGATAGAGGTGTCGACCGGGCCGGTCGGCGACGACGAGGCGGCCCCGTTGGAGGGGCCGTCCGGCCCGCGCGAGCGCATCGAGGAGGAGGCCGACCGCGCCATCGAGAGCTTCGACGAGGGGGTCATCGACCTCCTGTCGTGGATACTCGACACGAACACGCGCGCGCAGATATACGTCTTCCTCCGGAAACACCCGTGGAGCACCAGCGAGGAGGTCGCCGAGGGGACCGGCCTGTACCCCAGCACCGTCCGCGAGGCGCTCGCGGAGCTCCACGAGGAGGACACAGTGAGCCGTCGCAAGCGGGAGACCGAGGGCGCGGGCAACAACCCCTACGAGTACACGGCCATCGCACCCTCCGAGCTGGTCGGCGGCGTGGTCGGCCAGATTCAGGACGAGCTGAACACCGTCTTCAACCTCGACCGCTACCTCGGCGGGCCCGACGAGACCGGCCCCGAGACCGAGCCGGTGAGCATCAACGTCGAGGAGGCCGACGATGACGTGGTCGACGTGGAGGAGATCGTCGATGAATCGGACGCGGACGGCCACGGCGGCGACGAGTCGGACGCGGACACCGACGAGTCGGACGCGGACGGCGACGAGTCGGACGCGGACGGCGGAGACTCGGACGCCGACGACGAGGAGTGACCCGTCGCGAGTTCGCGGCCCCACCGTTTCGAAGTCACTAAACCGGGGGCCCTTGTTCCCCGGCACATGGACGTGGCGCTGGGTGGCACCTTCGACCCCATCCACGACGGCCACCGCGCGCTGTTCGAGCGCGCCTTCGAGCTCGGCGACGTCACCGTCGGGCTGACGACCGACGAGCTGGCCCCGCGGACCCGCTCGGAGGACCGGGTCATCCGCCCGTTCGAGCAGCGTCGCGCGGACCTCGAGAGCGAGCTCCGGTCGTTCGCCGAGCGCCACGACCGCGACTTCGAGGTCCGGCCGCTGGAGGAGCCGACGGGCATCGCCACCGAGCCCAAGTTCGGCGCGCTCGTCGTCTCGCCGGAGACCCGCCCCGGCGGCGAGCGCATCAACGAGATACGCGCCGAGCGCGGCCTCGAACCGCTGGACATCGTGGAGGTGCCCCACGTCCTCGCCGACGATGGCGAGATACTCTCCTCGACCCGCATCGTCCGCGGCGAGGTCGACGAGCACGGGAATCCGACGCCCGAGCGGGATGGCCGTCGTCCGCGCGAGGTGGCCGGCGAGGATTC
>CAZPIG010000244.1:0-4406 GCA_964586205.1 uncultured Halobacteriales archaeon | reverse complement strand
CCTCGGCGAGGGAAAATTTAAGCTGCTGTGTTCCGAACGTAGTCGCGGTGTACCACCTATGGCACACAGAGCCGAACCCGCTCCCGACATCTTCGGTCTCGGAGACTACACGAGGGTCAGAAAGGAGAGCCAGGACGACACCGACGAACCACCCGCGGACGTCGTGGACCACCTCCGGAGCCGACGGTAGCTACCGGCAGCGACGCTGACGGGAGCGACCGGAACGCAACCGCAACCCCGCCCCGAAAGCGGGGGCAATCAGATACCGCTCTCGAAGTCGTCCAGCGCGTACGTCGGCTCCGCGCCGCGCTGGTCCAGCGTCTCGTTGGCCAGCAGCCAGTAGACGACCGACAGCGCCTTGCGGCCCTTGTTGTTCGTCGGGACCACGAGGTCGACGTTGCTGGTGTTGTTGTTGGAGTCGCACATCGCGATGACCGGGATGCCGACCGTGATGGCCTCCTTGACGGCCTGGGCGTCGCCGATGGGGTCGGTCACCACGAGGACGTCCGGCTCGATGTAGCCGTCGTACTTGGGGTTGGTCAGCGTGCCGGGGATGAACCGCCCGGTGCGCGCCCGCGCCCCGACCGCCTCGGCGAACTTCTCCGCCGGGAAGCGACCGTACTGGCGGCTGGACGTGACGAGTATCTGCTCGGGGTCGTAGTTCGCGAGGAAGCGGGCGGCCGTCCGGATGCGTTCGTCCGTCCTGCTCACGTCGAGGACGTACAGGCCGTCCGTGCGGACCCGGTGGATGAACCGCTCCATGTCCTTGGTCTTCTGCTGGGTGCCGATGTGGACGCCGGCCCCGAGGTAGTCCTCGACGGGGATGAGGAGGTCGGCCTCCTCGTCGCCCATCACGTCCTCCTCGATGGCTCCCTCGCCGGCGGCGTCCGCGGCCGCGTCGGGGGCCTCGCCAGTGTCTTCGACGGCCTCGCCGGCCGCCTCCTCCGGTACCTCCTCTAGCTCGGCGGCGTCGAATCCGTCGGGCTCTTCCTCGCTCATGGTAGTGTCTCCGTGTCGTGTGTCATACCGCGTTCTCCGCGATCCGCAGTAGCTCGTTCAGCTTGGCGGTGCGCTCGCCGCCGACGGCTCCGGTCTTGACGAACGCGGTGGCCGTCGCCACGGCGAGGTGTGCGATGGTCGCGTCGGTGGTCTCGCCGCTGCGGTGGGAGACGACCGCCTCCCAGCCGCTGCGGTGGGTCAGCTCCACGGCGTCGAACGCGTCCGAGAGCGTCCCTATCTGGTTGGGCTTGACGAGCACGCTGTTGCCCGCGCCCGCCTCGAGCCCGCGGTCGATGCGCTCGACGTTCGTCACGTAGAGGTCGTCGCCGCAGACCAGCGTCTCGTCGCCGACGGCGTCGGTCAGCGCGGCGAACCCCTCGAAGTCCTCCTCGTGGAGCGGGTCCTCGACGTAGACGAGGCCGTACTCGTCGACGAGGTCGGCGACGTACTCGCGCTGCTCGGCCGGCCCCCGGCTCCGGTCGCCGTACCGGTAGGCCTCGCCGTCCCAGAGCTCCGAGGCGGCGACGTCCAAGCCGAAGCGGACCTCGAAGCCCACGTCGTCGGCGACGCGGTCGCAGGCCTCGCTCACGACCTCGAAGGCGGCCTCGTCGGCCACGTCCGGGGCCCACGCGCCCTCGTCGCCCTTCCCGGCCGCGACGCCGCGGTCGTCGAGTATCTCCGCGACGGTCCGGTGGACGGCCGCGTTGGCGAACACCGCGTCCGACACGCTGGGCGCGCCGACCGGCGCGGCGAGGAACTCCTGGATCGCCGGCCCGCCCGCGGCGTGCTCGCCACCGCCGACGACGTTGCCCAGCGGCGTCGGGAAGTCGTCGCCCCGGAACGCGCCGCCGAGGTGCTGGAACAGCGGCGCGCCGAGGACGTCCGCGGCGGCCTTCGCGGCGGCCATGCTGATGGCCACCGCGCTGTTCGCGCCGATGGTCGAGAAGTCGTCGGTGCCGTCGGCGGCGTGCAGCGCCGCGTCGACCGCCCGCTGGTCGCCGGCGTGGATTCGGTCCTCGAGGCGGGGCACGGCGTGCTCGCGCGCGGCCGCGATGGCCTCCGCGGCGGGTAGCTCGACGGCCTCGTGCTCGCCGGTGGACGCCCCGCTCGGCGCGGCCGCCCGGCCGAAGCCGCCGCTCTCCGTCAGGACGTCGGCCTCGACGGTCGCCGACCCGCGGGAGTCGAGCACCTGCCGCATCCGGACGTCCGTGACGAGCGTCATTCGGCACCTCGTCGGAGCATCATTCGGTACCTCGTCGGAGCGTCATTCGGCACCTCGCTGCACCGTGAACGGCAGCACGCCGGCGTCGTACTCCTCGGCCGCGATGAGGATGGGCGCGGACTCGTCGGTCTCGACCAGCACCGGCGCGCCGTAGGACACCTGCAGCGCCCGCGCGCCGATGATGCGGGCCTTCTCGTACCGGGAGAACCGTTGGGCCGACATGGTCACTGGTAGGGGGCCACGATGTCCACGAGGTCCTTGTGCGAGACGAGCATCCGGCGACAGCAGTGCCGGTCCAGCCCGAGGTCGTCGAGGACCGCCTCGGGGTCCTCGCCCTCGTCGCGGACGCGGGTCTTGAACTCCTCCCAGTGCTCCCCGACGACGTTGCCGCACGTGAAACACCGGACTGGAACCATCATGGTTATCGGTAGGACTTCTGGTAGCGCGCCCGCGCGCCGGGCCCGCCCCACTTCTTCGGCTCGCGCTGGCGCACGTCGTTGACCAGCAGCGAGCGGTCGAACTCCATGTAGGCGTCCCGTAGCTCCGCGTCGCCGGTGTACTCGACGATGCCGCGCGCGATGGCGGTGCGGACGGCGTCGGCCTGCCCGCTGACGCCGCCGCCCTCGACGCGGACGGCCACGTCCACGCCCTCGCGCTGCTCGTCGGCGATGCGGAACGGCTCCAGCATCTTCAGCCGCGCCGTCTCCGGCTCTATCAGCTCCACGGGCCGGGCGTTGACCCGCACCCGCCCCTCGCCGTCCGAGACGGTGGCGCGGGCGATGGCCGTCTTCTTCTTCCCTGACGTGTTCGTTACCATGTGACGTTGGCTCCTAGCTTCTCGCTTACCTCGCCCAACTGGACGAAGCGGATGTTCGACAGGCGGTCCAGCGACGTGTCCGGCAGGCGCTCGCCCTCCTCGTCGTAGGGGTTGCCCACGTAGACCCGGACGCGCTCGAACGCCTCGCGGCCGCGCTCGCGCTTGTACGGCAGCATGCCGCGGATGGCGCGCTTGAAGATGCGGTCCGGCCGCTTGGGGTAGTACGGCCCCCGGTCGGAGCCGTGGCCGGTCCGCTCCTCGTAGGTGGCCATCACGTCGTCCGCGCTGCCGGTCACGACCGCGCGCTCGGCGTTGACCACGGCGACGGTCTCGCCCTCCAGGGCGCGCTCTGCGACCTGGCTGGCGACGCGGCCGAGGATGCAGTCCTTCGCGTCGACCACGACGTCGGCGTCGACGGTGCTGACGCTCATCGGACCACCCGGACGTTCGACCCGTCGGGGTTCCGTTCGACGTACTGTTCGAGTGCGAGGACCTCGCCGTCGGCCGCCTCTATCTTCGTCTCGGCGGTCGAGGAGAAGTCCACCGCGGCCACGGTGACCCCGTCGCGGAGCGCGCCGCTGCCGAGAACCTTCCCCGGTACCACGACGGTCTCGTCCTCGCCCGCGTACCGGTCGATGCGGCCGAGGTTGACCTCGGCGTGGCGGCGTCGCGGCTTCTCGAGGCGCTCCGCGACGTCCTTCCAGACGTCGGCCCCGGTCTCGCGGGCCACCCTGTGCAGGTCTGCGACGAGGTCCTTCAACCTCGGATTCGTCTTGCTCATGTTCCACTCTGTTGCGGTGTCTGTCGACTGTTCGGATAGTAGTGCGAGTGCAGGGAGCAGGATTTGAACCTCCGGGAGACGGTCGGCCTCGCTGGTGCTCGGCCACTGCGACTCCCGTGGTTCAAACCTGCCCGTTCCGTTTTCACGGCTCGCCCGTCCGGTCGAGCCGGAAAATGCAGGGAGCAGGATTTGAACCTGCGGACTCCTACGAGACAGCGCCCTGAACGCTGCGCCGTTGGCCTGACTTGGCTATCCCTGCACGCGATAACGCTGCCCGTCTCCCGGGCACTGTGCCGTACCCGTTCGCCCCTCAAACCCCTTTCGGTTGACCGGACCTCCCGCGCGGCGGGCGGCGACCGCCGGCGGCGACCACCGCGCGCCGCTCGCGCGCCGCTCGCGCGGCCTCGACCGACCGACCGCGACGGAAGGGGGATTCGGGAGCGAACCATGGTTACAGCGCGACTGCCTCCTCTAGCTCGTCGGCGCGGTCGCTCAGGGTGTCGACTGCGCGGGTGACCAGCTCCTCGACGTCGAACGAGCCGTCGGTCTCGACGTGGAACACGAAGGCGTTCTCGACGTCGTGGACC
>CAZPIG010000243.1:0-4442 GCA_964586205.1 uncultured Halobacteriales archaeon | reverse complement strand
GTGTTCAGCGCCGTCCGCTTGTTCCCGTCGGCAAACCAGTGGTTCGACGCGAGCAGCCGCATCAGGTGAAATGCCTTCTCGTGAATCGTCCCCGGGACCTCGCCGAAGTGACCCTCCTCGACGTAGTCGAGAGCGAACTCGATCCGCTCTTCGTCCTGAACACCAGGAGTCGAATTGGGGTCGTCCTCGATGATGTCACTATGAAGCGAGAGAACGTCGTCGACAGTCGGATACCAGATGTCGTCCTCGTCTCCGTCCATCCTCGGTCGTCCACGTGTTCCAGTCGCGGCCCCGTAGTCCTATCGACGGGTGTTCAGCGGGTGAACATCGGTGAAGCCGAGCCCTCTTACTCCCCCTCGTCACCCAACCCCACCCCACTCAACGCCCCGTCACCGTCCGGAATCCACCGCCTGACAACGGGTACCCGAATCCCCAGCCGCGACTCCACCAAATCGACCACCACCGCGTCGGCGGGCTGGAAGCCACCCGCCACCCCCACGACCGCCAGCGAGACCAGCCCCGTCCCGACCAGAAACACCGGCAGCGTCGTCACCGACAGCGAGACGTGCCGCGACAGGGCCAGCGCCGCGGGCGTCGGCACCGCGAGCAACGCCGCGAGCGCCCGCAGCGAGGGCCCCGAGACGGGCGAGACGCCGGCGCGTAGCCGCAGGACCGCGTAGTTGCCGACGTTCAGCGCGCCAAAGGAGAGCGCCGACGCGACGGCCGCGCCCAGCGGCCCGTACGGCGGCACCAGCGCGACGTTCAGCGCGACGTTGGCCGCGAACGCCACGGCGTTGGTCGCGAGGACGTAGCCGGTCAGCCCGAGGGCCGAGAGCGTCTCGCGGTTGCGACCCAGTCCAGCGTTGACCGAGAAGCCCAGCGCGAGCACCGACAGCGCCGGCGCGGCCGCGGCGTACTCCGCGCCCCACACCGCCCCGAGCACGTCGCGCGGAAATGCCACGAGCGTCAGGAAGGCGGGAAAGGAGACCACCAGTATCCACTTGGTCGTCAACTTGTAGACCGCGTTCACCTGTCCGCGCTCGCCGTCGGCGTCCAGCCGCGAGGCCAGCGGGAGGTACATGAACCCGAACGCGGTGAGCACGAGCAGCGTGGCCCCCGCCAGCGGGTAGGCAGCGTTGTAGACGCCGACTGCCGCGGAGTCCTTGAAGTACGCGAGCATCAGCGTGTCCGTCCGGGTGAGCAGCACCGACAGCAGCGCCGCCAGCACCAGTGGCAGCGAGAACGACAGTAGCTCGCGGGGCCTCGCCCGGACCGCCCCGCGGAGGGGCTGGATGCGGGCGAGCAGGACGTGGGCGGCGACGGCGGCGGCCGCCGCGCCGAGGAGGTAGGCGTAGCCCGCCGCGAGCACGCCCGCCCCGGCCCAAAGGAACGCGACGAGCGCCCCCAGTCTGACGCCCGGGTACAGCAGGTCGCGGGCGTACGTCCGGTAGATGGTGTTCTCGTGGCCCCGGATGGCCCCGACGCCGACCCGGAGCGTCGCGGACAGCGGAACGACGGCCGCGAACAGCACCACCAGCCGCCGGGCGGCGCTGCCCTCGAACAGCAGGTCGGCCACGGCGTCGGCGCGGACCGCGAGCACCGCGGCGACGACCGCCCCGAGGCCGCCGGCGACGACGAGGCCGACGAGCCACGTGCCGCGGGCGTCGGCCGGGTCGTCGAACCGCGAGACGTACCGGGCGACGCCCTGGTCGAGCCCGAGGACCGCGGCCGTCGAGCCGAAGGTGAGCACCGCGAGGGCGGCGCTGACCTCGCCGTAGGCCGCGGGGTCGAGCGCCCGCGCGACCACCACGCGCTCGACGAGCCGCGAGCTAGACCAGATCACCTGGCCGGCGGCGACCAGCACCGTGCTGGAGACCAGCCGCGCGACGTCGTCGCGCTGGACGGTGCTCACAGGTAGCCCATGTCCCGCAGTCGGTCGACCACCGCCCCGTGCTCGTCGTCGCCCGCTCCCGAGCCCTCCCCGAACGGCACCGACCCGTAGTCGCGGCGCTCGACGGGGCCGGCGACGAGCCCGGATGGCACCTGGCCGGTCGCGCGCTCGGGGACCGGCCGGCCGAGCAGCGTCATCACGAGCGGCGTCACGTCGGTGACCGACAGCGTCCCGGGCTCGCAGTCCGGCTCGACGTCCGGGCCCGCCGCCACCAGGACGCCCGTCCGCTCGTGGTTCAGGGCGTCGAGGGAGAGGAACTGCCGGCCGGGGAGCTTCGCGCCGACGAGGTTGTTCATGCCGGCCGGCGCGAACAGCACGTCCGCGGCCGCGTCGGTGTGCGGGCCGTCGTACACCGCCTCGCGGGGACGCACCCAGTCGAAGGCGGGCGCGCCGTCGGGCGTCCGCAGCGCCGAGAGCACCTCCACGACCCGGTCTCTGACCGACTCGTACTCCCCGGGCGAGACGACGCCGTCGGGCTCGCGGCCGACGCGGTTGAGCCGGACGCCGAGTTCGACCCGGCTCCGGCAGTAGGCCCTCGAGCCGGCCCAGTCGACGCCGGTGGTGGCCGCGGTGCGGGCCTCCGGCGGGACGAGCCTATCGAGGAGGCCGCCGAGGCCGGCGCGCTCGGCCACGGTGTAGACGTCTGCCGGAGTGACCCCGACCGCGCCGAGCGCCGCGGCGGCCGCGCCGACGGCGCGCGCGCGGGGCGCGTGGTCGGCGTCGTCGTCCCGGGCGCTGTCGCCGTTTGCGTCGCGGTCACGAACGTCGCCCTCCCCGACGTCGCCCGTCGAGTCGTCGACTAGCTGACCTTTGACGCTCTCGAGAACGGGCGGCCGGCCCTCGTCCGCCGTCACGAGCAGTCCGTGCTCGCGGAGCACCTCGTTGACGTAGACGACGTAGCCGTCGGTCGGCCCCATCCCGTGGTCCGAGCAGACCACGACGTTCGCGTCGGCGTGGGCCTCGGTCAGCGCGCCGACGAGGTCGTCCGCGGCCCGGTAGACCGCCCGGAGGGCCTCGGGGTCGTCGAACTCGTGGGCGACCGTGTCGGTGACCTGGACCTGCACGAAGGCGAGTCGCCAGTCGCGCTCGGCGAGCAGGTGCTCGGCGACCCGCCGGCGGTGGTGGACGAGGTCCACGTGGGCCGCCAGCGTCTCGCCGTCGGGGTAGATGCGGTAGGGCTCGCCGACCGCCTCGCCCGCGGCGTCGCGGACGCCGGACGGGTGGCCCGGTGCCGACGCCGGCGCGAGGTAGCCCGGGACCAGCACGCCCTCGATGGGGTCCGCGGGGAAGGTCACCGGGACGTTGACGACCACGCTGGGGACGCCGTCGGCCGAGAGGTAGTCCCACAGCGCGGGTGCGTCGACGTCGCTACGGGTCACGAGCGTCGCGTCGTCGGGGTAGCCGCCGGAGAAGTCGAAGAACGAGTAGACGCCGTGGTGGTCGGGCGGCGTGCCGGTGTAGAGCGACGGCCACGCGCTGGCGGTCCACGGCGGGTGCGTCGACTCCAGAGGGGCCGCGACGCCGCGCTCGCGGAGCGCCGCGAAGTTCGGCAGGTCGAAGGCCTCGAGGTAGCGCGCCGACAGCGCGTCGAAGCCGAGGACGAGGGTACGCGAGCCAGTCATCGTGGGAGGGACACGGCCCCGGCGGGGTCGCTGCCCGGGATACAGGCTCGATAGTTCCGAGACGGCCTTTGTTATGGAGAATCTACGGCGGCGGCGCGGCGGATGCGGTTCTCTAACGGCGAGCGCGCCGCGGTGAAGACCGGAGTGGTGCAGTCCGGTGAACCCCACTGCCGCCGAATCACTTCCCGGAAGCGAAACCGGCCGACCCACCTACGCTACCCTCGCCAGTCCACGCGCCGTCCGCGGGTCTACACGATGTCCGCGAGCCCCAGGGCGAGGATGATGAGCACCACGGCGAACAGTGCGTCCAGCGCGTACTCCTCCCACTGATTGATGCCGCCGGCCTCGAACGCCCTGATGGTCCACTTGAACGGATTGTACTGCTTGAGCACGCCGCCGGACCGGACGCCGCCGTCATCCAACCCCCCGCCGTCGGACTCCCCGCGACCCCCCGGATCGGTCTCCGCGCCGGTCTGACTCATGTCCGCTATTCGACGCCTCAGAAACTTAAATTTGAGGGCGAATCCGTCGAGAGCACGCGATGCGGGAGGGGCAGGGACTCCTCGACCGCGTACGCGACCGCCAGACAGTCGGTGCCGGTGAAGGGGCTCGCGACCGTCTCCTCGTACCGGACCGCGGTGCCGGTGACGCTGACCGGACCGTCGACGCCCGTCGAGAGCGAGTAGATGTCCGTCGCCGTGCCGCCGAGGACCTGCCGGATTCCGCGACCTGCCCGGAGTGCGAACGCGAGCGCGAGGAGGCCGGCGGCGGCGAGGCCGCCGACGAGCAGGCGTCCGAGCGGCGACGGCGGGAGACCGACCATGGATGCGCGTCGGACGCCGCTCACCTATGCTTGCCGGTCGGGGGGC
>CAZPIG010000242.1:0-4447 GCA_964586205.1 uncultured Halobacteriales archaeon | reverse complement strand
AGCGCCTCGTTCACCACGTCGGGATTCTCCAGATTCGACGAGTGACCGGCCTCGGGCACGTCCACCATCCGCGCGTCGGGCAGCCCATCCGCGGTCGCCTTGCCGCGGTACGGCTCCAGCGCGAGGTCCTCCTCGCCGTGGACCACCAGCGTCGGCACGTCTATCTCGCCGAGTCGGTCGGTCAGGTCCGGGCGGTCCAGCCACGAGTTCACCTCGTGGAAGACGGCCTCGCCGGGGTAGGTCAGCCACCGGCTCTTCCACGCCTCGACTAGCTCCGAGTTCTCCTCGATGGTCGTCTCGCCGAACAGCAGATTGGAGACGATGTCGGCCATCGGGGCCGGCACGTCTCCCGACGCCTTCGTCGTCTCTATCATCTCGCCGTACTCCTCCTTCTCGTCGTCGGTGTGGGCCTCGGCCATGCTGTCGATGAGCACCAGCCCCGCGAGGCGGTCGGGATGGGCGAGCGCGAAGCGCAGGCCCATGAAGCCGCCCATCGACATCCCCGCGAGGACGCACTCGTCGATGCCCTTCGCGTCCAGCAGCGCCACGCAGTCCTCGACGAGGTCGTCCAGGTCGTACGGGCCGCGCCAGCGGTCGGTCCGCGCCCGCGAGTCGTAGGCGACGACCCGGTAGTCGTCGGACAGCGCCGCCACCTGCGGGTCGAACATGGTGCGGTCCATCAGCGTCCCGTGGCTGAACACCACCGCGGGGCCGTCGCCGCGGTCGGTCGAGTTCACGTCGTTGCGGTGGCGGTACAGCGAGGTGGTCTGGTCGGGGTCGATGTCGGCCATGCGGCCGTAGACGGTGTTCGGGTACTTATACGTACGTTCGAGTGGGTGTGCGAGAGTGGGAAGGAACGCCGACCCAGTGTGACACCGCTCCACCCCGAACGAACACCGCTCCACCCCGAGGCGAGCATCGTTCCACCCCGAGGCGAAGCATTTTAAGACGGGACCCGACCACCTACTCCACGTGAGCGTCGCCCTCCTCGCCATCGGCCTGCTGGTCGCGGTCTTCGTCGGCTTCAACATCGGCGGGTCCTCGACCGGCGTCGCGTTCGGGCCCGCCGTGGGGAGCCGCGTGGTCACGAAGCTCCGGGCCGCGGCGCTGATGTTCGGGTTCGCGCTGCTCGGCGGGTGGACGGTGGGCCGCAACGTCGTCGAGACGATGGGCGGCGAGATAGTCCCGGCCACCCAGTTCACCGTCGGCGCGAGCGTCGGCGTGCTGTTCTTCGTCGGCCTCGCGCTGCTCATCTCGAACCTCTTCGGGGTCCCCGCCTCCACGTCGATGACCGCCGTCGGGGCCATCGCGGGGCTGGGAGTGGCCAGCGGGACCATCAACTGGGGCGTCATGGGCGGCATCGTCTCGTGGTGGCTGGTCGCGCCCATCGTCGCCTTCTGGGTCTGTGCGGTCATCGGACGGTACCTCTACCCCTACCTCGACGCCCGCTTCGCCGTCGACCAGTCCGACGGGCCGCTGCTCGTGCTCGACCGCTCGGGGGCCGCGCCTCGGCCCACGCTCGGCCCCGGCACCGCGCCCCGGGAGGTCGTCGGGTCGGTGGCCGTGGTCGCCATCGCCTGCTACATGGCGTTCAGCGCGGGCGCGAGCAACGTCGCCAACGCCGTCGCGCCGCTGGTCGGCAGCGAGGCCCTGCGGATGAACCAGGGCATCCTGCTCGCGGCGGGGGCCATCGGGCTGGGCGCGTTCACCATCGCTCGCCGGACGCTCGACACCGTGGGCAACGACCTGACCGACCTTCCCCTCCTGGCGGCGCTGGTCGTGGAGGTAGTCAGCGCCAGCATCATCACGCTGCTGTCGTGGCTGGGCATCCCGGCCAGCCTCGCGGTCAGCGCGACGATGTGCATCGTGGGCCTCGGCTGGGGGCGGGCGACCCGGACGACGACCTTCTCCGACGCCGCCGCGCGCGCCATCAGTGGCGAGTCTGGCGGGGAGCGCGCCGAGGTGACCGTGGACGCCCTGACCGCGGCGGCTCCGGAGTCCGCCGGCGAGGTGGCCCCCATCGGCGAGGAGCAGCCCGATTCGCTCCGCGCCGGCGACCTGTTCGACCCGGCCGCGACGGGCCGGGTCATCATGCTCTGGATACTGACGCCGTCGCTGTCGGCGCTGGCGTCCTTCCTCGCGTTCGAGGCGGCCGGGCTGGTGTCCTGAGCCGGCGAGCACCCATCGGTGGTCCGCACGCGTGGTCCGACGAGAACCGCGAGAACAGCCCTCTCGGCGGCCAGACAGTCGATTCTCCGGAGCTATCGAGAACAGCAAGGTCTAACCGTCCGGCAGTCGAATCCCCGGCCGATGCCCACCGTCGAATACGTCAACTACGAAGTACTCGACGACCACGGCTGGTCGATGGACGACGACGACCTCTTCGAGAAGGCGAGCGAGGCCGGCCTCGACGAGGAGGACTACGGCGTCATCGAGGTCTCCGAGACCGAGTACATCCTCGAGGCCGCCGAGGCCCAGGGGTACGACTGGCCCTTCTCGTGTCGCGCCGGGGCGTGCGCGAACTGCGCGGCCATCCTGAAGGAGGGCAAGATAGACATGGACATGCAGCAGATACTCTCCGACGAGGAGGTCGAAGAGCGCGACGTCCGGCTGACCTGCATCGGCTCGCCGGACACCGACGAGGTCAAGATCGTCTACAACGCCAAGCACCTCGACTACCTGCGGAACCGGGTTATCTGACGCGAGCGTTTTCTGGGTCGTCTCCGTTGCGCCGTCGAGCGGCAGCCACCGTCCGGAGAGCCGCCGGATTTATCTCGCTCGACTGAAAGGCCCCGGCCATGGACCCGCCCGCCGACCGCTGCGGGGCCCGGCTACCCCCTCCCGGCGGCGAGGAAAGCCCGGACGACGAGCCCGCCTCGGAAACGGACCGCGAGTCCGACGTGGACCCGGACCGCGAATCCGACGTGGACCCGGACCGCGAGTCCGAAGCGGACGACGCCGCTCACAGCACCGACTGGGACCCCACCGCATCGGACGCTGCCCGCTGCGCCCGTCCCGTCTGGCGGGACACCGGCCGGTGCGTCTGGCACGCCGGCGTCGATGCGTCGGCCGACGGCGACGACCCGTCCACCGACGGCGACGACCCGTCCACCGACGGCGACGCCAAGCCGGTGGAGCAGCTCGTCCGAGCGAGGGCCGACCGCGCCGAGCGCCTCGACGGCGCGGTCCTCCGCGGGGCCGACCTCGGCGACCGCGTCGCCCTCGACGGCTGCTCGCTGCGCGGCGCGGACCTCGCCGACGCCGACCTCTCGGGAGCCCTGCTGGTCCACGCCGACCTCACCGGGGCGGACCTCGCCGGCGCGACGCTCGCGGACGCGAACTGCCGCAGCACCACCTTCGACGGCGCGGACCTCTCCGACGCCGACCTCGCCGGGGCGGACCTCTGGGACGCCACCCTCGACGGCGCGACCCTCGACGGGACCGACCTGACCGGCGCGTCGCTGCGGGACGTCGACCTCGCGGGTGCGGACCTCTGGGGCACGGACCTCGCGGAGGCGTCGCTGTCCGGGGCGGACCTCTCGGGAGCGAACCTCTGGGGCGTCCCGCTCGCCCGGGCGACCCTGGAGGACGCAGACCTCGCCGACGCCGACCTGCGCCACGCGGACCTCGCGGACGCCGACCTCACCGACGCCGACCTCGCGGGCGCGGTGCTGACCGAGGCCGACCTCGCCGGCGCGCTCGCGTGGAACGCCCGCGTGTCGAACGCCGACCTCGAGGGCGCGGACCTCTCGGGGGCGTCGCTGCGGTACGCCGACCTCCGCGGGGCGGACCTCCGGGGCACCGCGCTGACCGGGGCGGACCTGCTGTCGGCCGACCTCGCGGGGGCGACCCTCGAAGGCGTGGCCGTCACCGAGGTCGACCTCCGCGGCGCGGACCTGTCGGACGCGCTGCTCGCGGACGCGCACCTGCTCGACGTCCGGGTGGACGGGGACACCGACTTCGGCGGCGAGTGCGCCTACGAGGAGGACGGCGACCCCGACGACCTCGCGCGGGCGGCCGCAGTGTACCGGACCTACCGCCGGGTGCTCCGGGAGAACTCCCTGCCGCGGGCGGCCTCGCGGTACCACGTCCGCGAGCGGGAGGCCCGGCGCAAGCGCGCCCGCGCGACGGGCGACCGCCGGGCGTGGCTCCGCCTCGCCGGCGAGCGGTGGGTCGCGGGCTACGGCGAGCGCCCGTGGCGCGTGGTCGGGACGGCTGTCGTGGCAGTTCTCGCGTTCGCCGCGGTGTACGCCGCGCTCGGGGTCGGGGGTGTCGGCGGCGTCGGCTCGGGCGGCGAGGCAGGCGGCGGTATCGCGTCGTCGGGCCCGGTCGCGGCCCTCCTCGCGGGGCTGTCGGCCAGCCTCGGCGCGTTCACGACGCTGGGCTACGGCGACCTCGCCGCGGCCGGCCCGCTGGTGCGCCTGCTCGCGGGCGTCGAGGCGCTGCT
>CAZPIG010000241.1:0-4450 GCA_964586205.1 uncultured Halobacteriales archaeon | reverse complement strand
GCCGTCCGCGCGCCGTAGGCGTACTTGCCCGCGACGCCGCCGCTGCCGTGGCACATCGGCATCGCGCCCAGCGGCACGGCCACGAGGTTCGTCAGCCCCATGCTCGTCGCGAGGTCGTCGGCCGGCACGTCCGCGCCGTAGTAGTCCGAGAGCAGCAGCGACGTCGCCACCGCGGCGTTGCCGACCGTCATCGCCAACTGGGCGGCCGTCCCGCGGACCGTCGCGGCCGACCGCAACGCTGCCGCCGACGGTAGCGAGACGCTCGCGGCGGGCAGCGCGGGCGCGGGCACGCCCGCAGTCGCGGCGGCGACGGCCCCGCCGACGGCGAGCACGGCGAGCGCGCTGGCGCGCCGGTAGCCGAGGGCGGCCACGGCGAGCGCGACGCCCGCGCCCGCGGCCGCCATCGCCGGCCCGCGGAGGCTCAACCGGACGCCCGTCTCGAGGAGGACGAGCGCGACGGCTAGCTGGACGCCCCGGACGACGGGTCGCCCGAGGTAGCTTTCGACGCGGCCGAGCGTCCCCGTTGCCCCGACGGCGACGAGGACGACGCCCGCGAGCAGCCCCGCGGCGGCTAGCTCGCCGGCCGTCATCGCGCCCGCGACGACGAGCGCCGCGAGCGCCTTCATGGGCTCGACCGAGAGCGGGAGCCCGTACCAGAGCCCCCAGACGACCTGGAACGCGGCGAACCAGACCAGCAGCGTGGCGAGGTCGAGCGGCGTGAGCGCGGCCACGGCGACCACGATGGGCAGCACCGTCACGGAGTCCCCGACCGCGCCGGTGACCTCGCCCGCCGATAGCTCGAGCGAGCGGTCGTCCGGATAGCCGACCGGGAGTCCCATCCCGAAGGGCTACCCGCGGGACCCACGTCAAAGCTTCCACTAGCACTGCGGCGACGTTTCGCGGATTACGAAACCGATATTGATTACATACGGCACCGCACCGTCACCGCTCGGCGTCGATTCAGCGCCGGACCGTCACCGCTCGGCGTTCACCCACGCCGCCGCCTTCCGGGAGAGCCACCGCGGCGACAGCTTCGCGGCCAGCGCGAGCAGCTTGAACCGCCAGCCCGGGACGACGACCGCCTCGCCGGCCATCGCGCCGCGGTAGCCCGCCTCGGCGACCGTCTCGGCGTCCTGGCGCACCCACCCGACGAGCCGCGCGTCGTCCATGCCCGCGCGCTCGTGGAACTCCGTCTCGACGGGGCCCGGACAGAGCGCCGTCACGGTGACGCCATCCCCGCGCTGCTCCTCGGCGACGGCCTCCGACAGCGACAGCACGTACGCCTTCGAGGCGTAGTAGACGGCCATCTGTGGCCCCGGCTGGAACGCGGCCGTCGAGGCGAGGTTCAACACCCGGCCGTGGCCGCGCGCGACCATCTCGGGGAGGAACAGCCGCGTCAGGTGGGTCAGCAGCACGACGTTCAGCTGTAGCTCGGCGAGCAGGTCCTCGACCGGGGCGTCGGCGAACTCGCCGTAGGTCCCGACGCCGACGTTGTTGACGAGCGTCGTCACCGCGAGGTCGCGGTCGGTCACGGCGTCGTGGAGGTCGGCGGCCGCGCCGCGGTCGGCGAGGTCCATCGGAATCGCGGTCGTCCCGACGCCGTGGTCGGCTTCGAGGTCCGCCGCGAGGTCGCGCAGCCGCTCCTCGCGACGGGCCACGAGGACGACGTCGTGGCCGCCCGCGGCGAACCGCGCCGCGAGCGCGCGGCCGATGCCCGCCGACGCGCCCGTTATCAGCGCAGTCTCGTCGCGAGTCGCTGGCTCGTCGCGTGCCGCGGTTTCGTCGTGTGTCGCGGTCTCGTCGTGTGTCGCGGTCTCGTCGTGTGTCGCGGTCTCGTCGCGCGCCACGGTTTCGTCGCGCGCCACGGTCTCGTCGGCGGTCGGCGTCCCCGCCGTCTCGTCCACTCCGGTATCGGTCACGTTCGGAGCGTCTCGCGGGTGGGCCTAAGGAGTTCCCGTCACTGGACCTCCACGGTCCCGTCCGCGCGAACCGTGACCGCGCACCCGCAGTAGGCGAACTCGACGGTCCCGGCGTCCCGGCCGCCCGCGAACAGCGCGTCCAGCGCGCCGGGGTCGACGACGTCCGCGAGGACGCAGTCGAGGTCGGTGGTCGGGACGCCCACCTCGGCCGCGACCGCCTCGACGACCGCGACGGTCACGCTCCGCGGTTCCGTGGATTCGGAGTCGGCAGTCATCGCCGGTCGAGGGCTCCCATCGAGGGCCCTACGCCCGCCGGAGCGACACCGAGGCGTCGATGAGGCTGCCGGTCATGGGCGTCGTCAGCGACACCTCCTCCAGCAGCCGCGTGAGCGCGACCCGGTCGGCCTCGGCGTCCCACACGACGATGCCGGCCTCGTGGAGCTTCGGGAGGTGGACGTGCTTGAGGACGACGTCCATCTCCGCCCGCTGGTCGTCGGTCACCGCGTCGGCGGCGACGCCGTGCTCGCCCGCGGCGAGTTCGGCGGCCAGCTCGCCGGCCGACACCGGCGTCCCGCGGGCATTCAGGTACCGGAGGGCCGCCCGTCGTCGCGCGTCCGCGAGCACGTCGTACAGCGTGTCCTGGAGGTCGGCGTCGTCCACTGGCGCTACCCTGGTCTGGTCGACCATGCCCCCACTGTCGGGGCCACCAGCAAAGCTGGAACCCTTGTCCCTACAGGGCCCTTATGTCGCTGTTCATGGTCGCCGCCGTTCCCGCGTTTAAGATTTCGGGCCGTCCTCCGGGTCCGGACCTCCGTCGGGATTCGGCCCGCCCTCGAGGACCGCGGCCCGGAGCACCTTGTCCGCGCCGCGGCGCACCCGCTCGGAGAGGGCCTGCACCGACACCCTGAGTTCGTCGGCCAACGCCTCGAGGGTGGTCCCCCGCGGGACTTCGAAGTAGCCCGCCTCGACGGCGAGCCGTAGCGCCTCGCGCTGCTGGTCGGTGAGCCCGTGGGGGTCGGCGCGGGGCGCGTCGGCGAGCGCGGAGACCCGTTCGAGCCGGTAATTGATGCCGTTGGCGTCGCAGAACTCGTTGAAGCGGGCGAGGCCCGTGTGGTCCTCGAACCGGATGCGGAAGGTCCACTCGTCGTCGCTGTAGGCCTCGAGGATGGTCGCGTCGGTTTCGGCGATGCCGCTGACCAGCTCGCGGGCCGGGTCCTCCCACGCTATCTTGTAGAGCGCGCGGTCGTCGAAGCGGTCGAGGACGGTGACGGAGCTGACGTTCGGGTGCTCGGCCATCGCGGCCTCGAAGGCCGCGAGGTCGGTCCCGTAGGCCCAGATGTAGGGCATGACGCGCTTCTCGGCCGGGACGACGCGCTCTATCTCGACCGACAGCCCCGGGAAGCCGGCGATCAGCTCGCCGAGGAGGAACTCGTCCGCCCTGATGGAGAACTCGGCGACGACGCTCACTGTGACGGGTATGCGCCGGAGGGCAATAGGTGCTGGCGTCGGATGCGACGGAGGGGTGTCGGCGCGTCACCGCCACGACTCCCGCTCGGCGGACCACTCCGCGAACTTCGCCAGCGCCCGGCCGCGGTGGGAGAGGGCGTTCTTGCGCTCGGTGGACATCTCGGCGAAGGTGGTCCCGTCGTGCTCGAAGATGGGGTCGAAGCCGAAGCCGCCGTCGCCGCGGGGGGCGACGATGCGCCCGCGGACGCTGCCAGCGAACGTCTCGACGCGGACGTCGTCGCTGTCGGAGGTGGTGTCACCGAGGCTACCGTCGGGGTACCACGCGCAGGCGACCACCGACCGGAACCGCGCCCGGCGGTCCGCCTCGGGCTCCGCGAGGTGCCAGACGCGCTCGATGCCGAGCCTGTCCTCGACGTAGCTGGAGTACGGGCCGGGAAAGCCCCCGAGGGCGTCGACGAACAGCCCGGAGTCCTCGACGACGACCGGGCCGTCGCCCAGCGCCGCGAGGGCGTCGCGCGCGCCGCGGGCCGCGACCACCCCCACGTCGTCGCTCTGGACCTCGACGTAGTCGTAGGCCACCTGCTCGACGTCCGCGTCGAGGTACTCGCGGGCCTCCCGGACCTTGCCCTCGTTGCCCGTCACGAACCTGATTCTCACGACCGGCGGGACGACGCCGGCGCGAAAATAGGCGTCGATTCCACCGCTCCCGCGCCCGGCAAGTCAGTCGACGATGACCTCGACGGGCTCGTCGCCCTCCTCGGTCGCGGCGCGCTCGCCGCTGCGCTCGTTCCAGAGCATGAGGCCGGCGACGGCGAGGACGACCCACGACCGCCAGCTAGCGAGGTTCAGGGTGTAGCCGATTCCGAACGGCTTCTCGACGAGCATGCCCTCGCCGGGCTTCCAGTACGCCGACAGCATGCGGCGGATGCTCGGACGCTCGAAGTTGTACGGGACGCCGAACAGCTTGCCGCTCGAAGGGTTGTCGGCCATGCCCGTAATTACGTGCTTACCAGATAAGAACGTTACTCACGGTTCTCGGGGGCCGGGAACGGGAGCGGCGACGG
>CAZPIG010000240.1:0-4453 GCA_964586205.1 uncultured Halobacteriales archaeon | reverse complement strand
GTGGAGGAGTGACCCGTGGAGGACTGACCACCCACCGCTCACCGCCCCGAACCGAAGAGAAAGTGTTTCAAGGCCGGACAGCGACCGCACGACAAGAATGACCGACACGGACGCCGTCCGCCGGTCCCCCGGCGACGCGGACGCCCTCCAGGCGCTCGTCCGGCGCGTCCGCGACGACCCCACGCTGGCCGGGGTCGTCGGCCTCACCGTCGTCGCGCTCGTAGCCCGCCTCGTCGGGCTGGGCGTCCGGACCGCCCACTTCGACGAGGCCCGCGTCGCCTACTGGACGATGCAGCGCGTCCAGCGCGGCTTCTTCGAATACCGTCCCGTCATCCACGGCCCGTTCATCCAGCACGTGGACGCGGCCCTGTTCGGGCTGCTCGGGCCGAACGACTTCACCATGCGGGTGGCGGTCGCGCTCGTCGGCGGCCTGCTCCCGCTGGTGGCGCTGCTGTTCCGCGACCGCCTCCGGGACGGCGAGGTGGTCGCGTTCGCCCTCTTGCTCGCGCTGAACCCCGTCCTGCTCTACTACTCCCGGTACATGCGCAGCGACGTTCTCGTGGCCGCCTTCATGCTGGCCGCGCTGGGCTTTCTGGTCCGGGCCTACGACCACCGGTCCCCGCGGTCGCTCTACGCGGCGGCGGTCTTCCTCGCGTTCGGGTTCGCCTCGAAGGAGAACGCCGCCATCTACGTCGTCACCTGGCTCGGCGCGGCGGCGCTGCTCGTCGACTACGCGCTGGTCCGCCCCGAGCACCACGACAGCGCGGCGGATGCAGTCCGGGCACGCTGGGACCGCCACGTCGTTCCGGTGCTGGCGGGCGACCCCGGGGCGACCGGCCGGGCGCGCCGGTACGCCGTCCACGGGGCGGGCGCGGTCGGCGTCTTCCTCGTCGTGTTCGGCTTCTTCTTCGCCCCACGCGCGGGGTCGGTCGCCGAGGTCGGGGTCTGGCGGTCGCTGACGAACCCGGGGATGATACCGGACGTGCTCAGGGCGACGTACGTCGAGTCGGTGCTCGACGCCGGTCGCCACTGGGTCGGCGGGTCGACCGACGTCGGCTGCGGCAAACAGACGCTCGTGGGCGGCTACCGGTGCTTCGCCGGCCACTACGTGATGGTGCTGACCAACGGTGCCGGCGCGCTGCTGGCGCTCGCCGCGGGCGGCTTCCTGCTGGAGCGGTACTGGACTCCCGACGCACGGCCGCTCGTCGTCGGCGCGGGCTACTGGGGGATAGCCAGCGTCGTCGGCTACCCCCTCGGAGCGGACATCAGGGCGGCGTGGCTGACCGTCCACGCCATCGTCCCGCTGGCCATCCCGGCCGCCGTCGCGCTCGCGCTGGTGGCGCGGTGGGCGCGGGAGGCGCTCGCGGACTCCGACGGGGTGAGCCTCGCCCTGTCGGTGCTGCTCGTGGCGGTCGTCGTCGGCTCGATGGGCGCGACGGGCGTCCAGACGTCGTTCCAGGACCCCCAGTCCCACGAGAACTTCCTCGTCCAGTTCGCCCAGCCGGCCGACCAGTACCGCCCGGCGCTCCGGGACGCGCAGGCGGTCATGGCGGGCAACGACGGGACGGACGTCCTCTACTACGGGCCGCGGTACGACGTCTTCAACGAGAGCCGGGTGGACCACCCGCCGCGAGGAGCGCCCGGGGGGTGGTTCAACCGACTCCCGCTGCCGTGGTACTTCGAGACGTACGGGGCCGAGATAGACAGCGTGGACAACGAGTCGGCCCTCGAACGGGCGCTCGCCGACGACCCGCCGGTGCTCGTGGTCCAGGAGACCTACCGCACGGACGTCGACGACCGCCTCGAGGGCTACTCGGCCCGGACGGTGGACCTCCGCCGGGGCCCGAACTCGCGGCTCGTCGTGATATACGTCGACGAGTCGCGTCTCGACGGTGGAGGTGGGGGGTAGGACGGTGACCCTCGACGTTCCGGGCGCGACGCTGGGCGTCGTCGGCGGCGGCCAGTTGGGTCGGATGCTCGGGGAGGCCGCGGCCCCCCTCGGCGTGGACGTGGTCGTGGTGGACCCGACGCCGGACTGCCCCGCGTCCGCCGTCGCAGACCAGGTGGTCGGCGACTTCGACGACCCCGACGCCGTCCACGAGCTGGCTGCGCGCGCGGACGCCCTCACCGTCGAGATAGAGCTCGCGGACCCCGACCTGCTCGAAGCCGCGGGCGAGGCGGCCGGCGTCCCGGTCCACCCCGCGCCGGGGACGCTCCGGACCATCACGGACAAGCTCGTCCAGAAGCGCCACCTCGAGGAGCGCGGCATCGCCGTCCCGGAGTTCCGCGCCGTCGACGACGCCGCCGACCTCCGGGCGGCCTGCGACGACCTCGGCTACCCGGCCATGCTGAAGGCCCGGACCGGCGGCTACGACGGCCGGGGCAACCGTCCCGTCGAGTCGCCAGACGACGCCGCGGACGCGATGGCCGAGATAGCGGGGCCGGCGATGGTCGAGGCGTTCGTCGACTTCGAGCGGGAGCTGTCGGTCGTCGGCGTCCGGGGGGCCGACGGGACGGTCACCTTCCCGACCACGGAGAACGTCCACGAGGCGGAGATACTCCGGGCGTCGGTCGCGCCGGCGCGGACCACCGAGGCCGTGCGCGAGCGCGCCCAGTCGGTGGCGCGCGAGGTGCTGGCCGCCATGGACGGCCGCGGCACCTTCGCCGTGGAGCTGTTCGAGACGGCCGCGGGCGAGATACTGGTCAACGAGATAGCGCCGCGACCCCACAACTCCGGTCACTGGACCATCGAGGGGGCGGTCACCTCGCAGTTCGAGCAGCACGTCCGCGCGGTCGTGGGGCGGCCGCTGGGCGCGACGACGCTCCGCGACCCGACGGTGATGGTGAACGTCCTCGGCGACGGGTCCGAGCCGCGGCCGGGGACGCTCGTGGGCGCAGATAGCGTGTTGGAGACCCCCGGCGCGCACCTCCACTGGTACGGCAAGCGCGAGGTGCGGCCGCTCCGGAAGATGGGGCACGTCACGCTGACGCCGACAGGCGACGAAGACCGCGACGACCTGCTGGCCCGCGGGCGTGCGCTCCGGGACGAACTGGGGTTCGCGTCCCCGTGAGCCGCTGTCGCCGTGGGCTCGTTGCGGTCGTCGCCCCGTCGGAGACCGCCGAGGAGCACTCCTACGCCCCCAGATACGCGACCCCGAGCAGGACGACGTTGTAGACCGCGTGCGCGAGGACCGGCACCGTCAGATTGCGCGTCCGCTCGTAGAGGATGCCGAAGACGGAGCCGGTGGCCGCGATGAGCAGCGCGCCGGCGAGCACGGACCCGACCGAGCCGGCGTAGTTGCCGAGGTGCATCGAGCCGAACAGGAGGCTCGCCCCCGCGACCGCGCCGACCGGGCCGACCGACTGGCGGAGCCGTCCCTGGACCACGCCGCGGAACAGGAATTCCTCGGCGGGGGCCACCAGCACGACCGACAGCACGGCGAGTCCGAGGAGGATGGTCGGGTCGACCGCGGCCACCTCGCCGAGCACCGACCGCGGGAGGAGGTCCAGCGCCGCGAGGGCCGCGGCCAGCCCCGTCGCGACCACGAGCGCGCCCACGACGCCGGCCGCGGCGAGCGCGAGGTCCCGCCCGTCGGGTCGCCGGATGGGAATCCGGAGTCCGCGCGTTCGCGCGTAGGCGTACCCGACGACGAGGAAGCCGACCTGCCCGACCGCGGTCAGCGCGAGGAACACCGCCACGCTGTCGAACGTCACTTCGAGGACCAGCAGCGGGACGACGAACGCGACGCCCCCGACGAGCGAGACGACGAACGCCGCGACGGTCAGCCCGATGGCGACGCCCGCCGCGCGGAGCGTCCCGTCGTCGGTCCCCCGACCGCTGTCCGCCCAGTCGGGCTCGCCGTCCGCGAAGTCGGCCATGGGGCCCAGGTTCGACGGCCGACGGCATAAAGGCGGGCCGGGGCCCGACGGCGAATCACATCGACCGCGTCCGCCACCACCGTCTCTCCCGACCGAACGTTTATCCCTTCATTCATCGTTGACTCCCACGTACTATGGCCGAGGAACCGGAGCTAGAGGCGCGCCTGGAGGCGGCCGAGGAGATAGAGCCGCCGGCGGAGTTCGTACAGCAGGCGAACGTCTCCGACGAGGCGATATACGAGGAGTTCGACCAGAACTGGCCGGACTGTTGGGAGCGGGCGGCCGACCTCCTCGACTGGTTCGAGGACTACGACACCGTCCTGGAGGACTCGGACGCGCCGTTCTACGAGTGGTTCACGGGCGGGTCGCTGAACGCGGCGTACAACTGCCTCGACCGCCACGTCGAGGGCGACCGCGCCGACGAGACCGCCCTCGAGTGGGTCGGCGAGCCCGGAGCGACCCGCAGCTACACCTACGCGGAGCTGCTCGACGAGGTCGAGTCCGTCGCCGCGGGGCTGCGCGACCTCGGCGTCGGCGAGGACGACGTCGTGACGATGTACATGCCGATGGTGCC
>CAZPIG010000239.1:0-4487 GCA_964586205.1 uncultured Halobacteriales archaeon | reverse complement strand
CCTCTCGGGCTACGACTTCGACCTCGTCTGCCTCGACGGCTACATGCGCATCCTCTCGGACACCTTCCTCTCGGCCGTCCCGACGACGCTGAACGTCCACCCGTCGCTGCTGCCCTCCTTTCCCGGGATGGACGCCCACGAGCAGGTCCTCGCGGCCGGCGTCCGGGTGACCGGCGCGACCGTCCACGTCGTCACCGACGCCACCGACGAGGCGGGCGAGCCAGTCGAGGGGGCCGTCGACTCCGGCCCCATCGTCACCCAGGAGCCCGTCCCCGTCTACGAGGGCGACACCGCCGACGACCTGAAGGAGCGCGTGCTATACGAGGCCGAGTTTCGCGCGTACCCGCGGGCCGTCCGGTGGTTCGCGGAGGACCGCGTCGACGTGGATCTCGAAGCGGGGACGGTCAGCGTCGCGGGCGACGAGGCCGCCCAGTTCCCGGCGCGGCGGGTCGCGAGCGGCGACCGCGCGGCGGCGCTCCGGTACGGCGAGAACCCCCACCAGAGCGCCGCGCTGTACGCCGACCCCACCGCCGAGGAGGCGGGCGTCGCCGGGGCCGACCAGCTGAACCCCGGCGCGAAGGGGCTGTCGTACAACAACTACAACGACGCCGACGCGGCCCTCGGGCTGGCGACCGAGTTCGACCGCCCCGCCGCGGCGGTCGTCAAGCACACCAACCCCGCCGGCTGCGCCACCGCCGAGACGCTCGTAGAGGCCTACGACCGCGCGCTCGCGACCGACCCCAAGAGCGCCTTCGGCGGCGTGGTCGCGCTGAACCGGACCTGCGACGCCACGACCGCCGAGGGCGTCGCCGACTCGTTCAAGGAGGTGGTCGTCGCGCCCGGCTACACCGACGACGCGCTCGCGGTCCTCCGCGAGAAGGAGAACCTCCGCATCCTCGACCTGGGTGGAGCCGAGGGCGACGGAGCGACCGGCGTCCGTGGAGCGGTGACCGACGACCCCCACCTCTCGCCGCCCGACGCCGGGCCGGCGGTCGCCGAGAAGGACCTCCGCGACGGCCGCCTCGTCCAGGAGCGCGACGTCGAGCCGGTGACCCGCGAGGACCTGGAAGTGGTTACCGAGCGCGTCCCGACCGACGAGCAGTACGAGTCGCTGCTGTTCGCGTGGCAGACGGTCAAGCACGTCAAATCCAACGCCATCGTCTTCGCGGCGGGTACCGAGACGGTCGGGGTCGGCGCGGGCCAGATGAGCCGCGTCGATTCGGTGAAGATAGCCCGGATGAAAGCCGCCGAGGACGCCGAGGGCAAGGACGCCGCGGGCGCGGTGATGGCCAGCGACGCCTTCTTCCCGTTCCCGGACGCCGTCGAGGCGGCCGCCGAGGCGGGCGTCGAGGCGGTGATTCAGCCCGGTGGCTCGGTCAACGACGACGACGTGATAGCGGCGTGCGACGACCTCGGGCTGGCGATGGTGCTGACCGGTCAGCGCTGCTTCCGGCACGACTGAGTGTGGGTTTCGTTCGGGTGGTTCTGCGGTCCCGTTCCGGTCTGTCGGTCGTTTCGGGGTCGTATCCATCGGGCGTTTCAGGGTCGTGTCTGTCGGGCGTTCGATTTCGTGTCCGTCGGGCGTTTCGCACCGGGCGTTCCGACGGCTTCGCGCGCTCGCGAGTCGTATCGACCGCCGCCGCTTCCACACCGCTGGCGACACCGCCGTTCCCGAGTCACACTGACCGCCACCGCACCCCACACCTCACCGCTTCGTCCGCGCTTTGCTGGCAGCACTGCTCACCGCATCCGCGACGGCACCGCCGCTCGCGAGTCACACTGACCGCCACCGCACCGACCGCGAACCGCCCCCGCCGAGGACACCGGACCAACCCCACCGCCGCCGACAGCCACCCGAGCGACGCCGTGCCACGACCTCACCTTGGAACCACCGACAGCGTCGCCTCCAACTCCGCCCCCGACGCGAGCGCGGCCACGAGGTCCCGGTCCAAGTCGGCCGCCGCGCCGTCCGCCCCCACGAGCACCGTCCGGTCGTCGACGTAGGCGCTCGTGCGCGCGACCGCGCTCCGGTCGCTGGCGAACGTGAGGTCCGGGTCGCCGCGGCCGCGAATCTCGTCGACGTATCCATCGGCCTCGAAGGTCAGCGTCACCTCGGCGTCCGAATCCCGACACGCGCGCACGAAGTCGTCGTCGAAGTCCGCGGGCGCGCGGTCCGCTTCGATACCGACGATGCAGTCGCCGGCCGGCGTGAGGTAGTCGTCGGTGGTGACCTCGACGGTGCTCTCGTGGTCTGCAGTCACGTTCTCGTGACCGCGGGCGCGTATCACCTCCTCGTGGACGGCGGTCGTGCCGTCGCGACTGCCCTCCTCGCCGTCGGGATTCCCGTTCCCGGGGCCGCTGGCTCCCATGGAGGGTCGTAGCCCGCCGGAGCACTCGAAGGCTTCTCTTCCGGTCGCGACTGCGACCGACCCCCGCCAACGACGGAGCTACGACGTAAAGCCTATTTCAGCCGCGCGCCGTGGCATTGCCATGACCCTGGGCGAGTGGAGCGCGGCGGCGGTCGCGCCTGCCGACGGCGACGACCCCCCGGAGCCCGGCGACCCCGACGACTGGGTGGCCGTGGACCTTCCGGGCCGACCCGAGCGCTTCGCCGGCGAGGATTGTGTCGCCTACCGGACCCGGTTCGCCGACCCCCGCTCGGGGGGCGACGACCGCGCCCTCCTCGAACTTTCCGGGCTGTTCGCCCGGGGGCGCGTCTGGCACAACGGCGAGCTACTGGGCAGCCACGACGCCTACTTCGTCCCGGCCCGGTTCGACTTCGAGCCCGACGACGACAACGAGGTGGTGGTCGAGTGCCGCGGGCCGGACCGCTTCGGCGGCGTCCACGACACCGACCTCGTGGCCGCGGCCGACAGCGTGCCGGGCGTCTGGTGGGACGCCGGCGTCACCACCTACGCCGGCGCGACGGTCTGCGGGGTGGACGTGGAGACGGCGCTGCACGACGAGGGGGCGACCATACGGGCGACGGCCACCGTCACCGCGGCCGAGGCCGTCGAGGACCAGGTCACCTTCTCGCTGCGGCCCGAGGGCTTCCGTAGCGGCGGCATGATGGAGCGGTCCGGCTTCTCCGCCGACGCGGGCGAGACGGTCCGGGTGACCCACGACGTCGAGCTACACGACCCCGTGCTGTGGTGGCCGCGCGGCCGCGGCTCCCAGCACCGCTACACCGTGCGCGCGCTGCTGGACGGCCAGGGCCGCGGGGCCACCACCGGACTCGTGGACGTGACCTACGGCGACGACGGGCTGGCGGTCAACGGCGAGCGCATCCGGGGCCACGGCTTCGCCCTCCTGCCCTCCGGCGACCACGCCGACGGGTCGGCCGCCGCCGACGGAGGACGGTCGGCTGCCGCCGACGAGGAACTGTCGGCCGCTGGCGAGGAGCTGTCGCCTGCCGCCGACGTAGAGCGGGCCGCCGCGGCCGACGCGACGCTCCTGCGGGCCCACGCCCACGTCCCGCCACACGAACTCCACGACGCGGCCGACGAGGCGGGGCTGCTGGTCTGGCAGGACCTCCCGCTGACCGGGCCGGGCGGCTACGACATCGGGCGGGCGCGCGAGCTAGCGACGGCGCTGGTCTCGGAGTACGGCCACCACCCCTCCGTGGCCGTCTACGGCGTCCACGACGACCCGCGCCGGCCGTTCGCGGACGGCGTCGGGAGCGGCCGCCTCGGCCGGTACCGGGTCCGGTGGCGCGCGTGGCGCGCGGGCTACGACGCCCACCCGGACGCCCGGGTCGCGGAGTCGTTCGGCGACGCCGTCGTGTTCCCCGTCACCGGGGCCCCGGGCCTCGGCGCGGACGCGACGAGCCTCTACCCGGGTTGGGACTACGGCACCGCCGACGACGTGACGTGGCTGCTGGACCGCAACCCCGCACTCGGCACGGTCGTCGGGGAGTTCGGGGCCGGCGCGCTCGCCGACGGGGCCGTCGAGGAGACGGCGGGGTTCGACCGCGGCAAGCACGACGCCCGGACGCCGGGCGACGACGTGGCCGCCTCCCAGGCGTACCAGGCCCGCGTCCTGAAGACAGTCGCGGAGACGTTGCGCCGGCGGGGCAGCCACGCCCTGCTGGCGCTCGCGCTCCGGGACACCGGCGACGCCGGACTCGGCGTGCTCGCCCGGGACGGCGACCCCAAGGCGGGGTACGGCGCGGTCGCGGACTCGTTCGCCCCGGTCCAGGCGACCCTCGAGCCGTACCCGACCGCCGGCGGGCAGTCGTCGGTCCAGGTGCTGAACGACACGCCCGACTCGGTCGGCGGGACGGTGACGTGGACCGTCGGCGGCGAGGAGACGTCGGCGGACGTGTCGGTCCCGCCGTTCGACAGCGCCGGGGCCGGGACGGTCGACGTCCCCGCGGACGCTGAGCGGGTCACCCTCTCGCTGTCGCTACCCGACCGGACCGTCGAGAACGAGTACCCGCTATCGTGAGAGTGGGGGTACTCCGCGAGCGAGTGGCGTACTCCGCGAGC
>CAZPIG010000238.1:0-4498 GCA_964586205.1 uncultured Halobacteriales archaeon | reverse complement strand
CGACGCGAGCCACGACGACGCGGACGCCCACGGAGCGGAGCCGACGGACGCTGACGACGCCCCCTCGCCGGTCGAGGCCGCGATGGAGGACGCCATCAACATGACGGTGTCCGGCCTGTACGCCCTCGTCGGTATCGCCGTGGGCGTGGCGTGGTGGCAGCTCGTCGGCGGCATCAGCCTCTGGATAGCCGCGTTCGGGTGCGTCACCCTCATCTTCGGCCTCCCGGGCCTGGCGAAGTACCTCGAATCCCGGCGGTGGTCGACCACCGAGGCCGTCGTCCGCGAGTCCGAGGTCCTGACGAAGACCGAGGCGGCCCAGCGCTACCTCGGGCAGGCCGCCCGCGACAGCCAGGGCGGCTACGTCCCGCTGGTCCACTACGAGTACACCGTCGACGGCGAGACCTACGAGAGCGCCCGCGTCTCGCCGTTCGACGGGGCCATCAGTCGCTACCGGTGGGCCTCGTCCATCGTCGACGACTACCCGCGGAACAAGTACGTGACCGCGCGGTACGACCCCGACGACCCCTCGAAGGCCTACCTCCGGTCGTGGGTCCCGACCTCGGTGTTCCTCGTCTGGCTGGTCGCGACGCCGGCCTTCTTCGGGGCTGCCGCGTGGTTCGCGGCGGGTATGCCCGGCGGCGCGCCCGTCGTGGCCTTCGCCGTCGGCGTGCCCACAGTCCTGCTTGGCGTCCGCCAGTTCCGGCGGGCGCTGGCGAGCCGGCGGTGGCCAACGACCCGGGGCGAGATAACGGGCACGGACGTCAAGAGCTCCTCCTCGGGCGAATCGGGGACCACGTCCTACAGCCCGAAGCTGCGCTACGAGTACGACGTCGACGGCGAGACGTACGTCAGCTCCCGGTACCGCTTCGGCAGCGTGCCGAGCTTCTCCTCGCGGTCGAAGGCGGAGTCGTGGCTGGAGGACAACTTCCCCGTCGGCAGCGAGGTGCCCGTCCACTACTCGCCGGACCGGCCCGACCTGACCGTGCTGAAGCCCGGCGGGCTCCGCCCGCTGTTTCTCGTCCTGTTCGGGCTGCTCTGGCTCGGCCTCGGGGCGTTCATGGTCCTCCGGCCGGGGACGTGGACCCAGTTGGCAGGGTCGTTCTGACGCCCCGTCGTTTCGGCGTTCTCTCGTCGCCGCCGTCGGGACCTCCTCGCGTCCGTACCGACGGGAGGTCGATGGACCGCCACTCGTCGGTCACGCCGTTTCGACGATAACGGCGTCGTCGGTGACGATGGGCCGGGCCTGGACGCCGCCGCTGCCGTCGTAGACCCACCGCTCGCTCCCGTCCGAGCGGGCGAGCGCGTGGACCCTTCCGTTCCGCTGGCCGGCGTAGACAGTGTCGCTGCCGACGCCGGGCGGCGGCTCGACGCCCCGACCGCCGACGTGGGTCGACCAGCGCTCCCGGCCGGTGGCCCGGTCCAGCGCGGACACCAAGCCGTACGGCTCTCTCTGGCCCTCCGGGCCCGTGCTGCTGAGCGAGGCCCCGACGTAGACGGTCTCGCCACCGACGCCGACGCCGAAGCCGCCGTCCACGTCCTCGGACCACGACTCGCGGGTGTCGGCGTCGATGCCGTGCAGCACGGTGTTGGCGACGACGTAGAGGTAGCCGTCCACGAAGGTGGGCTGCGGGTAGCCGGTCGAGACGTTCAGCGCGCCGCCGGAGGTGTCGACGCTCCACTGCTCGGTGCCGTCGGACGCCGAGACGGCGTACAGCCGTCGCTTCTTCGTCCCGAAGAAGACGGTGCCCGCGCCGACCGCGGGCGTCCCGCCGACCGCCTTCTCGGTCCCGAAGGTCCACTGCTCGCTGCCGTCCGAAAGCGAGAGGGCGGTGACGCGGCCGGCCTCCGAGCCGAGGTAGACGGTCCCGTTCGCCACGGTCCCGGAGTGGTGCACGAGCTTCTCGCCCGAGTAGTGCCACTGCTGGCTGCCGTCCGAAAGCGACAGCCCATAGACGTCGCTCTCGCCGACGCCGACGACGGCGGTGCCGTCGGCGACCGACGGCTCGTACCAGACCGACCCCTCGGAGTCGAAGCGCCACTGCTCGGAGCCGTCGGTCGCCGAGAGGGCCCGTAGCTGCGTCTCGACCGGCGCGAGGACCGTGTCGCCGGCGACTGTGGGCGTCAGGACGGTGGGGAACGAGCCGACGTCGAACGTCGCGGTCCAGTGCTCGGACCCGTCGCTCGGCGAGAGCGCGTACAGGGTCTCCTGGGAGCCGGCGTACAGCGTGCCGTCCACCACTTTGAGGCTGGTCTCGACCTCCCCGGTGTCCGTGCTCCATAGCTCGCTGCCGTCGCCGGGAGCGAGGCCGACGAGGTGGCCGTCGAACCCGACCGAGGAGGAGGTGCTGAACGAGCAGCCCGCGAGGCCGGTCAGGGCGGTGGCGGCCCCCGCCGCGAGGAAGCGGCGGCGGGTGGTCGGCGCGGTTCGCCCGGTGCGGGTGTCGGCTCCGCGTCGTTCGCTCCCCTCGGCGCTACGCCCGTCGGTCGGAGGCTGATGCGGCATGGGTGGCTCCGTTGGGTATCGACGCGGACACCAAGGTCGTAAATCGGGTGACTAGGTGGTTAGTGTAAGACATCCACCATCCCTCGGTCGAAAGCGGTGCGTGGCCTGCCGGCAGTCGGGCCGACGAAGCCGCCACGGTCGGATGGCCGCACATTCATCACTGTCGTGACCGTCGGAACGAATCGTGACCGATCCGTTCGAGAACCGCACCGTCGACACTACCGCGCGGCTTTCGCCCGAAGACGGGCGCGTCGCCGCCGTGGCGGTCGATGTGCACCGCCACACGCCCGAGCACCCGCCGGCGGTGAAGCTCCTCGTCTCGAACCTCACCGGCGTCCCCCGGCAGTTCGCCTTCGGGACGACCCCACCGTTCACGAGGCGGACGCTCGCGCACTCGGACGGCGACGTACCTGCCGAACCAGATGGCGACGCCGCGCTCGTCGTCGTCCCGGGAGCGGGGACGTTCGGCCCCCACGGGACCAGCTACGTCGAGCGCTACGTACCCGACGAGCCCCGCGACGGCTGCTGGCGGGCGAGCGAGGTTCCCCACCGCAAGGACGGGGGCACGCTGCGGATTCTGGACGCCGGTGCGGGCGTCTTCCGCACGTACTCCCTCCTCGACCACCCCGACAACGCGACTTGCCTTCCCGAAGGGCGGTACGTGGGCACCCAATCGTTTCAGGTCGGCGAGTCGCGGCCGGAAGAGCAGTCCGGGCACCCGGAACTGGAGTACGAGCTAGAGCTGGTGGTGGACGTGCGGTGACGCGGGGCGGTCGTTTCGGGGACGGAGTTCGTGAGGGCCGGACCCGCGCCCTTTAACCGCCCCACTCGCCTACCTCGTCCCGAGAACGACAGCACGCCGATGCCGAACACCACCAGCCCTCCCTGCCCCCGTTGCGGCGAGCCAGTCGAGCACGAGGCCCCGGCCGTCACGCCGCCGGGCACCTCGCGCGACGAGCGGGTGCTCTGCCGGGACTGCTACGTCGAGCAGTTCGAGCTCGTCGACGCACCCGAGCGCGTGGAGATAACGGTCTGCAGCCAGTGCGGTGCGGTCCAGCGCGGCGAGCGCTGGGTGGACGTGGGCGCGCGGGACTACACCGACGTGGCGGTCGACGCCGTGGCCGACTCCCTCGGCGTCCACGTCGCCGCCGAGGACGTGGCGTGGCGGGTCGAGCCCGAGCAGGTCGACGAGACGACCGTCCGGGTCCACGCCACCTTCTCGGGCGTCGTCGACGGGACGCCCGTCGAGGCCGAGCGGACCGTCCCCGTCAAGATAGGCTACGGCACCTGCCCGCGGTGCGGCCGCATCGCCGGCGGCTACTACGCCAGCACGGTCCAGATACGCGCGGCGGGCCGGACGCCCGACGAGGCGGAGATGGACCGCGCCGCCGAGATAGCGACCGCGGTCGTCACGGAGATGGAGGCCGACGGCGACCGCGACGCCTTCGTCACCGAGACCACCGAGGTCGCGGAGGGGCTGGACATGAAGGTCTCGACCACCCGCATCGGCGAGCAGGTGGCCCGCCGGGTCACGCGCGAGCTGGGCGGGGACTACGACGCCAGCGAGACGCTGGTCACCACCGACGAGGACGGCGCGGAGGTCTACCGGGTGACCTACGCCGTCCGGCTGCCGCGGTTCCGGCCCGGCGACGTGCTGGAGCCGGAGAACGATGAGGACCCCGTGCTCGTCAGGGATGTCCGCGGTCGCCTGACGGGCGTCCGGCTGACGACCGGCGAGGAGTTCGCCGCGGCGCTGGACGAGGGGGACCTGCCCGGCGCGACGCGGTTGGGCTCCGTCGAGGACGCCGCGGAGACGACGCTGGTGGCGGTCGAGGACGAGCGGGCGGTCCAGGTGCTCGACCCCGAGACGTACGAGTCGAAGACGGTCGCCCGGCCAGACTACCTCGACCCCGACGCCGACGAGGTGCTGGTCCTGAAGAGCCGCGCCGGCCTGCACGTCCTGCCCGACGACGCACGGGAGCTACGGGTGGAGCC
>CAZPIG010000237.1:0-4534 GCA_964586205.1 uncultured Halobacteriales archaeon | reverse complement strand
GTGCTTACTTCGCCGGGGTTCGGCGAGCGGCCAGCCCCTTTCAGTCCCGCCCGATGGCGGTTGGGTCACTGGCCACAGCCTGCCAGTTGGTTCGCTTATCTGAACACTGTCCGTCGACGGACCCGCCCAACAGCTTTCACTGCGAGCGTCGTACCGTCCCCCGTGGGAACCATCGTCGGAGTCGCCGTCGAAGGGAGTGCAGTCGTCGGGGCCGACCGTCGGACGACCCGGGACGGAGTGGTGACGGGCGACTCGCTCCGCCGCCTGACCGTCGTGGAGGGAGTGGCAGTCGCCGTGGCCGGCGACCCGGACTCCGTCGAGCGCGTCCACCGGCAGGTCGAGCGGGAGGTCCGGAGCTACGGCTACGACGAGAGCGAGCCGATGGGCGTCGACCGACTCGCGCGCGTCGCGGCCGACGCGGCGGGCGAGGCCGGGGTCGCAGCAGTCGTGGTCGCACGCGACGACGCCGGTCGGCCGGCACTGCGCGCGGTGACGCCCGAGGGCGGGGTTCTGGCGGACCGCGTGGTCGCCTTCGGGACCGGGGCGACCGTGGCGCTGGGACATCTCGACGGCGTGGCCGAGGACGCGGGCCCCGACGCCGCGGCGGACGCGGTCCGGGAGGCGCTCGCGCGGACGGCCGACCGGGACCCGGACACGGGCGAGGCGGTCGACGTCTGGCGGCTCGCGGACGACGGGGAGTGAGCGGTCACCGGTCCCGGCGTCGAGAGGGGTGTCTCGGCCGTCTTCGTCCGGACACCCCGTAGAACTATAACCACCCCCACTTACAACCAACCGTAGATTCCGCCCACCACCGGACCGTTCTCCAGAGAACGATGCATCCTCGCTTCACCGCCGACTCGTCCCGGCCCGGCTTCGTGGTGGTCGACCCGGTCCAACGCCGGCGGTTCCCCGTCACCACGGACCGGCCCGTCGACCCGGAGCCGGCCGACACCGACGCCTTCCGCCAGCCGGTGAGTTCGGCCGCGGCCGTCACGGCCCGTCGGCTCGCACTCCCGTACGTCGTGGGCACGTTCGTCTGGGAGGACGGCGAGATGGTCGCCGAGGTCCACGACGACGAGGAGCACCGACTCGGAGCGGGCGAGTACGTCCTCGACCTGAGCCCCGTCATCAAGCTCTACGTCCGAGTGGCGGGACCGCTCGCGGTCCGGTCGGACGGCGAGGGGACGGTCGTCGAGTTCGAGGAGCCGCGCCGGGTCGTGGTCGGCGCGCGGTCCTACCACGAGCGCCCGGCGGGGACCATCACCGTCACCGACGACCCGCGCGACGTGATGCGCGCGCTCTCGCACTTCGGGTCGGCGCTGAAGACCGCCTCGCCGGAGCGGTCGTACCCGACGTTGCGCGGCCACCCGCCGCTGGTCGAGTTCGGCGGGAAGTTCTCGGTCCCGGACGGCATCGAGCCCCCGGACACCGGCGTCACCATCGAGGTGCCGGCCGACCCCGAGTACGTCCTGCCGGTCGCGTCGCTGGCGTACTACCTCGGCGCGACGGTCGAGCCCGGGTCGGAGCCGCGGCTGACGACGGACGCGGGGTTCGAGTACGATTTGGCCCGTCCTTCCGACGACAGTCCGGACGAACACGACGACACCGACGCCTTCGAGGAGCGCGTCGCCCGGACGCTCCGGCAGGTGTTCGTCCTCGACTGCGCCGCCCGGACCGACGGCCTGTACCCGCTGGACCTCCACGAGCGGCGTGTGTTGGAGGAGCGTCTCGACTTGGACTTCCCGGCGCTGTACGACGCGTCACTTGCCGAGCGGCTGGAATCGTATCTGGCAGTTCCCTACGCCGACGTGGCCGACCAGACGCCGACGCTGTGTCTGTCCGCCCACTGTCTACCCGAGTTCGAGCACGCCGCGTACCTCCCGTTCGTCGCGGACGACCTCGGGATGGTCCGGACGGTCACGCTGGAGGAGACCCGCCGCGACCCGGAGTTCTACGCGGAGATCGAGGCGTTCACGCGCGGCGTCGAGCGGGCGCGTGCGGCCGGGGTGACCAGAGGGGCGTCGCCGCGGAGCGCCGACCATTCGGAATCTGGCGTCGAGGACGTCCTGCGCAGCGGTCTCGACGACGCGATAGACGAGGCCGTCGACTACATCGCGGTGCCGGAGACCGACGCCGTCGAGCAGGTCTGGATCGGCGACCGCTGGCCGCTGAACGCCGGGAAGTTCGAGATGGCGGGCTTCCGGAATCGGCTGGCGGAGGCGGCGGACCCGAACGCCGAGGATGCGGAGAGCGTCACCATCACGGTCGTCTGCAACGAGTCGGAGATGCGCGAGGAGTACGACGAGACACTCTACGGGAACCGCGACGAACTGCCGTTCGAGATCCGGTCGCACTTCGACGTCACGGTGTCGGAGCTCCGGGAGATACTGGCGCGTCGAACCGACTTCCTGCACTACATCGGCCACATCGAGGAGTCCGAATTCGTCTGCTCCGACGGACGGCTCGACGTCGAAGGGGTCGACGCCGTAGGCGTACGAGCGTTCCTCCTGAACGGCTGCAAGTCGATGCTGCAGGGGCCGCGGATGCTGGACGCCGGGAGCGTTGCTGGTATCGTGACGTTGAGCGATGTCGGGAACCGTGGCGCTATCGAAGTGGGTCGAAAGATAGGGCGACTGTTGAACCAGGGCTTCTCGGTCGGCAGCGCTCTAAAGGTCGTGAAGCAACACGTCCTTCTCAGCAATCAGTACGTCGCCATCGGAAACACGCGTGCGGAAATCTGTCAGACTCGTAAAATAGCCACGTCTGTGCCCGAGCTCGAGGCGAACGACGAGGGGTACGACCTGACGTTTGCCAGATATCCGTCTCTTCGCCAAATGGGTGGGATGTACACACCGTATCTCGATCCGGTGGACGAGTACTTCGTGATCTCCGGTCGACAGACCACCTTCGAGGGCCTGGATAGGGATACCGTCGAAAGTTTCGTCGACTCCGGCAGTTCCCCGATAGTCTACGACTCCGAACTCTCGTGGCCAGAATCAGTTAGCCTCTGACGGACTACGGGCCGGCAACGTCAGTGGCGCGTTCGGCCAATACGCTCCCGACCTGCGAAAGCAGAACCATCGCTGTGAACGCCGCTCCGGTCAGCCGCGGGTGGTTTGCGAGCAGTGCCGTGACGTGGTGGTGAGCCTCCGACATACGGGGTGTTATTTCACAATTTGTAATTTTGTAATTATCTAAAAGTCACCGGTACTTATAGGTTCGGATTTATGGGGCAATCGGGTGGAATAGACCGCATCGACGATTCTGACGCCCGTTACCGCCCGTTTCCCGCTCGAACGTACCTCGACGCGCGGAAGGCTCCAGAAACGCGGCGGCGCTGTCGTCGATACTCGTCGGAATCATCCCCGATATCCTACGGGGCCACCCCCACAACAAGTGACGGTAAAAATTAATCTGGCCACAATAATTTTATGCTGAAACGTGGAACGCACCGCCAGGAGCGTGTTTCACGCATGCGAGACAGACGGGGTGGGGGACCCGCGCTGTCGCAGGCGCTCGGCGAGCTGAAGCGGCGGGGCTGTAGCGTGCTGGTCGTCGGGGACGTCCCGGAGGCGGCGATGGACCGCGTCAGCGCCCGCCTGCTCGGGCGGCGGCCGAGCCGCGTCCGCGCGTTCGCGGTGTGGGACGTCGGCCTCGACCGGCTCGAGCGACGGCTCCGGGCCGCGGGCCCGGGCCGCGAGCCCGCGCTCGTCGCCGAGGCGGGCGCGAGCGGTGCGCGCTCGGTCGCCGCGACGGCCGAGACGTCGCCGCTGCCGCACCTCGCGGTCCGGACCGTCGAGCCGTCGCTCGACGCGCTCGTGGCCGCGGTCGAGACGACCATCGCCGACGCGCGCGAGTGTCACGGCCCGCTCGACCTCGCGGACCTCCGGCTCTGCGTCGACGTGTTCCGCGGGCCGGCCGACGCCGCGGACGCCCGAGCCCTGCTCGACGCCGTCCGCGAGGCCGCGGTCGACGCGGGCGGGATGGCCCACGTCCTCGTCCCGACGGCCCGGACCGCGGAGGCAGTCGCGGACCTCCGGTCGCAGTTCGACGCCGTGGTGGCGTTGCGGGCGACGAACGGGTCGGTCGAGCAGCGGTGGACGGTCGCGGAGTACGGCGTCGAGACCGGGTGGACGGAGCTGACGGTGAACTGACCGCTCGTCGCGTCCGGGAACAGTGGCCGCGAGTGGGAGCTGCTTCCGTCGCGGACGGACGGCCGGGGGCTAGAAGTAGTCGACGCCCGCCGGAAGCTCCAGCTTCATCCCCTTGCGCTCGCGTATCTCCGTTATCTTCTCGGTCTGGAGGTTGTCGGCCAGCAGCTCGAAGCCCGCGTTCTCCGTGTTCCACGAGGCGCGGCCCTCCGTCGCGCTGCGGATGTCGCTGGAGAAGCCGATCATCTCCTCGACCGGCGCGACGCCCTCGACGACCATGAGGTCGCCCTCCTGGTACATGTCGTCCACGCGCCCGCGGCGGCCCTGTATCTCGCCGGAGGCCGCGCCCATGTGCTCGCTGGGCACGTCGATGCGGACGTCCT
>CAZPIG010000236.1:2092-4535 GCA_964586205.1 uncultured Halobacteriales archaeon | reverse complement strand
TGACGTTGCCACCCCTCGCCGCGGGGGTAAGCGCTATAGGCCCCGCCGCCGGGATGGCACACATGGACCTGCGCGTTCACGGACCCGCGCCGCCCGACGGCTTCCTATCTGCCCGCGACCTCTTCGAGACGGAGTACGACCTGGCGAGGCCGGTCGACGTCCGCGTGCGCACCGACCCCGACGAGCGCACGTGGACCGCTCACCACGACGACCACCACGTCCTCAACATCTCGCGGCAGGCCGCCACCAGCGCGATGGCCCGGGAGCTATCGCTACACGAGTTCGCCCACATGCGCCGCCACGAGCAGTCCCACCCCTCGCACACCCAGCCGACCGAGGAGGCCGTCTTCCTCGCGCTCGCCGGCTGTAGCGTCGAGCGCCGGAAGCTCACCCACTGCTACCAGATAGCCAACCACATGAAGGACATCTACGCCGACGACATCACCCTCTCGGTCGGCCCGACCGACAAGCTGGTCTCCTTTCTCGAATCCGGTCTCGCCGCGGCCGTGTCGGACCGGCCCGGCACGCCGCCGAGCGGGGCCATCACGGCGGCCCGGAACAACGGCTTCGCGCGGCTGAGCCCCGCGGCGGACCCGGACATCACCGCCGTCAACGCCGCCTTCGCGCTCGGGCTGGTCGAGCGCCACGACCTCGTCGGCGAGGACCACCGCATCTACGACCTCGCGCACGCGGCCGGGCGCGACGCCCCGGACGTGGACCTCGCGGCCTTCAAGCGGCGGTTCCGGAGCCTCGCGCGGGACCCCGACGAGAGCGAGTACCGCAAGGCGCTGGTCGACGTGACCCGCGAGTACGCCCGCGGGGCGACGAAGGCCGCGGACTGACTGTTCGAGCGGACCGCCGACGCTTCCGGCACGCCGACTGCCTCACGACCGCCGCCGGACCGCCACGACCGTCGCTGCCGCCATCCCCGCCAGCAGTGCCGCGCCGCCGAGAGCGGGACCGTCGTCGTTCCTTCCGACCGCCTGCCCGACGCCCTGGCTCCCGTCCGGTTCGAAGCAGAAGGTGATGGACGGTATCGGCGCGAAGCGGCCTGCATTCTCGTTGAACGGTGCGGTGAGGCGGTCGGCGGCGCGGACCGCGTCCAGGCCGGCCGCGTCGAGCGCCTCGCGGTAGTCGTAGACGTGGGCGTCGCCGCCGCCCCGCACGACGACCGCGGCCATCCCGAGGTCGCTGGTCCAGTTGAAGGCGACGGGCCGTCCGTCGCGGGCGACCACGAGCCCAACGCGGTGGGACTCGCCGTCGACCTCGAACGGCACGACGCCCGTTCGGACCGGGGTGACCGTGACGGCCTCGCGCAGACCGAGCCCGTCGCACGTCGGCGGGTCGTCGGCGATTGCGGGCTCCACGTCGGCCAGCGCGGGCGGCGACGTCGCGACCGGCGGCGTGACCGGGAGCGGCGTCGGTGGCGGCGGGACCATCGGAGGCGTCACCGCCGGGCTCGGCGTGGCGGTGGGTGTCGGCGACGGCGTCAGCGTCGGGCTGGGCGTCGGGCTCGGCGTTGCAGTGGCAGTCGGGCTCGGCGTCGCCGTCGGCGTGAGCGTCGGGCTAGGCGTCGCGGTGGGGCTGGGCGTCGGCGGTGGGGTCTGAGTGGGCGTCGGCGAAGGCGTAGCAGTCACAGTGGGACTGGGCGTAGCAGTCACGGTCGGCGTCGGCGAGCGTGTGGCCGTCGGAGTGGGTGTCGCCAGACACGCCTCGAGGTCGGGGTTCACGTAGAACTGCGACTGCTCGCCGCGCTCCAGGACCACCGACTCCACCACCGGCCCGCGGTCGATGTCCAGCGGGTAGGTGAACTGCCCGCGGTCGGGCGGGACGTCCCCGTAGGTGACGTTCGTTCCGTCGGCGAACTCCACGACCACCGTGTCAGCGCCGTCGTGGTCGGTCGCGAGGAACTGCTCGCAGTTCAGGTACCGGCCCTGCGGGTCGAACACCGGCGTCGGGGTCGGGGTCCTGGTCGGCGTCGCCGTTGGGGTTGGAGTCGCCGTCGGCGTGGCCGTTGCAGTGGGCGTTCCCGTTGGTGTCGCAGTGGGCGTCGCAGTTGGAGTGGGCGGTTCCGTTGGCGTCGGAGTCGGCGTGGGAGTGGACGTCAGAGTCGGGGTGGGGGTGGCCGTCGGCGTGGGCGTCACAGTGGGACTCGGAGTGGGCGAGGGCGTTCCCGTCTGGGTCGGCGCGTCGCAGTTCACCCGGCGGGTTACCTCTCGCTGGCCGTCGAGCGGGACCCGGCGGCCGTCGGCGGTGCGCGCGGTGAAGTCGTACGTCGCGTCCGCGAGCCCCGCCAGCGTCCGGCGGGCGTCGGGGTTGCCCCGCGGAGCCAGCGTGAGGACGATTATCTGGTCGATGGGGAACTGGAAGCGAACGACCACGGTGACGTCGTTTGGATTGGCGAACGTGATGGCTCCGTCGCCGTCGCGACAGACCACCTCGC
>CAZPIG010000236.1:0-1992 GCA_964586205.1 uncultured Halobacteriales archaeon | reverse complement strand
GTCGGCGTCGCTGTCGGAGTCCGCGTCGGCGTTGCAGTGGGAGTCGGCGTTGCAGTGGCCGTCTCCGTCGGCGTGGGCGTGTCGCAGTTCACCCGGCGACGCGCCCGGGCGGCCCCGTCGACCGGCACCGACCGGCCGCCGCGGGTCTCCGCGACGAAGGTGTACGTCCCGTCGTCGAGGGCCGGGACGGTCTTGCGGGCCCCGGGCTGGCCCCGCGGGTCGAGGGTCAGGACCGCGACCTGCCGCCCGCCGAGGCGGAAGCGGACCAGCACCGTCACGGGATTGGGGTTCGTGAAAGTGATAGTCCCGTCCCCATCCCGACAGACCACGCGCCCGACGACGACGCTCTGCAGGCGCTCCGGTGGCTCGCGCGGGGTCGGCGTCGGCTTCACGGTCGGGAGGGGATACGGCGTCGGGGTGGCGGTCGGCGTGCGCACGCACGCCTTCAGATTGGGGTTCGTTCGCCCGACCGAGAGCCGGCCACGGCGGACCACCGTCCGCTTTACGACCTTGCCCTGGTTCTCGCCGGTGCCGCGGAAGCGGTTGCGACCGGCGAAGTTCCCGGTGAACCGCTGGTGGGTGCCGTCCGCGAACGTCAGGCGGACGGCGTCGTAGGCGTCGGTCTCGACGACCACCTCGTCGCAGGCCGCGTAGAACACCCGCGGCGTGAACGGCCGGTCGGCCGGCTTCGGCGTCCGGGGCTCGCAGCCGCGCACGTCGTTGCGGACCACGCGGAAGGTGTCCGGCCCGCTGTACACCACCACCCGCCGTATCACCTTGCCGGCGTTGCGACCGGTCCCGGCGAAGGTGTTCGTCCCGCTGTAGACGCTCGTGAACACCTCGGTCGTGCCGTCGGTGAACGACAGCACCACGCGGCTGTACTGGTCGCCGTCGACCGCGACCCGCGTGCAGTCGAACGTCACGGTGACGTCGACCGGCTCCGGGGTGGGCGTCGGCTCCGGGGACGGCGTCGGTGCCGGAGTGGGCGTCGGGAGCCCCGAGCGGCGCGGCGTCGCCGTGGGCGTCGGCGTCCGCCGCTCGGGCGGACAGCCGCCGCGGACGAGGTACGCCGTGCCCGCGCCGGGGCCGCCGGCGTCGTCGTACGGCGCGCCGACGAGCACGTCGTCGGTCGTGTTCCCGGTGATACCAGCGTCGTCGACGCTCCCACTCTCGCCGGCGACGTCAGCGCCGCCCGCCACCGCGTAGCCCGCGAGGTCGCCCGGCCCGGTGCCCGTCAGCTTCGCCGGCGCGTCGGCGAGGCTGCTGTCGGCCGACAGCCGCGACCCGTAGAGGAGGTACGCCGCGCCCGCGTCGCGGGCGGTGTCGTTGTACGGCGCGCCCACGAGCACGTCGCCGCGGCCGTCGTCGTTCGCGTCGCCCGCGCCCGCGACGGCCCAGCCGGCGAGGTCGCCGGCTCCCTCGCCGGGCACCGCCCACGTCGCCGAGAGGTTCACCGTCGGGGCCAGCGTCTCGTTGCCGCGGACGACGTAGGCCGCCCCGGCGTCGGGGCCGGCGGAGTCGTTGAACGGCGCGCCCACGGCCACGTCGTCGACTCCGTCGCCGTTCACGTCGCCCACGCCGGCGACGGCGAACCCCGCCTGGTCGTCCGCGGACGCGCCGTAGAGGGCCGTCCCCACCCGGGAGACGTTCCGGACGCCACTACGGACCGCGCCGCCGGGGACGACGTACGCCGCTCCCGCCGCCCGGCCCGCGCGGCTGACCCGCGGCGCGCCGACCACCAGGTCCGTCAGGCTGTCGTCGTTCGCGTCGCCAGCGGCCGCGACGGCCCACCCCGCGCGGTCGCCCGGGCGCGCGCCGCGCAGGACGGCGTCGGCGTCCCCGAGGCTCGCCGCGCCGACGAGCGTCCCCTCGGACAGCAGGTACGTAGCCCCGGCGTCCGTGCCGGCCGCGTCGTCGAACGGCGAGCCGACGGCCACGAGGCCGCGGTCCGGGCCGGTGGCGTTCGCCACGGCGGCCACCGCCCACCCGGCC
>CAZPIG010000235.1:0-4538 GCA_964586205.1 uncultured Halobacteriales archaeon | reverse complement strand
TGGGCCAACTCGGATTTGAACCGAGAGCCTCCACCTTATCAGAGTGGCGCTCTACCTAGTTGAGCTATTGGCCCGACGCGACCCAACGTTGCCCCGTGGAACTGTTAAGCGTTTCTCTTCGACACACCCGGACTGCCGGACCGAGCGAACACGAAACCACCAGCGGACAACCCCGAAATCGCTGTCAGAACACGCCCCGAACCGACCCCTCACCCCTCCTCGTCGAACTCGATGCGGTAGCTGTCGGCGTCCACGTCGTACACCTCCCCGTCGTCCGGGAAGCCGCCGGTGTACACCCGACCCGTCGCGAAGCCGCCGGTCCGCCGGTCCAGATAGGGCACCACGACCCACCGGTACAGCGCCTCCCGAATCGGGTAGCGCGTGACCGGCAGCGCCAGCAGGACGCCGACGGCGTCGGTCACCAGCCCGGGGGTCAGCAGGAACGCGCCGGCCGCGACGAGCAGCGCGCCGTCCAGCAGCGGCCCGGTCGGTACCTCGCCGCGCGCGACGGTCCGCTGGAGCCGCCGGACCGCGTGCCGCCCCTCCGCGCGCACCAACAGCATCCCGAACAGCGCCGTCAGCACGACCAGCAGCACCGTGGTCGCCCAGCCGATGCGCGTGGCCACGAACGCCAGCAGGAGCGCGTCGGCCAGCGGAATCAGCAGGAGGACCGCCAGTACCCGCCTGAACATGGCCGCCGGTAGCGGCCCCGGACGTAAAAATCCGCCGCGCCGCGGCCGGCGCGATCGTGGAAGCGGTGATTAAGCACTCGGTCAAAGGTGTTGGAGAACCGTCAAACCTTCGATGCGTTTTTTAACCTCCCGTTAGAGCCCCCCAGTATGGCAAGTCTCAGGGACATGGGGTTGTCCGAGTACGAGGAGCGCGCGTATCGCGCGCTGCTCGACGCAGGGGCGACAACCGCAAAGGAGTTGTCCCGGGCGAGCGACGTGCCGATGGGTCGCATCTACGACGTGCTGAACAGTTTGGAGCAGCACAGCCTCGTGCGCAGCCAGACCGCCAGCCGGCCGAAGAAGTACGTGGCCGTCGAGCCGACGACGGCGCTGGACCGCCTGCTGGAGGACAAGAAGCGGGAGCTGTCCGAGAAGGCCGACCAGTACGAGGAGATAGCCGAGACCCTGGCGGCCGAGTTGGACACCGCCGAGCCCGTCGAGGAGCAGTTCTGGACGGCGGCGGTCGGCCCGGAGGAGACCCTGGACCTGCTGCTGGAGCGGCTGGCGGCCGTCGAGGACCAGCTCGTGATGGTCGCCTCGCGGCCGGCGGCCCAGGTGGACCTCGGGGAGGTCGGCGACCTCGTCGTCGAGGAGCTGGAGGCCGCCCTCGACCGCGGCGTGACCGTCTCGCTGCTCGTGACGCCGGACCTCGTCGACGAGCTCCCCGAGCGGGTCGGCGAGCTCTACTCCGAGTCGCTGGCGGACCACGAGGCCTTCTCGGTCCGGACGCTGCCGGAGGTCCGGGGCACCTTCAACGTCATCGACGACGTGGAGGTCTGCATCCAGGTGCCGAATCCGCTCGACGCGACGGAGACGTTCGCCATGATAGACGTCAAGGACCCCGAGTTCGCGACGAACGTGACCGACGAGTTCCGCCCGCGGTGGGAGCGCGCCGAGCCGCTGTCTATCTGAGGTGGTGTCGTCGCCGAAATCGTGAGGATTCCGAGGGCGAGGAAGGCTGGAAGTCGCTGATCCCGATAGCGTACCGGACACGTGCGTGCGCGCCCGCGGACGTTCACAAACGAGGCGACGCGTCAGTCGCCGCCGACTTCGCCGTCCAGCTCCGTCCGCAACTGCCCGACCTCCGCCACCCGCTTCGCTTCGGCGTCGTGCTGGTGGATGGACTCCTCGTTCACCTGGCCCATCGTCACGACGGCGTCGTCGGGGAGGTCCGGGAACGCCTCGACCACGCCCTCCGCCATCGAGCGCACGCAGTCCTCGACGAACTTCGCGTTCGAGTGGGCCTCGTAGGTCATGTGGTCCTCGTCGGGCCGCTTTGCGAGGTTGTAGATGCGCGCGCTCATCGAGTCGCGGGCCACCTCGATGAGGTCGATGAGGTTCACCTCCGGCGCGCCCGCGCTCTCGACGGTCAGCGTGGCGCGACCCCGCTGGGAGTGACCGGGCTGGGGGACCCTCTCGAGGAACTCCTCGACGGTCCCTTCCTCCACGCCGAGGTCCAGCAGCGTCTCCCGGGCCCGTGCGGCCGACATCCCCTGCGAGCACGGACAGACCGTCATCCCGGTCACCTCCGCGCCGATCTCCTCGCGGGTCCCGTCGTCGGTCGCGGTCGCGCCCGCGAGGATGGTGACGGTGCTCTGGGTCTGTAAGTCCGAGACGGGCGTCCGCTCGCGGGTGACGAACTCGGCCTCCATCCGCACCTCGGCGCGGTTGGTGTAGTCGTGGCGGCCCAGCAGCTCCTCGGCGGCCGCGCCGCAGACGTCCTCGACGCGGTAGCTCGGCTGGTCGACGGCCCGCTCCAGTATCTCGTCGACCACCTGCATGTTGCGACTCATGTCCGCTCCCTTGCGCCAGCTAGGCAGGTCGACGAACACCTCGAACTCGGCCATGAGGACGATGGGCCGGCGGCCCTCGCGGGCTATCTTCACGAGCTTCTCGACGCCCGTGACGCCGACCTGGTTCAGGCCGACGGTCACGTCCGGGCGGTCGGCCTGTACGTCCGGCAGTTGGCGGTCCATCGGGCGACCGTTCAAACGGCAGCCGATTAGGGGTTTCGGAACCGACAAGCCCGCAACGAACAGTCCACTCGGTGATAGCTACTCCAGCTTCCGGAGCGCCTCGAAGAAGTCCACGGGCGGCCCGGCGACGCGGACGGGCTCGTCCGCCCGCCGGACGGTGACCGTCGCGGGCGGCTCGATGCGGTGGCGCGCGCGGCCGTCGCCGACGACCCAGCCCGCCGGCGCGTCCTCGACGCGGACGGTCACCTCGCTGTCGGCTCCCACCACGAGCGGCGGCATCGGCTCGCCGGCGCACATCTGGGTCACCACGGCCGCGTCCACGGCCGGGTGCACGAGCGGCCCGCCCTCGCTGAGGTTGTAGGCCGTCGAGCCCGTCGGCGTGGCCACGAGCACGCCGTCGGCGTGGGTCCCCGAGAAGGGAGTGCCGTCGACGCGGACCTCGACGGTCGCGCCGCCGCCGTGGCCGCGGCGGGGGCCGGCGACGACCACCTCGTTCAGCGCGGACGGCAGCGACCAGTCCTCGCCCGTCGCCTGGAGCTGGTCCAGTTCGCGCGTCCGTACCGCGCCCTCGGTGCGGAAGCGCTCGACGGCGGCCCGGACCGCGTCGACGGCGTCGGCGGGGCCGACGGGATTGAGGAAGCCGACCTCCCCGAGGTTGACCCCGAGGATGGGCGTGCCGTCGGCTCCGCGCGCGGCGAACAGGAAGGTGCCGTCGCCGCCGACGGTGACCACGAGGTCGCAGTCGCCCATCGCGGAGACGTCGACGCCCGCCACGTCGAGCGCGTCGGCGGTGACGGCGTCGACGTGGGGGGTGGCCTCCAGGTCGGCTAGCTCGGCGCGTAGCTCGTCGGCGAGGGTGGCCGCGCGCGCGTTGCCCTTCTGGGCGACGATGCCGACGTCCATCGGGGCGGTGTTCTCGACGGGCGGGCAAAAGCGCTCGGGACTGTGGGTGAACGACGGCGGGGACCTCCTCGATGCGACCACCGCGAACACGCCCTGACTCTCCTCGCCGTCACGAGACCAGGAGCTAAGCCCCGTCCGGCCGCCGACCCACGCGTGCCCTCCAGACGCACCCTCCTCCGGACCGCCGGCGGAGCGGTACTCGCGGCGACTGCCACTGCGCTCGCTGGCTGCGCCGGCGACCGTCCGGCGGCGACCCGCATCGAGCAGATCGTGGTCGACAACTGGCAGGACCGGGCGAACACCATCCACCTGCTCGTGCTCTGCGACGGCGACGTCACCCTCTGGCGGACCTACGACGTCGGTGCGCGGCCGGACCCGAGCGAGGACCCGCCGCAGGGAGCCGTGATAGACGACCTCCCCGACGAGCGGACGGACTGCCGCGTCGTCGCGCGGCTGAACGACGGGGAGACGGCCGAGATAGACCTCGCCGAGCACGACCTGGACTGCACCGAGCTTCACGTGCAGGCCGAGCCGGCCGAGCGAGGCGGCGGGCTCACCATCTTCCACCGCATCGACGGGGAGTGCGAGTGACGGAGTATCGTGGTGGCGAGGACCGTCCGAACGAGCTCCCGTGCTTCCAAACCGTCCCGCGCCCACCACCGAGCCGACACCGCTTTACGCTACCACCCACTTCCACCGCCAATGAGCGAGCCGAGCCCCGAGCCCTACGAGCAGGGGCGCGGGATGGACGCCCACAACGCCGTCATGCGGGACATCCGCGCCCGCAACGACGACAGCTACGACCCCCGCGAGCCCACGCGCGTCTGGATGGACGAGGACCTCACGCCCGACGGGGCCGTCGCGAGCCTCACCATCATCCTCAACACCGGCGGCTGCCGGTGGGCCCGCGCCGGCGGCTGCACCATGT
>CAZPIG010000234.1:0-4597 GCA_964586205.1 uncultured Halobacteriales archaeon | reverse complement strand
GGACGGTTGCCGCCGTGGAGCCGGACCGCGGCCCCGTAGAGGTCGGGCGGGAGGAGCGCGAGCGCCGCCGGGAGCCCCCGGTCGCGGGGGGTGGTCGGGCGTGACGGTGGCGGACCCCGACGCTGACGCCGCCCCCGACGGGCTGCTCGCCCGCGGAGCCGCCGTCGAGGACCGCGAACACGACGGCCCGGACCGGGCCGTCGTCGTCGCGCTGCCCCGCGAGCGGGCCGACGAGTGGTCGGTCAGGGGCAACGCCACCGTGGCCGACTGGCGGTCGAACGCCGACTATCCCGCGGACGCGCTCGTGGCGGTCGTCGTCTTCGAGGACGATCTGGCCGACTACCGCCCCGACTACGCGGGCGGCGACCGGCTCGACACCACGACGCTTGACGGCGCGGACGTCGATCACTACACGTTCCCGCGGCCCCGGTTGCGGGTGGTCCGCGGGGGCGGGCCGACCGAGGCGTTGGCCCGAGTGGCCGACACTCTCCGGAGCAAGGGCGTCGACGTCGAGCTGCTGGACGGCCACACGCTCCGGGCCGACTACCTCGGACACGGGTACGCCGTCCGCGACGACGGAACCGTATCCGGCGGCGGCCCGGCGGCCGACCGCCTGGCCGACGTCATCCGCGAGGTGGTGGGATGACGGACGACAGGGGAGAGTCCCGGCTCCGCGAGCTGGCCCGGGAGCATCCGGAGGAGATGGAGACGTTCGCGCGGAGACGCGACGACCGGCTAAAGGACCACCTGCTTGACTTGTTGGAAGAGGTCGATGGCGGGTGACGTCGAGGCCGCCGCGGACGATCTGACCACCGGCTCGCACGCCCCCGGAAAGCCGGAGACCGACGCCTTCGCGGGCTGGCGGCGCACGCCGCTCGCCATCGGGGGTGATGGCGGTGGCGGGTAGTTGGCGGTGGCGCTGTCCTCGAGGGCACACGAACTGGCGCGTCCGTGGCGAGGGCTACGAGTGCCGGACCTGCGGGGAGCGGTTCGCCGCTCTCCACGACGCGAAGACCGGCCGCCGGAGGGGGTCGCCGTGACCGACGCCGGCGACCAGCGCGACGAGAGCGGAGACAGTGTCGACCCTCCGGAGGGTGACGACTCGGGGGACGAGTTAGGGTCCGTCCGGGTGGAAGTCACCCAGGACGTCGGGACCATCCTCGGGGCGGACGAGGAGGAGTACGACCTCTCGGCGGGCGACGTCGTGGAGCTTCCAGCGACCAATGCGAACCCGCTCGTCAAGCACGGGGCCGCGGAACTCGTGGACGGCCGGGGAACCGACGGCGGCAGCGGGGACGGCGACGGGGGGGAGGGTGTCGAAGGAATCCGCGGATTGTTCCGGGAGGCGCTGGAGCACTACGCGCTCGACCCCACCCGCGTCGGGTCGGGCGACGACGACGTCGAACACCTCGGATACAAGGGTGTGGTGACGTCGTCGGCCATCGACACCGCCATCATGGCCTTCAACCGCGACGCCGACCTGCTCGACGGCACGGACCGGCAGGCCGTCGTCGGGCGGGTGGTATACCGCCACCTCGACGGGTTGGGGGACTTCTTCCAAACCCCCAACGGGCGGCTGTTCTACTTCGACGGCGACGAGCGGAAGGTCTACCGCGTCGACGGGTCCGGCACCAGCACCTTTACCGACGAGTTTCAGGCCATGGTCGCCAACCGTTACAACCTCTTTTCGGGGCGGTTCTCCCGAAATCTCGGGCAGGACATGAAGAACCAAATCCTCGGGGCCGCGCCGGAGAAAGAGGTCTACCGCTTCGCTCACTACGACGAGGACGCCGGAGAGCTGTACGTGACCGATTGGGGAGACGGGTACTATGCGGTGTCTCCCGGCGGCGTCGAGTGGCGGGCCAACGGGACGGACGTCTACTTCCACGGCGGCGACCGGTGGGAGCCCTACGACTACCTCCCGCCCGACGAGCGGCCCGACCTCCCGGACCGGATTCCGGGCGAGCGGCCGATGTGGCAGGGAGCCGGCGACCCGCTCATGCGGGCGTTCGGCAACCGGGTGAACTACGACGAGTACGCCGCGCTGTCGCCGGCCGAACAGCGGAAGCAGTTGTATCTACACCTACACTGCCTGCCGTTCGTGGATCGCCAGAACAGCCGGCCCATCATGGCGTGGGTGGGAAAGAAAGGGGCGGGGAAGACCGTCGTGCAGCGGTCCATCGGGATGTTCATCTACGGCCCGGACTACCGGGAATCGGTCATGCCCGACGACCGAGACGACTTTCTCACGAAAGTCTCCAATCAGGCGCTCGCGTTCGTCGACAACTACGACGACGGCCAGAAGTGGGCCAACGACATTCTCGCGGCCGTGGCGACCGGCAGCGGGGTGGACAAGCGAGAACTGTTCACCACGAGCGAACTTCGGCAGGAGACGCCGCGCTGCTGGCTGTCCATCACGTCGCGGGACCCGCCGTTTCGGCGCGACGACGTGGCCGACCGGACGCTGGTGTTCCGCGTCGAGCGCGTCGAGGAGGGCTTCGTCGGGGAGGAGCAATACTACGCCGGCGTCACGGAGCACCGGGACGTCCTGTGGTCGGCGTATCTGGACAACCTCCGGGCGGTGGTCGCGGAGTTCCAGGAGCGGGATACTCGGGGCATGACCACCCGGCACCGGATGGCGGATTGGGCGATCGACGCCCGCCTGATCGCCGACGCGCTCGACGTCGACGGCGTGGACGAGTTGTTAGAGACGATGCAAACCGAACGGGCGACCTTCGCGCTGGAGGATAAAGCGTGGGCCGGGGTGCTGGAGGAGTGGATGGAGAGCGAGCCCGACGACGCCGCGCAGTGGCGGAAAGCGGGGTCCCTGAACGACCGTCTGGAGGAGAAGGCCGACGAGTACGACCGGGAATGGCGGTTTTCGAGCGCACAGGGACTGGGGAAGGCTCTGTCGAACTACCGCGACGAGCTGGCGACGCTGTACGACCTGGAGGTTGACGATTCGAAGCGGACCAACAAGTACCGCTTCGACGTTGACGATGGGGCGGCCGGGGCGGGTTTGAACCGCTTCTAACCGCCGCATTTTGTCGCCTCACTTCCGCGACAATGGCCGGTTGACTTGTTTTCAACAAGAGGGGGCGGTGTAACCGCCGCCTTTCCCGCCCGCGCGTGCGCGACCCCTCTTGTATCGCAAGACGGCGTTGAATCTGTCATGGTCTTTTTCAAGAGGGTACGGGGGTTTCGGCGCTATCCCGCGTGCGCGCGGGCGCACTCGGGATAGACCCAAAACCCGGGGGGTACTTGTACCACTTGTACGTCTTGCGATTTTGCGACCGCCCCACCGGCGGGGCGGACCCGAGAGGTGGGGCGGCGGGGCGAGCCGGCGGCCGCGGACCCGCCGGTGGGCGGCAGAGCGCGCCGTCGCCGTCGGCGGCGTCTACTTTCCGCCGTCGGCGACGTCCCCCAACGCCCACCAGACCCACTGGCGGCCGACCTCTCGACCGCCGATCCGCCCCTCGTCCCGAAGCGCCGACAGACGGCGCAGTAGATGGCCCTGGTCCGCCAGTTCGACCGCCTCCAGGACCTCGGCCGTCGAGACCACGGGCGGCTCCAGCTCCCGGACGGCAGCAACGAGAGCGTCGTCCTTGACGTGGTTCCCGCGGCCCATCAGCCGCGGCTACGGCCCCCCATCGTGAAAAACTCCGGACTATTCCCTCAGACTCTCCGAAGATAAATAGGAGGCCACGAACCACCCTGTCGATGGCGCTTTCCATCGACCCCGGCGCGGGCGCGTCGGGGACCGACCGCTGCATCGACTACGACCGCCCCGTTTCCTCGGGGGTGACGGCGTGACGGCTCACCTCGCCCGCCGCGTCGGCCTGCTGCTACTCGCCGCCGCACTGGTCGCGGCCACGCCGGCCGCCGTGGCGGCGGCCGGCAACTCGGCGCTCGACTGGAACGCGGCGGCCGCGCCGTCCGTCTGCCTCGAGGAGTCGGAGCTGGTCGTCGCGGAGCACAACCAATCGGCCATGTCCTCGCCGCTCGAGTACTACGACGACGACGGCGATCTCGCCACGCTCCCCGCCCACCTCGCGGACGGGCCGGACGCGCCCAACAACTCGGTGGGCTGGGTGGCGACGCACGTCGAGAGTCCGGCCCTCGCGGAGTTCCCGCGCTCGACGGACGACGGCGTTCCGGCCAACGCGAGCGCGTTGGACGCCTCGGAGTGGGCGACCACCGCCGGCGTCTCGGTCACCGACAGCGACGGGTCGGCCGCTACCTCCGTTGAGTCCATCACGGTCGCCACGAACGGGAGCCTCGGAGCGGGAGACAGCGTGACGGCGACCTACGACAACGTGTCAATCAAGTCCGACGCCGCGAAGCGCGTCCTCGGGACGTGGCTGGACGGAGTATCCATCGACAGCGGCGCGGTCGTCGAGATAGCGGCCGTCGATTCCGACGGTGACCGGAAGGCCGTCGCGGTCAACACGTCGGCGTCGGCCAGCGCGACGGACGCGGGGGTCGTCGCCACGTCGGCGGTGGACGGCGTGGTCGGCCAGCAGAAGTTGGCCGACCTGCCGACCGACGCCGTGGGAGACGGCGACTTTCAGGCCGTCGAGAAGCTCACCGTCACCGT
>CAZPIG010000233.1:0-4612 GCA_964586205.1 uncultured Halobacteriales archaeon | reverse complement strand
GCCACCCGGTCGAGGTGATGGACCAGAGCTTCGGCGTCCAGGCGGTCTGCGTCCGGGAGCTGGCGGAGAACGGCGACGCGTACGACGCGGGCGTCCACGAGGTGCCCGACGCGCTCGATAGGGAGGTGGCGGAGGTGAAGCTCGCGGCGGAGGGCATCGAGATAGACGAGCTGAGCGCGGCCCAGGAGGAGTACGTGGATAGCTGGCAGCACGGGACGTGAGTCGTTCGAATACAGATAGCGCTCGCTGACTCCGAACGTTCGCCGATTTCTAGCTGCCGGTCGCACAGCCACAGAGCGACCCATACCGGCCGAGTGCGACGAGATGGTCGTGAGCTGCTTGAGCGAACGCGACCATCGCCTCGGCCTGCTCCTTCGTCGGTTTCCCGGCGTCGTAGTACAACAGCGCGCGGTTACGGTCGCGGAGGGCGGCAACGCGCTCGGCGACGTCCCCGCCAGCAAATACGTTCCTTGCCGCCATCTCCTCGTACACCTGTTCGTGGGTGTGGAAGTGGCTCGAATCAGCACTCGTTGTGTCCGTCAGGTAGTGCTGGAACGACCGCTCGACGGCGTTGAACGATAGCTCGACGATGGCGACGTAGTTGCCCCGACCACGCTGGAGGGTCCGGCAGGCGTTCAGCAGCGAGCACGCCTTTCGGAGCTGGATGTCGGCGTCGTCACCGAGAGCCTGTAGCGAGGGCTGTATCTCCTGGTTCCGGTCCGGAATCGTGTTCATCACCCGTTCGAGTCGGTCCAGAGCGTCAGTTACGTCGTCAGCTACCATTCGTCGCCTCCTCGGACGATGACTCGGAGAGCACCGATTCACGGAGTTCGGACAGCTCTCCGGAGCCCGCTAGAACGATTCCTTCCCGGAAGATAGCCTCGTACTGCTCGTCGCCGAGGGTGACTGTTGCCGGAGAGTTCACGATGACGTGGGGTTCGTACCGCTGGCCGTCGAACGTCCGGGACTCGAATTCGCTTTCCACTTCGTGGGCGAGCCGTTGATTCCTGGGCGCGTTCTCCGAGACGAGGACGAACAGGTCGACGTCGCTGCTCCTGTCCGCGTCGCCCGTGGCGACGCTCCCGTGGAGGACCATCCCCTCGACATCGTCGAGTTCCTCTTCGAGACGCTCGGCGAGCGCGCGAACGGGCTCGTGGAACTCTCGCTGGGGAATCCGGAGAACCGGGTCATCGGGTACCTCGAGTGCGTCAGGAGCGATGCGGACTTCGTTGCCCGCGCCGGTAGGAGTCACCTCGACCCACCCGACGGCTTCGAGGGCTTCGATGGCGTGGTTGACCGCGTTCAGGCTGAAGTCGGTCCGCCTGGCGAGTTCGCGGTGGGAGAACGACCGGTCCGGCTCGCTCACGAGCAGCCACAGGAGGTCGCCCGTAGCCCCGTAGCGGAACAGCTGTTCGTCCGGCGCGGGGAGCGGCAGCTTGATGTACGGCCCGTCGGGGTCGTTCTGACCGTCAGACAGCCCCCGAACCGTGTTAGAGTTCACGAACCACGATAGAGTTCACTAGTGGAAAAGTGTTTTGGAGATTCATGGGCTTCGGAAGGGCAGACAGAGCAGTTCGACCCGCGACTCGGAGAAAAGTACGGCGAGAGCGGTGAAGCTATCGCGGACTACGAACGACCGCGTATGACAGCCGTCGTGCTCCGGAAGAAAGTGCCTACAGTTCCGTCACTCCGGCCCGGCCGGAACGCTCAGCAGCCCACCCAGCGCCCCCAGCAGGTCGCCGAGGAAGTCGGCGACGCCGCCGACGAGGCCGCCGACGAAGCCCGGGCCACCGGACTCCACGGTGACCTCGACGGGCTCCATGCCGTTGACGCCGACCGCGTGGCTGCCCTGCGCGACCGACGGGACGTCGGTGGCACACCACACGATTATCAGGGGGTTGTCGTCCTGGAGGTCCGGACACGGGACGAAGCCGATGGGCGACGCCGCCGCGTCCGCGGTCTCGACGGAGGCGACGCGGCCGTCCTCTATGTGGACGGTGCCGGCGCGATACTCCTGGCCGTCGACGGTGACCACGAGCGGCACGTCGCCGGACTTGCCCTCGAAGGTCGTCGTCAGCCGGAGCGTCTCGCCGACCGCGACGGTGCGGTTCTCGAACTCGTAGCCGGCTAGCTGCGCCTCGTAGGGCTCGACATCCACGCGCGTGGGCGCGAGGTCGTTGACGCCGATGTCCGAGCCGTCGTCGCCGTCGAGTATCGAGAAGAGGTCGACCTCTATCTTGCAGCGGACGTACCAGCCGTCGTCGGAGTTGTAGCCGGCCTCGCACTCGACCTCGACGTCGATGGGCTGGGCGTCGAGGTCGTCGTCGGGGACGAAGTCCGCGCCCTCGGCGTCGACGCGGACCGTCCCGAGGCGGTGGCGCTCGCCGTCGAGCGAAAGCGACAGCGACGTCTCGCCGACGCCCGCGCCGGTGACCGCCAGCGTCGCGGTGTTGTTCCGGACCGTGTTGTTCCGGTAGACCGTGACCGCGCTCGGGGGCGTCTCAGTCTCGTTGACCGGGCTGTTCGTGCCGGCGATTTCGTAGCCGGTCAGTTCCAGCTCCTCGCCGACCGCGACGGCGGTCGGCTCCAGCCCGCCGACGCCCACGTCGTGGGAGCCGTCGTCACCACCACCGCCGATGGACGAGAGTTCGATCTCGATGGTGCACTCGAACCACCAGCCGTCCTCGGAGTTGTAGCCGCCCTCGCAGTGGATGGAAACGTCGATGGACTGGGCCGCCAGGTCGTCGTCGGGTTCGAACGTCGCGCCGTCCTCGGCGACGTGGACGGTCCCGAGGCGGGTGCGCTCGCCGTCCAGCGTCATCGACAGCGGGGCCGAGCCGGCGCTCTCGCCGGCTCCGCGGGCGGTCAGCCGTAGCGACTCCGCCGGGTCGATGGTCCGGTCCGCCACCTCGTAGTCGGTGACCGCGAGATTCCCGTCGGCGGTCCCGAGGTCGACGGTCGTCGCGGGGAGGTCGTTGACGCCCACGCTCGCGTCGTCGCCGCTCCCGTCGGCGAGGCCGAAGAGGTCGACCTCGATCTTGCAGCGGACGTACCAGCCGTCCTCGGAGTTGTAGCCACCCTCGCAGTCGACGTCGATGTCGATCGGCAGCGGCTCGGCGGTGCTGTCGTCGAGCCGCGCGCCGTCGGGACCCGCGCGGAGCGTTCCCAGCCGGTGGCGCTCGCCGTCGAGCGAGAGCGTCAGCGGCGTCTCGCCGACGCCCGCGCCGCGAACGTCGACGGTGGCGGTGTCGTTGGCCGTGGCGACCGTCTCGAAGTCGGTCACGGCGAGCTCCTCGCCCACGGCGACCGGCGTCGCTTCCAGGCCGTTGACGCCCACGTCGTGGACGCCGTCGGCGAGCGAGGCCGTCGAGAACGTTATCTCGCAGTGCAGGTACCAGCCGTCCTCGTCGTTGTACCCGAACTCGCACGTGACGTCGACGTCCATCGCTGCGGCCCCGGAGCCGGCGGGCTCGAAGGCCACCCGCTCGCCGTCCGCGGTCAACGTCCCGAGCTCCCACCGCTCGCCGTCGAGGGCGAGAACGACGGGCACCGAGCCCTCGCCCGAGCCGTTCATCCGCAGGACGAGCGGCTCGTCGCCCGCGAGCGTGCGGTCGGCTATCTCGTAGTCCGTCACTCTCGCGCCGGTGTGGTTCTCGAGCGTGCTGTCCGCGTCGCCGACCGTCACTCCGTCGCCTGCGTCCGCCCGCAGCTCCCCGGCGGCCACGTCGAGGCCGCCGAGGTCGGTCGTGAGCTGTGCGTCCGTGCCGTGCTGGGCCACGCCGGCCGCGCCGACCGCCGGGACCGTCCCGGCGACCAGCAGGGCCGCGAGCACCAGCGATGCGATCTGGCGCATTGCGAGCTTCGCTGGAACCCGGGGTAGCATATAAAAAGGCGGCGCTCGTCCCGAATCCGCCCGAATCAGCCGCAGTCCGGTGCAGTTTGACGAAGTTCACGTCCTGCGGTTTCGTGAACTACTCTGAACACCGTCACTTGAACCGTCGATACGCTTTTGTAGTAGCTTTTCGGCCACCCTCAGATTCCGCCGAGGGCGTCGGCGACGCCCTGGACGACGGCGACGGCTCCATACTTCAGGGTGTTCGCGGGGCCGACGCCGTCGTAGGTGGCGCGGCCGTTCGCGAGCGCGCGGCGCAGGACCGGCCACGGGTCGTCCGCGCGGCGGACCTCGCGGACGACGGCGTGGGTGGTGCGGATTCGGAGCGTCGCGTTTCCGGCCGGGCCGCGCTCGGAGGCGACGAGGCGGCCCGAGCGGGTGCGGAGGGTGAACGTCGCCGTCCGGCCGTCGGCGCGGCGGACGACCACCTCGACGGTTTCGGAACCGAACAAGCCCCGTAGCTCGGGGGGCGCGCCCCCGGTGCCGGCCTCGTAGGCGTCGACCACGTCTTCGAGGGCGATGGGGGCCGCGCGGTCGGGGTCCGGGGGTCCCTCGCCCGTGCCGCTCGCGGCTCCGGGACCGCTGGCGTTGCCCGTCGCCCCGCCCGCTGCTCCGCCAGCCGCTCCGCCCGCCAGCAGCGCCCGCGCGCGCCGGCGGACGGTCTCGATGCGGCCGGGGATGGCGCGGTCCCGGCGGAGCGCGGCCGGCAGCGACGCCGCC
>CAZPIG010000232.1:0-4619 GCA_964586205.1 uncultured Halobacteriales archaeon | reverse complement strand
CGGGACCGGTCGTGCCGACGACGACGCGGACGGTCCCGGCGGCGACGCCGACGAGAGGCCCCGCGCCGACGAGGACCCCCGTCCCGACGAGGACCCCCGACCCGACGACGACACCCCCGCGGAGCCCCGCCACGACCGGGTCACCGTCCACCCGACGCCCGGCCCCGGCAACTCCTTCGGCGGGTGGTGGCGGCACGCCCGGAGCCCTCTCCGCGTGGCCGTCAACTACGCGGTGATCTGGCTCGTCCGTATCTCGCCGAGCCTCGTTCTGAAGCGGTGGCTCCTCAGGCGTCTGGGCGCGACAATCGGCCCCGGCGTCGCCTTCGGGCTGGAGGCCACGGTGGACGTGTTCTGGCCGGAGCTGGTCACCGTCCGGGAGGACGCCATCGTCGGCTACGACGCGACGCTGCTCTGCCACGAGTTCCTCCAGGACGAGTACCGGACGGGCGAGGTGGTCGTCGGCGAGCGGGCGATGATAGGCGCGAGCGCGGTCGTGCTGCCGGGCGTCGAGGTGGGCGCGGACGCGCAGGTCGCCGCGAACTCGCTCGTGACGCGGGACGTGCCGCCCGGCGCGACGGTAGCGGGCGTGCCCGCGACGGCAATGGGGAGCGGGGAGTCGGGCGAGGAGGGTGGCGACGCGGAGGCGGAGAACGACCGGGAGGCCGGCGACCGAGCCACGCCGGCAGACGACGAGGACGCGACGGCGGAATCGCCCGGCTAGTCCCGCACCCGCTCGACGCCCTCCTCGAGCACCTTCCGGTTCGGCACCACGTGCTCGGTGTCGTCGGACTCGACGTGCGTGACGAACACGCCCACCTCCTGGACGATGCCCTCGCGGCCGTCGAGTCGTACCCGGTCGCCGATGCCGTAGGGCTCGCGGAGCAGCAGGTAGACCCCCGCCGCCGACGACGACAGCAGGTCCCGCCCGGCCACCGCGCCGAACAGAACGACCGCGAAGGCGTACGCGCCGAGCATCACTACGAGCGCGAGGACCCGGACGCCCAACTGGCCGAGCGCGACGAGCGCGAAGACGTACACGACGCTGTACTTCGCGGCCGTCCCGACCAGCCCGACCTCCGGCAGCTTCACGCCGCGCAGGCGCTCGGAGACTATCAGCTCCGCCTTGTCGCCGACGACGATGCCCACGATGAACACCACGACGGCGACGAAGAGGTTCGGGATGAAGTTCGTGACCCGCGTCCAGAACAGCTGGGTGTTGAGTAGCTGGGCGACGTGCAGCGCCGCGAGCACGGCGACGCCGTAGATGAACCACGACGAGAGCCGGGCCAGAAGCGACACCGTAGAGGAGCCGAGCCCCTGGGCAGTGCGCTCGAAGGCCGTGCCCTCGATGGCCTCGGGGACGCCGACGGCCGTCAGCAGCCGCTTGTTGGTCTTGCCGACGACGTAGCCCGCGACGATGCCCACGAGCGCCACCGCGAGCGCGAGCACGTAGTTGAAGTAGTCCCCGGTCACCAGCCGCACGACCGCGTCGAACTGGACCATCAGTCCTCACCCCGGCGTCGAGTCGCGCGTGTCCGGCGGGACGCACGCGACCGGCGGGACCGACGTGGTAGCGCCATCAGTAGTCCTCCGGGTCTATCTCGAACACCAGCTCGCCGCCCTTGAACGCCCGCACCAGCCCGTCGCTCTCGGAGAGGACGATGGCCGTCGCGTTCGTGTCGCGGGTGATGGCCCCGGCGGCCATGTGGCGCGCGCCGAGACCCTTCGGTATCTCGACGCCCTCCGCGGAGGGCTCGAGGTAGCGGTAGGCGCTGACTATCTTCCCGGAGTCGCTGATGACGAACGCGCCGTCCAGCCGCGAGAACTCCTTCAACATGACGTTCACGATGGGGTCGCCGACGTGGACGTGGGACTTCTCGAACGGATTGTACGAGAGCGGCCGGGACTTGTTCATCACCTTGCCGGCGTCCCCGACGACGAACAGCGCGCCCACGGGCTCGCCCTTCTGGCCTTTGGTCCCGAGTTCGATGGCCAGCCGGAGGACGTCCCGGATGACCCCGGGGTCGGCCCGGGAGTTGGCGAACAGGTCGTAGACGCCCGAGCGGACGGACTCGTCGGCCCGGACCCGCGAGACGGTGTCGATGCTGCCGTCGAAGACGGGCGTCGCGGCGGCCACCACGTCCCCGTCGTCCACCAGCCCCCGCTCCAGCGCCCCCTCGAGGCCGAAGCAGACCCGCTCGTGGACGTTGGTGAACTCCAACGGGAGCTCCACGAACTGGTCGGCGGCGATGGCGTTCTCCGGGGCGACGACGACCACCGACAGGTCGTCGACCTCCCCGAAGCGCTCGAACAGCGACCCGCTCGGCGAGAAGAGGAAGAGTGCGTCGACGTCGCCGACCACGTCGGCGACCAGCTCCTGCAGTTCCGCCATCGACGGTACTCACTCGGGGGCACTGAAAAAGGCTTTTGGGTGCGTCGTGCGGTCGTCGGACGAATCGACGCAGTCGGGCCGGGGGCAGCTACTCCCGACCACGCCCTTGCCCCGGGACGACAATTTAAGCCCGGCCCGCGAGAGTCCGCACCCATGACGGCCATTCGGATGGAGGAGGTGCGGAAGGCGTACGGCCCCGTCACGGCGCTGTCGGGGCTGTCGCTGTCGGTGGCGGCGGGGGAGCTGTTCGGCTTTCTGGGGCCGAACGGGGCGGGCAAGACGACGACCATCGAGGTGCTGACGGGGCAGGTCCGGCCCGACTCGGGGAGCGTCTCGGTGCTCGGGACCGACCCGGTCGAGGAGCCCGTGGCCGCCCGGAGAGCGGTCGGCGTCCTGCCCGAACGGGAGGACCCGCCCAGCTTCCTGACGCCGCGGGAGTACTTCACGTTCGTCGCGGACGTGCGGGGTATCGACGAGGGGACGCTGGACGAGCGCGTGGAGACGTGGGCCGACCGGCTGTCGTTCGCCGAGAAGCTGGACACCCTGGCGACCGACCTCTCGCGCGGCCAGCGCCAGAAGGTGATGATAGCGGCGGCCTTCCTCCACGAGCCCGAACTGGTGTTCATCGACGAGCCGCTGGCCAACCTCGACCCCATCGTCCAGGAGCGGGTCAAGGAATTCCTGCAGGGCTACCGCGCGGACGGCAACACCGTCTTCCTGTCGACCCACCACATCGACGTGGCCGAGCAGGTCTGCACCCGCGTCGGCGTCCTCCGGGACGGCCGGCTCGTCGGCGAGCGCGTGCCCGACGACCTCGCTCCCGACGAGTCGCTGCTGGACGCCTTCCGCGCGGAGGCGGGGGAGCGAGCAGACGGCACGAGCGGCGAGGCAGCTATCGCCGACGAATCGGCCGCCGCGCCGGACGACGCCGCGGCTGGAGCGACGACCGACGCCACGGACGACTGACCATGGTGGGCACCGCCGCGCTGTTCGGCCGGATGCTCCGCGAGGAGTGGCGGCTGCACAGCCGCCTGTTCGGCGGCGTGCGGTTCGCGCTGTTCCCGCTGTTCGTGTTCGGGCTGGCCGCCGGGGCCGTCTGGCTGCTGGCCGTCGCGGGCACCGGCCCGGAGGCCGTCGTCGCGGGGATGACCGCGCTGGTCTTCCTGTTCGGGCTCCAGACCGGCTCCATCGGGCTCGTGAGCCGCGAGGCGCTGACGGACCTCCTCGGGGACCTGACGCTGCTGCTGTACGCCGCCCGGACGCTGCCCGTCTCCCGCCGGCGGGTGTTCGGGGTCTTCCTCGCGAAGGACCTCGTCTACTACGCCGCGCTGTTCCTGACGCCGCTCGCGGCCGCGCCGGCCGCCTACGGGGCCGTGGCCGGACAGCCCGGCCTCGTCGCCCGCGCGCCCGCGCTGTGGGTCGCGCTGGTCGGCACCTTCGCGCTCGGGATGGCGACGACGTTCTCGCTCGTGGGGCTCGCCCGCCGCGGGCGCGTCGGGAAGCTGGCGCTGCTCGCGGTCGCCGTCGCGGCGGGGTTGGCGTGGGCTCGCGGGGTCCCGCTCGTCCGGTGGACGCCGTACGGCTTCTACGCCGCGCCGTCGCTCGCGCACTTCGCCACGGGCTTCGCCTCGCTGCCGGTCGCCGTCGTGGCGGGGGCGCTGCTGTTCGACCCCGCCGGCCCCGCGCCGGTGCGGACCGCGGGCAACGGCTTCGCGCGACTGTCGGCGCGGCTACCCGTGGAGCGGCCCGCACTGCCCGCGCGGACGCTGCTGGAGGTCCACCGCAGCAGCGGCGGCGTGGGGAAGCTGCTGTTCTCGGGTGCGCTGGTGTTCGCCGTCTCGCTGTACCTCACGGACCTCGCGGGGCGGGTGACCGGCACCGACCCCTCGGTCGGCGTGGCGATGGGCTCGCTGCTCGGGCTGACGGCCTTTACGACGTACAACTGGCTGACCCAGTTCGACGCGCCCGGGGAGTACCTCGTCCACCCGCTCTCCGTGGCGGACGTGTTCAGGGCGAAGCTGGTGGCCTTCCTCGCGCTGGCGCTGCCGGTCGGCGGCGGCTACTTCCTGCTGGCGGCGCTCTGGTTCGGCGCGGGCGTCGGGGAGACGGTCGTCGGCTTCCTGCTCTTCGCGGGGCTGTCGGTGTACCTCTTCGGACTGACGGCGCTGTTGGCGGGCTTCGACCCGAACGCCTTCCTGTTCGACACCGTGCTGTTCGCCGCGTTCAC
>CAZPIG010000231.1:0-4625 GCA_964586205.1 uncultured Halobacteriales archaeon | reverse complement strand
GTCGTCGGCCCCCACCCGTTCCCGCGGCTGGTCCGCGAGCTCCACTCGGTGCTCGGCGAGGAGCTGCGCGAGCAGGTCGTCGAGGCGACGGGCCGGCTACCCGACAGCGTGGTCGCGTGCACGGGCGGCGGCTCGAACGCGATGGGCGCGTTCGACGCGTTCGTGGGCGACGTGAGCAGTGAATCGGGCGGTGACTCGGAGGACGTCGCCCTCTACGCCGTCGAGGCCGGCGGCTCCGGGCTGACGGTGGACGGCGAGTCGGGCGTCGCGCCCCACTCGGCGTCGCTCGTCGCGGGCGAGGAGGGCGTCCTGCACGGGGCCCGGACGCGCCTGCTCCAGGACGGCGACGGACAGGTGGTCGAGTCCCACAGCGTCAGCGCGGGGCTGGACTACGCCGGCGTCGGCCCCGAGTTGGCCCACCTCGCGGAGTCGGGGCGGGTCACCCCCGTCGCGGTCGGCGACGACGCGGCCTTAGAGGCCTTCCACCGGCTCTCGCGGCTGGAGGGCATCATCCCGGCGCTGGAGTCGGCCCACGCGCTGGCGTTCGTCGAGCGGGCGCTGAGTGGTGGGTCGGAAGCCAGCGACGCCGCGGAAGCCAGCGACGCCGAGGGGGGAGACGAACCCCCAGACCCCGCGGACCACGACCTCGGCGACCTCGTGGTCGTCAATCTCTCGGGCCGCGGCGACAAGGACCTCGAATCCGTCCTCGAGGAGACCGACCGCCGGGACCTAGAGGAGGCCCCGGAGATGGAGGTGTTCGAGTGAGCGACCTCGCCGCGGCCTTCGCGGACGACCCGGCACTGGTGGCCTACGTCGTCGCCGGCGACCCCGACGCCGACCGGACCGCGGAGTACGTCGCCGCCCTGGAGCGCGGCGGCGCGGACGTGATAGAGCTGGGACTGCCCTTTTCCGAGCCCGTCGCCGAGGGGGAGACCATCCAGCGGGGCATCGACCGGGCGCTGGACGCCGGGATGACCCCGGACCGGTACTTCCACCTCGTCGCCGAACTCGACGCGGACGTGCCGCTGGTGACGATGACGTACTTCAACCTCGTCCTCCAGTACGGCGACGAGCCGGACGTCGAGCCGTTCGTCGAGGCGGCGGCGACGGCCGGCATCGACGGGCTGGTGGTTCCGGACCTCCCCGTCGAGGAGAGCGACCCGCTGCTGGCCGCCTGCGACCGCCACGGGCTGGACCTCGTCTACGTCGTCGCGCCGACGACGGGCGAGCGGCGGCTGGCGGCCGTGATGGAGCGCGTCTCGGGGTTCGTCTACGTCCAGTCGCGGCTCGGGACGACCGGCGCGCGGGCGGACGTCTCCCGCGCGACCCACGAGAGCCTCGCGCGCCTCGACGGCCCGGACGTGCCGAACAGCGACGTCCCGAGGGCCGTCGGCTTCGGCGTCAGCGAGGGCGAGCACGCCGCGGAGATAGTCGCCGCCGGCGCGGACGGCGTCGTCGTCGGCAGCGCGCTGGTCGACGTCGTGGCCGACGCCTCGGAGGGGGGCGACGACGCGACTGGAGGCGGCGACGCCTCGGCGGGGGGTAGTGCGGACGCGGCCGGCGACGGGACCGGAGACGGCGGGGCGGACGACGCGCCCGGAGCCGACGGGGCGTCCGGCAGCGACGCCGTCCCCGACCGTCTCGAAGCGCTGGCGGCCGACCTGAAGGCGGGCGCGGTCGCGGGTGGTCGACGGCGCGAGGAGGACCGCAACGAAATTAACGGCCGCAGCCGTGGGTCCGACCGATGACCACCGGCACGAGGGCCCGCCTCTCGCGCGTCGGACGGGCGGGCCGGTACGTCGTCGTCCCGATGGACCACGGGACGACGCTCGGCGCGGTCGACGGCCTCGCGGACGTGGAGCGGACGGTCGACGCGGTGACCCGCGGCGGTGCGGACGCGGTGCTGACCCACAAGGGGCTGGCCCCGCGGGTCCACCCGAACCGCAACGGCGCGGGCTACGTCGTCCACCTCAACGCCTCGACTGCGGTCGGCCCCGACGCCGACGACAAGCGCCAGGTCGCCACGGTCGAGGAGGCCGTGCGCGCCGGCGCGGACGCGGTCTCGTTCCACGTCAACGTCGGCAGCGAGTACGAGCGCGAGCAGATGGAGGACCTCGCGGCCGTGACCGACGCGGCCGGCCGCCTCGGCGTCCCGGTGCTGGCGATGGCCTACGCGCGCGGGCCCGACGTGGTCGGCGACGACCCCGAGCACGTCGGCCACGCCGCGCGCCTCGCCGAGGAGCTGGGGGCCGACCTCGTCAAGACGGCCTACACCGGCTCCGCAGGGAGCTTCGAGCGCGTGGTCGACTCGACCAGGCTGCCCGTCCTCATCGCCGGCGGCGAGCCGGCGGGCGACCGGGCCACACTCGAGGCGGTCCGGGACGCGATGGACGCGGGGGCCGCCGGCGTCTCGATGGGCCGGACCGTCTTCCAGCACGGGGACCCCGAGGCGATGACCGCCGCGGTGGCGGCCGTCGTCCACGACGGTGCCGACGTGGAGACGGCGCTGGAGCGGGGCGGGCTGTCGGACGGCTGACGGCGATGCCGGCTCCGGACGGCGGGCTGCCCGCCGTCGGTCGGTGTTACCCGTCCTCGCTGCCCGCACCGGCTGCCGTCCAGACGAGCCGCACCGACACGGCCCCGACGAGCGCCGCCTCGAAGAGCAGGGCGAACCCGACGCCGAAGAAGAACACCATCGCGAACGTCCCGCGGGCGTCCGGGTTCGCGCCGGGGTTGTTGGCGAGGCCCTCCGCCGTCGCCGCGGCGGTAGCCAGGAAGAAGACGAACGCCACCGCCAGAACGACCTCCAGGAGCCGCCAGCCGCCCCGGAGGACGGCGACCGCAGACGGCCAGCCGTCGGCCCGTGCGAGCGCGTAGAGGTCCGCCGCGCCGTGGACGAGGAGGACGAGCGGCAGCAGCGAACCGCCCAAAATCATGGCGAGCGTGGCGGCCCACAGGGTGCTCACGGGGGCCGACGCCGAGGCGAGGGCCCCGAACGCGACGGTGGCGAGCACGACGACGGCGAGCAGTGCGGCCTCGGCGGCGTGGAAGGGGTGGCTGGTAGCGGCCCGTCTGACGTGGTCGGTGGCCGACATCGTGCCGCAGGTGCCTGGGCAGGACCGAATAGCTTTGGGAGTTCGACTCCCAGGGACGCCGCCGAACCCCCCCCCCCTCGAACCGCCCGACAGCCCGGACCGCGACATCTTCACGGTCGCGCGGGCCCCACTAACTACTATGCGGCTGTTCTGGCACCGCCGCGACCTGCGGGTCGCCGACAACGTCGGCCTGGCCGCGGCCGCGGCCGACGACCGGGTCCTCCCGGTCTTCGTCGTAGACCCCGACGTGCTCGCCCACGCCGGGCCGCCGCGGGTCGCGTTCCTGCTCGCGGCGTTGGCGTCGCTGCGGGCCGACTACCGCGCCGCGGGCGGGGACCTCCTCGTCGCCCGCGGCGACCCGACCGAGACGCTCCCCCGCCTCGCGGCCGAGCACGACGCCGGCGGCGTGACGTGGAACCGCGACTACTCGGGGCTGGCCCGCGAGCGCGACGCCGCGGTGCGCGACGCGCTCTCGGCGGCGGGCGTCGACGCGGCGGCCCACCACGACGCGCTCTGCCACGAGCCCGGGAGCATCCTCACCGAGGCGGGCGAGACGTACTCGGTGTTCTCGTACTTCTGGCGCAAGTGGCGCTGCCGCGACAAGGACCCGCCGGCCGAACCGCCGGAGCCCGACGCCCTGGTCGACGTCGCCGACCCCGGACCGATACCGGACGCCGACGCGCTGGGCGGCGACCCGCCCGAGGCCGCCGTCCCGCCCGCCGGGACGGCGGCCGCCCGCGAGCGGCTGGCCGACTTCTGCTCCGGCGACGTCTACCGCTATGCGGACGCCAGGGACTACCCCGCCGAGGAGGCGACCTCGCGGCTCTCGCCGCACCTCAAGTTCGGCACCCTCGGGCCGCGGGAGGTGTGGGCGGCGGCGGAGGAGGCCCGTACCGCCGCTCCCGACGACGCGCCCACGGACGGTGACGACGAGGACGCCCGCGAGTCGGTCGTCGCCTTCCAGCGCCAGCTAGCGTGGCGGGAGTTCTACGCCCACGTGCTCGCCACGAACCCGGCCGTCGTCTCCGAGAACTACCGCGACTTCGAGACCGCCATCGAGTGGCGCGACGACCCCGCGGGCCTGCGGGCGTGGAAGGACGGCGAGACCGGCTTCCCGCTCGTCGACGCCGGGATGCGCCAGCTACGGGCCGAGGCGTGGATGCACAACCGCGCCCGGATGGTCGTCGCCTCCTTTCTCGCGAAGGACCTGCTGGTCGACTGGCGGGCCGGCTACGACTGGTTCCGCGAGAAGCTGGTGGACCACGACCCCGCGAACGACAGCGGCGGCTGGCAGTGGGCGGCCGGCACTGGCACCGACGCCCAGCCGTACTTCCGGGTGTTCGACCCCGCCACCCAGTGCGAGTGCTTCGACCCGGACGCCGAGTACGTCCACCGCTACGTCCCGGAGCTACGCGACGCGACGCCCCGCCAGATACACGACTGGCCGGACCTGTCGTCCGACGAGCGGACCGCGGCCGCTCCGGACTACCCCGACCCCATCGTCGACCACGCCGCCCGCCGCGAGGCGGC
>CAZPIG010000230.1:0-4664 GCA_964586205.1 uncultured Halobacteriales archaeon | reverse complement strand
CCCGACGGTGGTTCGCGGGCTCGGTCGAAGCCGATGCTGTCGTCCCGCTTCCCCTAGACGCCGGGCGATTTTAGGCCGTCGCCACCGTACGTGACGGACATGACGGTCGCCGACGAGTCCGAGGACCACGACGAGCACCACCTCCCGGCCGTCGAGGACTGGCCGAAGGGGTTCGGGGAGGCTAGCTGGTGGCCGTTCGTCACCGCGACGGGGGCCGCCGTCGTCTACGTCGGCGCGGCGCTGTTCGTGCTCGGCCGCGGCGACGACGGGGTGGTGGCCCCCGCCGTCGGACCAGCCACCTTCCTCGCCGGGCTGACCCTGTTCGTCGCCGGACTGTACGGCTGGACCTACCACGGCTTCGTCGTGGACTTCTGGAGCCGCGAGGGCCGCGGCGGCGACGCGCTCCGGTGGGGGATGATACTCTTTCTCGTCACGGAGGTGGCCACCTTCGGCGCGGGGTTCGTCTACTACTTCTACGTCCGCGTCCGACCGTGGGAGCCGGGGGCGCTGCCGCACCTGCTCGGCTCGCTCATCCTCGTCAACACGGCCGTGCTGGTGGTCAGCAGCGTCACGCTGCACCACGCCCACCGACAGCTACGCCGGGGCAAGCGCGGCTCGTTCCTCCGGTGGCTCGGCGTCACGCTCGCGCTGGGAGTGCTGTTCGTCGGCGGGCAGGTGTGGGAGTACTACCAGTTCGTCGTCCGCGAGGGCTTCGTCGTCGGGACGGGCGAGGCCCTAGAACGGGTGTTCGCGAGCGCGTTCTACGGGCTGACGGGCCTGCACGGCCTGCACGTCACGCTCGGGGCCGTCCTGCTGGCCATCCTCTTCGTGCGGGCGCTCGGCGGGCAGTACTCCGCCGAGCGGGACCTCTCGGTGACCACGGTCTCGATGTACTGGCACTTCGTGGACGCCGTGTGGATACTGTTGGTGGTCAGCATCTACGTCGGCGGGTCGGTATGAGGACGTCGGCGGGTCGATATGAGGACGTCGGCGGGTCGGTGTGAGGGCTCGCGCTGGGGTCACCCCGTCCCGGCGCGGGCACCGACGACGCTCCTCGCGGCGCTGTCCGGAGCCGTCGCGGCTGTCTCGTCATTGTCACCAGTAGCGGTCGCCGCCGTGGAATCATCTCTGGCCGTTGCGTCCGCGGTGGCGTTCCCGGCTCCATCGTCGGCGGTCGCGTTCCCTGCCCCCCCACCGTCCGCGGTCGCGTTCCCCGCTCCCCCGTCCTGCTGGCCGGCCAGCCACTCCTGGTACTCGGACTGGTTCGTCACCTCGACCGTGAACATCATCTGGGAGTGGCCGACGCCGCAGTACTCGGCGCAGTAGCCCTGGTACATTCCCTCCTCGTTCGCCCGGGTGAGGATGCGCTCGGCGTGGCCGGGGAAGGCGTCCTGCTTCAGCCCGAGTTCGGGGACGTGGAACGCGTGCAGCCAGTCCCGGGAGGTGACGTTCAGGACGATGGGCCGGTCGGTCGGCAGGACTAGCTCGTTCTGGGTCTCGACGCCGGTCCCGTTGTACTCGAAGGCCCAGAAGTACCGCTGGGCGGTCACGTCCACCACGACGGGGTCGCCCTCCATCTCTAGCTGCGCCGTCTCGGTCTGGGCGACCATCGGGTGAGCGAGCACCTGGTAGGAGGCGACGCCGACGAACACGAGGATGACCGCGGTCGCCACGGTCCACGTTATCTCCAGCAGGCGGTTCTCCTGGGTGGGCTTGGCCTCGTCCTGGCGGCTCTCGCGGAACTCCCAGACCGTGTAGATGAGCACGCCCTCGACGAGCACCGTCACCGGCACCGCCGCGTAGAGGAGGTTGGCGTTCAGCGTCCGGATGAGCTCCTCGGTCACCGTGTCCGCCGGGCCCGCGGCGGCCGGGCTGGTGGCGACGACGAGCGTCGCGAGTGCGGGTATCGCGAGTCTGGTCCCCACCCCGACCGCGGCGGCGCGCCCCGTTCGCGCCATTCGTGTTCCTGGTAGGGGTTTGTGGGGCATAAGGGTGGGGTTGGGCGGACGCATCGGGAGAGTCGCGACGGCGCGGTTCGCCACCGCTCCCGCAACGTCCGGTCCCGCGAAGCCCTACACCTATAAGCGCCCACCCACTACCCGGCCACGATGCGAGTCGCCGTCCTCGGAGCCGGCTACGCCGGGCTGACCGCCGCGCGACGCCTCGAAAGCGCCCTCCCGGACGACGCCGACCTCGTGGTCGTCGACGACACGGGCAGCCACCTCGTCCAGCACGAGCTCCACCGGCTGGTCCGCCGGCCCGACCTCGCCGACGAGCTGGTGGTGCCCCTCTCGCGGGTGCTCGACCGCACCGCGGTCCGGAAAGCTCGGGTCGAATCGGTCGACCCGGAGGCCGGCGTGGCCACGCTCGCGGACGTCGCGGCCGACAGCGGTGGCGAAACGGACGACGGTGCCGAAACGGACGACGGCGAGGGAGCCGGCGATGGTGGCGAAATCGACGGCGACGCGACGACCGACACCGACTCCCGAACGCTCGACTACGACTACGCCGTCGTCGCGCTCGGAGCCCAGACCGCGTTCCACGGGCTGCCCGGCGTCGAGGAGCACGGCACGCCCCTGAAGCGCGTCGCACACGCCGAGCGCATCCGCGCGGACTTCCTGGAGGTCCTGGCGGCCGAGGCGGGCGGCACGGTCGTCGTGGGCGGCGCGGGCCTGTCGGGCGTCCAGGTGGCCGGCGAGCTGGCGACGCTGGCCCGCGAGGAGGGCCACGCGGTCGGCCCCGACGCGGACGTGACCGTCCGCGTCCTCGAACAGCTCGATTCCGTCGCGCCGACGTTCCCCGCAGCGTTCGGCGAGGCGATTCACGGAGCCCTCGAGGACCGCGGCGTCGCCGTTCAGACGGGCGCGACCGTCGAGCGTGCGGACGCCGACGGCGTCGCCCTCGCGGACGGCGAGCGGGTCGGCTGCGACCAGCTAGTCTGGACCGGCGGCATCCGGGGGCCGGACGCCCTCGGCGGCGAGCGGCCCGCCGTCCGGGCGACCCTCCGGCTAGCTGGCGACGGCACCTTCGTCGTCGGCGACGCGGCGCGCGCGGTGGACGCGGACGGCGAGGCGGTGCCCGCGAGCGCGCAGTCGGCGCTGGCGGGTGGTCGCGTGGCCGCGCGCAACGTCGCCGCGCTCGTCGCCCACGACCGCGAGGGCGGCGTCTTCGAGCCCAGCCTCGACCGCCTCGACTTCACCCCGCGCGGGTGGCTGGTCAGCGTCGGCGACGGCGCGGTCGGCATCGTCGGGTCGCGGGTCGTCACCGGCGCGGCCGCGCGGGCGCTGAAGGCGACCGTCGGGGCGGGCTACCTGACCTCCGTCGGGGCCGTCAGGAACGCGGTGGACGTGGTGGAGTCCGAGTTGGGCTACGACGGAAACAGGGAGTGACGGAAGCGGTAAGGTCAGAGCGGGGCGGTTTCAGTGTCGTCGGCCTCGGTTGTGTGGTGGCGCAGGGCGGGGTAGCGCGGGTGCGGAGCGGGCCGGGTCGCGGGATGGTTTCGTAGTGATTAGCGAACGTCTTCGGAAATTCTACGGGCAACAGCCGGCGGTCGAGACTGCTGCCCATCCACTGTCGGTGACCACTTCCGCAAACCGCCTCGGGGTGGGGCTCCGGAAGGGGCGGCCCGCTCGGCGAACCCGGCCGACGTAAGCAGGGCGAGGCCCGACGGGCCTCGCTTGCCCTGCGGCGCGCGCTGGGGCGCGCCGCACGACACCGGAGTGCGCGAGCGAAGCGAGCGAACGAGGAGCGCAGCGAGGTCTTCGCGAGCGACCAACGGGAGCGAGCGAAGGCTCGGGAGGCGAGCGAAGCGAGCCTCCCGGTGCCCGGGAGCCGAGCGGGCCGGGGCTTCCGGGCGCTCAGTTATCTCTATACCATGGGAACTTCCGCCAGTTCCAACCGGGGAATGTCTGAACACTTCCGCTAATCACTACCAGTGTCGTCGGCCTCGGTTGTGGGGCGGCAGTCGAAGCGTGGAACGGGGATGTCGGTCGCGCCCGCAGCCGCTAGGCCGAGACACACTGAAACCGCACCGCGACCGCATCCGCGTCAGCCACCGTCCCGCGTCAGCCGCCGCCTCCGCTGACACGAGGGACACCGAGAACAGCACCGCGACCGCCGTCGGTCCGAACGCGACGACGATTTACGCACTCGGGATGCCGATGGCGTCCGGCGGCACCCACCCGAAGACGGCCGAGACGAGGTAGATGACGACGACCACGACGAGCCACGCGGCGACGCCGATGATGGCCGCGTCCACCCACCCGCCGGGGTACCGCCAGTTGATGACGGCGACCCACGCCAGCAGCGCCAGTACGAGCCCGAGGAACGGTATCCAGCCCACGAACAGCGTCACTATCCACCAGACGAGCGACCCCACGAGCGCCGTCAGGATGGCGTAACTGTAGTCGTCCACGTCGGTGACCACCCGCGCGCCGACGTAGATGCCAACGCCCCGAGCAGCAGCGCGATGACGAAGCCGACGACGGTGTCGATGAAGGCCATGGCGGAACCGCCGGCGTCCGGCGACTTTTCTATGCGGTGGGTAACTCCCGTCCCGCCGCTCGGACCCGTAGCGCGCGGCCCAGCGACGGGGGACCGCCGATCGTAAGCCGGGATTACCCCGCTTTCAACTCCGACCTCAGCAACTGCCGTTTTCGCCCATC
>CAZPIG010000229.1:0-4666 GCA_964586205.1 uncultured Halobacteriales archaeon | reverse complement strand
TGGCCGTCTCGCAGCGCGGACACCAGTTCACGGGGTGCTCGTCGCGGTAGACGTACCCGCCGTCTGGCGGTCCGCCAGACGAGGCTCGCGAACCGTCGGTTCGCTCACCCCCGTCGGCCATCTCGACGAACGACCGCTGGGTCTTGGCCCAGTAGTCGGGGTCCATGGTCCGGTACTCCCGGCTCCAGTCCTGGGAGAACCCCAGCGTGTGCATCGTCTCCGTCATCTCCGCTATCATCCGCTCGGTGTGCTCGATACAGAGGTCGCGGAACTTCTCGCGGGAGACGTCGGTGCGGTGGATGCCGTGGTTCTCCTCGACCTTGACCTCGGTCGGCAGGCCGTGGCAGTCCCAGCCCTGGGGAAAGCAGACGTCGTGGCCGACCATCCGGCGGTGGCGGGCGGCGAAGTCCATGTAGCACCACCCCAGCGCGTTGCCGATGTGGAGGTTCCCGGTCGGGTACGGCGGCGGCGTGTCGACGACGTAGTCCGGGGCGTCGGTGTCCTCGTAGCGGTAGACGTCCGAATCCGCCCACTGCTCGCGCCACCGTCGCTCCACCGTCGCCGGGTCGTACGTGTCTGGAATCTCCGTCATAGTATGGCGTGGCCCGCGCGGCGTGGCCGCGTGTGTGGCTCGCGTCCCGGGGACAGCACGGCCCGTGCGGGGTGGCCCACGTCGAACTGACGAGCGCCGCCGGGAGCGCTCCGCTACCGGTCCCGTTCCCGACGGCACCGCTCTCTTCGGAAGGAACTGTCCCGCTCAAGTTAAACCTTGCCGTCGGGTGGTCAGTCGTGTTCAGTGATGTGCCGATGGTACCACCAGCCCCCGGAACCGCGCGCGCCAGCGCGCGGACGACCGCCGGCCGACGACGGCAAGCACCCTGGCCCGGACAGCGCTTTCACCCGACCGCTCGCCCACACCGGCGTTTTCGAACCTTGAAGAAGCGTCCTGTCGGGCGATTTTCCCCGTTCGGCACCGACGAACTCCCATCGCCGCCCCGGACGTCACGTGGTAACCACCCGGTACACTTTTTGGCACGAATATGCAAAATAGCCAACATAATATCCAGTTAATGGCCACAAGATTTTAAACGGTTTTGGGTTAGCAATAAGGTTTATTACCCTAGAGTAATTGGGAAATTTCCGCAGGTATGGCCGACCAGAACACGACTCGACGGCGAGTACTGAAGGGCCTCGGTGCCGGCGCTGCGAGCGCCGGGTTCGTCGGGGCTTCGACTGCGCATCAGGCACCGGACAGACACATCGTCGGGGTCAGCGGCGACACCGGCCTCGGGGCCGCGAGGGCCCAGGCCGACGCCGTGCACCGCGAGCTGGACTTCGGCGACGTGGGCAAGGCGGTCGCCGGACGGTTCCCGGAGCCCGCCATCGAGCAGCTCCGCGCCCGCGCCGACGTCCGCTACGTCGAGGAGGACGGCGTCATGCACGCCCTCCACCACCAGCCCGGCCACGGCGGCGGCCCGCCGGGCGACGGTGACGACGGCGGCGACACCAGCCAGACGCTCCCGTGGGGCATCGACCGCACGGACGCGGACGTTGCCCACAACAACGGCGAGACCGGCAACGGCGTCGACCTCGCCATCATCGACACCGGCATCGACGACGACCACCCGGACCTGCAGGCCAACGTCGGGGCCGGCGAGGCGTTCGTCAGCTGCAGTGGCAGCAACTGCAACCAGACGTGGTCCGACGACAACGACCACGGCACCCACTGCGCCGGCATCGCCAACGCGGTGAACAACAGCCAGGGCGTCGTCGGCGTCTCGACGGAGGCGACGCTGCACGCCGTGAAGGTGCTGGACAGCAACGGCGGCGGGACGTTCTCCGACGTCGCGTCGGGCATCGAGTTCGTCGCCAACCAGGGCTGGGACATCGCCAGCCTGAGCCTCGGCGGCAGCCAGTCCTCGGCGGTCGCGGACGCCGTGGAGTTCGCCGCCAGCGAGGGCGTCTTCATCGTCGCCGCGGCCGGCAACTCCGGTCCGTGCACCGACTGCGTCGGCTTCCCGGCCGCCGAGCCGGAGGCCGTCGCGGTCAGCTCCACGGACAGCGACGACACGCTGTCGTCGTTCTCCTCGACCGGTTCGGAGGTCGAGATCGCCGCACCCGGTGGCTCGGTCTGCTCGTCGGTCATCGGCGGCTACGCCACCTTCAGCGGCACCTCGATGGCGACCCCGCACGTCGCCGGTGCTGCGGCCCAGCTGATGGCCAACGGTGCGACGGCGTCGGACGCCCGCAGCACGCTGACGAACAGCGCCGAGGACCTCGGCCTGTCGAGCAACGAGCAGGGCGCTGGTCTGCTCGACGTCGCGGCGGCGCTCGGGCTGGACTCCAGCGACGACGGCACCGGCTCGGGCTCCTGCCCCTGACGACGGCGCTTTCACCCCACCCCCGCACTTTCTTCGGTGGTGCCGGACGGACCAGCGGTGCGGCTGCTCTCGCTCGGCGCGTCGGCGAGCCGCGCGACTGTTCGGTCATCGCTCGTCGAGGCGACCGTTCGATACGGCCGCGGGCCCGCCGGAGTTTTCACGGCGGCGCGCGAGGGCCCGCCATGGAGTACGCGACCGTCCAGGGGGAGGCGGTGCCGAAGATAGGGCTCGGCACGTGGAAGCTGAGCGGCGAGACGTGCCGCCAGGCCGTCGAGTCCGCGCTCGAGCTCGGATATCGACACGTCGACACCGCCGAGGCGTACGGGAACGAGCGCGCGGTCGGGGCCGCCATCGAAGCCTCGGACGTCGACCGCGAGGACGTCTTCCTCACGACGAAGGTGTTCGCCCGCAACGCCCGCTACGACGACGTGCTCGTCTCCGCCGAGGCGAGCCTCGACAGGCTGGGCGTCGACCAGGTGGACCTGCTGCTGCTCCACTGGCCCAATCCGCTGGTGGACGTGGCGGACACGATGCAGGCGCTCTCGGAGCTCCGGGCCGCGGGCAAGACCCGGCACGTCGGGGTGAGCAACTTCGGCCTCTCGCGGTTCGGGCTGGGGAACCTCCGGACGGCGATGGCCGAGAGCGCGGTGCCGGTGTTCGCCGACCAGGTGCAGTTCCACGTCTACCGGCATCGGAAGCGCCTGCTGGAGTTCTGCCGGGAGGAGGACGTGCTGCTGACCGCCTACAGCCCGCTGGTCCGCGGCGGGGTGCTGGACGACAGGGAGCTCCGGGCCGTCGGTGCGAAGCACGACAAGACGGCCGCGCAGGTGGCGCTGCGGTGGGTGATACAGCACGAGAACGTGGTGGCGATTCCGAAGGCGACCAGCCGGAGCCACCAGGCCGAGAACTTCGACGTCTTCGACTTCGAGCTCTCGCCGGCGGAGGTGGAGCGGGTGGGCCGGAGCTCGTGGCTGCGGACCGGTGCGGCGTGGGTGCGGGGGCAGTTGGGGGTGTAGTCGTGGGCTCCGCCATCGCGGTTCGAGGGAGCGACGACCCGGGCCGGGAATCCGTCGGGATTCCCGGCCCCCGTTTATTCTGTTCTAACGAAAAGGTTATATTACGAGCAAGTGTTATGGAAGTGAGGAACTCTGAATGACAACACGAGACCCACGGTACCCCGAAGAGATAACCATCGACGTGAACGCGCGCCTGCACCTCGAGCACACCGACGTGGAGGGTAAGTCCGTCGAGGTGGTCGACGGGGAGGTCGTGTCGCGGCCGAACGAGGGCACGTACTCCATCTCCCTCGCGCCGAAGTCGGGGCGGCCCTTCGCGGCGATGACGGCCATCCCCTGCGTCATCCTCGTCGTCCTCTTCGTCCTCGACTGGCCGGACTCGGCCAACGGCGAGGAGTCGAAGCTCCGGGACGACCGGGGCCTCCCGCGGCCGGAGAACTTCCTCGACCTGAGCGACGGCGAGTACGCCGGCAGCGTGCGGCTGGACTACGACGACGGGTTCGCCTTCAAGGAGTTCGAGGTGACGCGGGAGGCCGAGGACCGGTTCACCGCCGACATCGAGACGACCCACCGGTACCCGAGCACGAAGTCCGACGACCTCGTGCGGCTGCTGCCCCACGACGTCGTCCTGGTTGACGCCGGCCCGGGGCGCGTCTTCGGCAGCACCCAGGTCCGGATGCTCGCCGAGGACGGGTCCATCGAGACCGGCGACGCGACCATCGAGGTCCGCTTCGAGAACGAGCACGCGCGGCTCTGCTCGACGGAGGTGTTCTCCTACGAGTACGACTTCGGCGACCTGGAGGAGGTGCCCCTCGAGATAGAGGCGACCGGCGTCATGCGGGCGGTGGACACCGGGCCGAAGAAGCCGGACCTCGACCGGTCCGACCGCCGGTCGCCCGGACGGAACCGCTGAGCCGGGTCCCGGGCAGCCGCCGAGCGGGGCCCGGCGTCCTACCCCTCCGCCCATAGACCCGGTCTCCGGGTAGAACGACACACACGCGAACCAGAACAGCGGCGACCCCCGCGCCTCGAGGAAGCGGCGTCGTCGCGTCGGTCGGGCCTGGTGGGCTGGCGGCAGACGGGCGGCGGGGTCGGGCGGTTCGGTCGCACGGCTGCCGGTGGTTCGGTGTTCGGGCGCGTGTGGGAGGTCACGGCCAGACTAAAGACTTATCGGCAGTCGGGGGCAAGCCCGTGTCGGGGCCGGTAGCTCAGTTCGGCAGAGCGTCTGGCTTTTAACCAGACGGACGGGGGTTCGAATCCCTCCCGGCC
>CAZPIG010000228.1:0-4679 GCA_964586205.1 uncultured Halobacteriales archaeon | reverse complement strand
GCATCGCCGTGGTCGGCGCGTCGACGACCGAGGGCAAGATCGGCTACGAGGCGATGGCCAACGCCGTCTCGTTCGACGGGCCCGTCTACCCGGTCAACCCCAACGCCGATGGGACGGTGTTCGGCGAGCCGTTCGTCGACGCGGTCGGCGACATCGACGACCGGGTCGACCTCGCACTCGTCTGCGTCCCCGCGCCGGTCGTGCCCGGCGTCGTCGCGGACTGCGGCGCGGCCGGCGTCGGCGGCGCGGTCGTCTACGCCGGCGGCTTCGCCGAGGCGGGCCCGGAGGGCGAGCAGCGCCAGGCGGAGGTCGTCGCGGCCGCGACCGAGCACGACCTCCCGGTCCTCGGGCCGAACACCAGCGGCTTCGTCGACCCCACCCGGGACCTCTACGCCTCGTTCTCGGGCGGCGTCGAGCAGCTACCGCCCGGCGACGTCGCCATCGTCGCCCAGAGCGGCGGCATCGCCCACCAGCTAGCCTTCCACGCGCTCCGCGAGGACCGCGGCATCTCGGCGATGGTCGGGCTCGGCAACCGAGCCACCGTCGGCTTCGGGGAGACGATTCCCTACTTCGACGACGACCCCGGAACCGACGCCATTGTCCTCCACGTCGAGGGGACCGACGACGGCCGGGCGCTGCTGGAGACCTGCCGCGCCGCCGAGACGCCCGTGGCCGCCTACAAGGTGGGCCGCGCGGACGTCGGCGAGTTCGCCGCCTCCCACACGGGCGCGCTGACGGGTGACCACGCCCTCTACGAGGCGGGGTTCGCCCAGTACGGCGTCCCGACGGTGGACTCGACCACGGCGCTGCTGGACGCCGGAGTCGTCCTCGCGGAGTCGCCCGCGCCCGAGGGGCCGAACGTCGGCGTGGTGACGGCCCAGGCCGGCCCGGGCATCGCCATCGCGGACCTGCTCCAGCGCCGCGGCGGGCGGCTCCCGGACCTGACCGACGCCACGCGCGAGCGCGTGGACGAGATATTGCCGGGCATCACCTACGCGAGCAACCCCGTGGACACCGGTCGGCCGATGCCCGAGTTCGGCGACGTCGTCGCGGCCGTCGCCGGGGACGACCGGGTGGACGTGGTCCTGGTGTACGAGCTGTACGAGCCCGCCCTCGGCTTCCCGACGGAGACGCTCGACGGGCTGGCCGAGCGCGTCGGCAAGCCCGTGCTGTTCGCGACCGAGGGCGCGCCCGGGGAGATGGCCGACGACCTCGCCACGCTCCGAGCGGCGGGCGTGCCCGTGTTCACCGACCCCGAGCGCGCGGCGGAGGCGGCCGGGCTGCTCGCCCGGTACGCGGACCTCGGGGGCGGGAAACCCGAAGCCGACACCGACAAGGCGAGCGGCGGCGTGGAGGGCGAGCGGCCATGACGGAGGACCCCATCGACGCGGCGCTGGCCGACGGCCGGACGACGCTGACCGAGCCCGAGGCCAAGGCGCTGCTCGCCGGGCGCGGCGTCGAGACGCCCGCGTCCGCCGTCGTCGCGAGCGCCGACGCCGCGGCCGAAGCTGCGGACGATATCGGCTTCCCGGTCGTCGCGAAGGTGTCGTCGCCGGCGGTCGCCCACAAGAGCGAGTGGGGCGACGGCGCGGGCGTCGCGGTCGGCCTCGAGGACCGGGCGGCCGTCCACGACGCCGCGGAGCGCATCTTCGACGCCGCCGGGGCGGCCGGCGTCGAGGCCGACGTTCTGGTCGAGGAGGCCCGCGACGTCGAGGCTGGCACGGAGGTGCTCGTCGGCGGGCTCCGAGACCCCGCGTTCGGGCCGGTGGTCGTGGCGGGCCTCGGCGGGGTGTTCGCGGAGGTGTACGGGGACACCAGCCACCGCATCGCCCCTATCGACCGCGCAGAGGCCCGCGAGGCGCTCTCCGAACTGACCGCGGCACCGCTGCTGGCGGGCTACCGGGGCCGCGAGGCCGCCGATCTGGACGCGCTCGCGGACGTGGTCGCGACCGTCGGCGACCTCGTGGTCGAGCGCGACGCCGTCGCGGAGGTGGACGTGAACCCCGTGCTGGCGACCGCCGACGGCGCGGTCGCGCTCGACGCGCTGGTGGTGCTGGACAACGATGCGGCGAGTGGAGGGGTGACGGACGGCGGCGACGGAGGGACGACGGACGGCGAGGGAGGCGCGACGGACGGCGAGAACGCCGCTGGGGAGGGCCGCTGAGATGAGCCGCGGATTCGAGCACGACTGGACGGTTCGCTTCTCGGACGCCGACATGCACGGCATCGCCCACTACCCGCGCATCGTGGACGCGGTCCACGAGACCTCCGACGCCTTCGTGGCGGCCATCGGCTGGCCGTTCTGGCGAACCCACGACGAGGCGGGCTTCGGGCTCCCAATCGTCGAGGCGAACTTCGAGTTCGACGAGCCCCTGCACGCGGGCGACGAGGTGACCATCCGGCTGGTACCGGACCTCGGCGACCGGAGCGTCCGGTTCGACTACGAGGCCCGCCGCGACGGCGAGACGGTGTTCACCGCGTCCGAGCAGCGGGTCTGCGCCGCGGTGGGGGCCGAGAGCGCGATGGCGCTGCCCGAGGGCCTCCGCGAGGCGATGGCCCCGTACGCGGACGGCTGACGACTCCCTTTCCACGGTGTATCCGTCCGGGTGACGGCCCTTCGACCGCACGTGCCGACGACACCTCTGCACGCGCCGACGACACCCTTTTGGCACCGCCCGCGTCACCTACTGCCATGGCCGAGTTCGAGAACCCCTACGCCGTGGAGGACCCGTTCGTCCAGGCCCACTTCGACTGCCTGAGCTGCGGGGGCAAGCTGTGGGAGTACGCCATCCAGGGCCAGATGGTCTGCGAGGACTGCCGGTCGGTGTTCCGCTCCGCCGAGGTGTTCGAGGCCCAGGCGTAGTCGGAGGGGGCCCGAGCCCGCCTCCGACCTCGCCCGGGTGACGAGTGGTAGCACACCTTACCCTCCCCGTCCAGTACACTTATGGCGAATCTGTGGTAACGATTCACCATGTCACAGCAGGACCCAGAGGAGCTCCTGGAGCTCAGCTCCGAGACGCGGGACCTCCTCGACACGCACGGCCTCCGACCGCTGTGGGAGGTCGAGGACGACTTCGGCCACGTCGTCGGCGACCTCGAACCCGACGTCTGGCGGTGGGACGACATCGAGGCCGCCATCGACGGCATCGAGGCGGACGTCCCCATCGCGGACCTCCCGCCGGGGTTCCAGCGCCGGGTGGCGGTCCCCATCAACACCGGGACGGACAACGCCATCTCGAACACCATCTACGTGGGCGTCCAGACCGTCTCGCCGGGCGAGACGGCCCCCTCCCACCGGCACTCCGCCAACGCCCTCCGGTTCGCCATCGACGGCGACGAGGACATGAAGACGGTCGTCGCCGGCGAGGAGTTCCCGATGGAGGACAACGACCTCGTCACGACGCCGCAGTGGGAGTGGCACGACCACGTCAACGACTCCGACGAGACCGCGACGTGGCTGGACGTCCTCGACCTCCCGCTCTTTCTGGACTCGCTGAACAAGACCCAGGCGTTCGAGAACCACGAGCTAGAGCGCCAGCCGGTCACGAAGACCCAGGGCTACTGGGACTCCCAGTACGGGCGCGGCCGGCCCGCCAACGAGAAGTCCGACGGGACCATCCCGGGCCCGTTCGAGGGCATCCGCGAGGCGACGCCGCCGTACCGCTTCGGCTGGGCGGAGATGGAGGCGGCGCTCCGCCAGCGCGCCGACAACGACGAGCCCGACCCCCACGACGGCTACAGCCTCGCGTACGTCAACCCCGCGACGGGCAAGGAGCCGCTGTTCCCGACGATGTCGTTCCGCGCACAGCTACTGAACGAGGGCCCCACGGACCCGCACTTCCACAACGCGACGGAAGTGTACTTCGTCATCGAGGGCGAGGGGGCCACCCACGTCGACGGCGAGGCCATCGAGTGGGGCCAGTGGGACATCTTCGTCGTGCCGCCGGACGCCACCCACCACCACGACCCCGACGGCGAGGCCGTCCTCCTCGGCATGACCGACCGGCCTGTCTTCGAGGCGTTCAACTTCTACGCCGAAGCGGAACCGTCGTAGGCGAGCGGCGTTTTCCCGTAGCGAGGGGTACGGGCGGACTTCGGACGGGCCGAAGTCCGTCGCGGACGCCCGGCCAGCGGACCTCCGGGAGTTCGAGGTATCTCGGTGGTGCTCGGTTCCGGAGGACTTCGGGGAAGCCGAACTACTCCCAGTCGTTGGCGATGGCGTCTATTACGAGGATTTCGAGGAGGTGGGGGACGACTCGCCGGTCGCCTTGGTTTGTGATCTGTTCGATGGCGGTGGGTTGCGGTGGGATGGGCTAAAGGGCACTGAGGGACCGTCGTGGTCACCACGTCGCTCGGCGGCCGAGCACGAACACGAGGAGGGCCATCAACAGCGCGCCGAGGAACGATTCCACGGTAGCTACCGCCTGCGCCGCTCCGCTGGCTGGCTGCAGGTCGCCGTACCCAAGCGTCGTGAACGTCACCACCGAGAAGTACAGGCTGGTCAGCAACTCGGCCAGCCACTCCGGTAGCGTGAACGGCACCGTCGAGAGGAGGACACCTCCGACCACGTCCGCATCGTCGGGGGCCGGCGTCCGCGCGATTGGGCCTATTAGCTGGTACGCCAGCGTCGACGCGAGAATCACTACCAGCGACGTGCCGACGACGTGCCACGGCTTCTC
>CAZPIG010000227.1:0-4682 GCA_964586205.1 uncultured Halobacteriales archaeon | reverse complement strand
CGGTCTCCGCCGGAGACAGCACCCACCCCGCAGGAGCGCGGCTCAGGACTGGATCTCGGCGACGTCCTCTATCTTCATGGCCTGTAGCTTCTCGACGATGTCGTCTATCTTGCCGTCGAGGTCCTCGACGAACTCCATGGTGTGGTCGGTGGTGATGGCACCCTGGCTCGACGGCTCGATGAGGTTCTCCTCCTCGAGGACCCGCAGGGAGTACCGCACCTTGTGGTGCGGGTAGCCGGTCTCGTCCGACATCTTCACGATGCCGATGGGCTCGTTCTCCATCACCATCTTCAGGACCTGCAGGTGTCGCTCCAGCATATCCACCTCCTTCTCCAGCCGGTCTATCATGGCACGTGTTAACTTGTCGTTGATGGGTTTAAAGGTTACCCCGTTTCCGGCGGCGGTTCCGAAACCAGTTTACCGGACCACTGACAAGGGACTGTCGGTATGACCGTCACTATCGTGGGGGCGCAGTTCGGCGACGAGGGGAAGGGCGGTATCGTGGACCTCTACGGGGACAGCGCCGACGTGGTCGTCCGCTACCAGGGCGGCGACAACGCCGGCCACACGGTGGTCCACGGGGGCGAGGAGTACAAGCTGTCGCTGGTACCCAGCGGCGTCGTCCGCGGCGTCGTGGGCGTGCTGGGCAACGGCTGCGTCGTCAACCCCGCCACGCTGTTCGACGAGGTCGACGCCCTCCGCGAGCGAGGGCTCGACCCCGACGTGCGCGTGGCCGAGCGCGCGCACGTCATCCTCCCCTACCACCGGGTCCTCGACGGGGCCGAGGAGGAGGCAAAGAGTGACGCGGACCTCGAGGCCGGCACCACCGGGCGGGGCATCGGCCCCACCTACGAGGACAAGGTCGCCCGCCGCGGCGTCCGCGTCGGCGACCTGCTCGACCCCGACGTGCTCCGGCAGAAGCTGGCGTACGTCGTCCCGCGCCGGCGGGCCATCGCCGAGTCCGTGTTCGGCGTCGATGCCGGCGAGGCGTTCGACGTGGACGCGCTCCACGAGGAGTACGCCGCCTACGGCCGGCGGCTCCGCGAGGAGGGGATGACCGTCGCGGCAGGCGACTACCTCGCCGGGCGCGTGGCCGAGGGCGACGGCGTCCTCCTCGAGGGGGCCCAGGGGACCATGCTCGACATCGACCACGGCACCTTCCCGTACGTCACCTCCTCGAACCCGACCGCGGGCTACGCCGCGACCGGCAGCGGCCTCGGGGTCACGACCGTCGGGCGCGGCGACGTGGTCGGCGTCGTGAAGGCGTACCTCTCGCGGGTGGGGACGGGCCCCATGCCGACGGAGCTGGACGGCGACCTCGCAGAGCGCATCCGCGAGGCGGGCGGCGAGTACGGGACCGTCACCGGTCGGCCCCGCCGCGTGGGCTGGCTGGACGTGCCGACCCTGCGCCACGCGGCGCGGGCGAGCGGCTTCACCGGCCTCGCGGTCAACCACGTCGACGTGCTCGCGGGGCTGGACGAGGTCCAGGTCGCCCACGCCTACGACCGCGACGGCGAGCGCCGCGAGACGGTGCCGGCGACGACCGAGCAGCTAGCCGAGTGCGAGCCGGTCTACCGGTCGTTCGACGGCTGGCCGGACGTCGACTGGGAGCGGGTCGCCCGCGAGGGCTACGACGCCATCCCCGACGCCGCCCGGACGTACCTCGACTATCTCTCCACGGAGCTCGACACCCCCATCTTCGCGGTAGGCCTCGGCCCCGCCCGCGAGCAGTCGGTCGTCCTCGAGGACCCGCTCTCCTGACTGGCGGAGCCGCTCTCCTGACTGGCGGGGCCGCTTTCCCCACTGGCGGAGCCGCCGGTCGCACGCCACACTCGCGGAGTCGGCCCGTCCGCAGAATCGCGTCGCTCGCGCCCGTCAGGCGGTGACGACGTCGTCGCGGTAGTCCGCGACCGCCTCGACCACGGCCTCGGTGGCGTCCGGGTCCACGTCGAACGCTTCGAGGCTCTCCTTCAGGTGGACCGCGACCGCGTCGAAGTCGTCGTCGGAGATGTCGAGGTCGGCGTGGGCCTCGGCCATCGACTGCCCGTCGTACTCCATGTTGCCGCCAGCAAGCGACCCGAGAAAGAGCACCTGGTGGGCCCGCAGGTCGTCCATGTCCGAGTCCTCGAAGAATCCCCGTAGCTGGTCGTCCGCCAGGACGCGCTCGTAGAACTCGTCGACGACTGCCTCGAGTGCGTCGCGACCGCCCAGCTTCTCGTAGAGATCCGATGGCATAAACGAATCGTGGTGGGTAATTGGTAAATAATTTTGGGCACGTTTAAATATACTTCTGTGGATAGTGATCGAAGCCCCTCTCGGTCGCGGGGGTCGGCCATTGGGGACCAGAGCGCTTTTCTACCGTGCCACCCACCCGACGAGTATGCGGGGTGAGCCCCGGTGAAGGAATCCCTGATGGACATCGTCTGCTGTCCGGTGGACAAGAGCGACCTCGAGCTGTCGGTCGGCGAGCGCGACGACGGCGAGGTGCTCGCTGGCGAGTTGACCTGCACCGAGTGCGGCGAGGTCTACCCCATCGAGGACGGCATCCCGAACCTCCTGCCGCCCGACATGCGCGAGGACGCGGGCTGACGGTCCGCGGGGGTGACCGTCGGTGGAGTACCGGCTGCCGGTCCAGCTGAACCGGGACGACGTCCACGCCGTGGAGGTAGCGACGGCCACGTTCGAGACGCCCGGGAGCTTCGCCCTTGAGCTGTCGAACCACGGCCAGCCGGTGCACGTGCACCTCCAACTGGACGACGCGCTGTCGCGGGTGGCCTCGGTGGCGGCCAACAACCACTACGTCGACAGCGGGAGCGTGCGGACGGTGACCGTCGAGGTGGTGGCCGACCGGCGGCCGGTCGAGGGGAAGCTGAAGATAGTGACCGCGTACGGTCGGGAGACGGCCTACGTGGACGTGCGGGTGGTCGAAGGCGAGGTGGAGGAGGCTCCCGTCGACGTGGCTCCGACGCCGGAGCCGCGCGCGCCCGACACCACGCCCGCGGCGGTGCTGCTGACCCGGGAGAACGCCCCCGTCGTGGGGTTGGCGGTCCTCGCGCTGGCCATCGCGGTCGGCGTGCTCACCCGCGCCCGCGGCGTGGCGGTGCTACTCGGTGCGGCGGCGGTGCTGGCCGGCATCGCGACTGCGTTCTACGTGCTCGCTAGCTGAATCTCTGTCTCCTCAGTGTTCGACGTTGGTTGGCGACGGTGGGCTGTTCGCCCCAGTTTCGGCTACTGCCACCGACCACCGCCGGGGTGGGACTGAAAGGGGCGACGCGCTCGGCGAACCCGGGCGGCGTAAGGACCGCAGTGAGCGACCGAGCGGAGTGAGGGAGCGAGCGAGGACCGCAACGAGCGGGCGGCGCGAACGCAGTGAGCGCCGCCGTCGCGCGAGCGGCGAAGCCGCGAGCGCCCCGGGAACCGAGCGCGTCGGGGCTTTCAAAGCCCAAGTTGCAGCTCGACACGGACCGAAGAGCGGTCGAAACACGACTCGACCCACGACCGGAGCCCTTTAGAGCACCCCACGGGACGGGACGCACATGTCGCTGGCAGCCGAGACGCGCGCGGCCGTCCGCCGGCACCCGTTCGTGTTGGACGGCCTCCGCGCGGGCGTCGTGAACTACACCGCCGCGGCCCGGTACCTCGACGTTGAGGGCGACGAGGACGCCGTGGCGACCGCGCTCCGGCGGTTCGCCGAGGACCTGTCCGACGGCGAAGAGCCAGCCTCTTCCCCGGGTGGTTCCGGAGGGAACGCCCGCGTCACCATGGAGAGCGGCCTCGGCGAGACCGACGCTGCGGCGGACGCACTGCTGGCCGTCGGGGACGTGGCGCTGGCTCCCGACGAGGGGTCACTGACGGGCGTGCTCGCGCGCGGCGACGTCGGTCCGGTGGCCCTCGAACGCGCGCTGGCCAGACTCCGGGCCGCGGAGGTGGACGTTGTCGCCGCCGGCGTCGGCGGCGAGGCGCTGGTGGTCGCCGTCGAACGCCTCGACGGCGCGGACGCGCTCCGGGTCGTCGAGGACGTGGTGGGGTAGGTCGGTTCGTCCGGGGGTCACCGCCGCTGCGGGTCCGCGTCTCCAGTGTCGGTACCGGCCGCAGTCGCCTCCGCGACCGCTTCTCTACGACTGCTCCGATAGCGACATCACTGACGGCCGCACCGCCACCGCACCAGCGACCGCACCGCCGCTGGCGACGACACTGATTCCGCACCGCAACCGCGACCACTCCGCGACTACTGGCGTCACTGACGACCGCCGCCACCGCGACACCGACCGCCACCGCGACACCGACCGCCACCGCGACCACACGCCGTCACCGAGACCTACAACCCCGACCGCACCGACCACAACGACCACACCCCGACCGCACCGCTGCCGCCGACCACACCCCGACCGCAACCACGACCCCGACGAACGCGGGATGCCAGATACCCGCACGGTTCCGACGAATTAAAGCGGTCGTAGCCGGAACCCTACGTCGATGCCCCTCCGCGTGACGAACACCCTGACGGGCGAGCGCGAGCCGTTCGAACCCCGCGACCCGGACTCCGTGCTCCTCTACTACTGCGGGCTGACGGTCTCGGACCTCGCCCACCTCGGGCACGCCCGCGGCTGGGTCCACGTGGACGTGATGGTCCGGTGGCTGGAGCACCTCGGCTACGACGTCCGCCACGTCGAGAACTTCAC
>CAZPIG010000226.1:0-4689 GCA_964586205.1 uncultured Halobacteriales archaeon | reverse complement strand
CCCATCGCCCCCGGGGCCACCCAGTGGGTCCACTTCGGGCTCACGAGCGCCGACGTGAACAACCTCGCGCGCCGGCTGCTCGCCAAGGGCGCGGTCGAGGAGGTGCTGGTGCCCGAGTTGGAGGGCGTCCGCGAGGAGCTAACTGCGATGGCGCGCGAGCACCGCGACCTGCCGATGCTCGCCCGGACCCACGGCCAGCCCGCGACGCCGACCACGTTCGGCAAGGAGGTGGCGGTCTTCGCCGCGCGGCTCGGCCGGACGCTGGGCGACGTCCGCGAGGCGATGGATGCGCTGTCCGGTAAGCTCTCGGGCGCGAGCGGGACGTACGCGGCCCACCACGTCGCGTACCCCGACGTGGACTGGCCCACCTTCGCCGAGGCGTTCGTGACGGACCTCGGTCTCGCCCACGAGCCCCTCGCCACCCAGATACACCCGGGCGACGACCTCGCGGCGCTGTTCGACGCGCTCCGGCGGGTGAACGCGGTCCTCGTGGACCTCGACCGCGACGCGTGGCGCTACGTCAGCGACGGCTACCTCGGCCAGCGCGCCGCCGAGGGCGAGACGGGCTCGTCGACGATGCCCCACAAGGTCAACCCCATCGACTTCGAGAACAGCGAGGGCAACCTCGCCAAGGCGAACTCGGACCTGCGCTTCCTCGCGGACTACGTCGTCGAGTCCCGGCTCCAGCGCGACCTCTCGGACTCGACGGTCAAGCGCAACGTCGGCAGCGCGCTGGGCCACTGCCTGCTCGGGTACGCGAAGCTCCGGGACGGCCTCGGGAAGGTGACGCCGAACGGGGCGGCGATGGCCGCGGACCTCGAGGCCCACCCGGAGGTGCTCGGCGAGGCCATCCAGACGGTGCTCCGGCGGGAGGGCCACGAGGACGCCTACGAGCGGGTGAAGGAAGCCACGCGCGGCCGCGAGGTGACTCTGGCGGACCTGCGGGCGGTCGTGGAGGACCTGGCGGTGGACGAGTCGGTCCGCGAGGGGCTGGCGTCGCTGACGCCAGCGGAGTACGTGGGGTTGGCCTCGGAGCTGGTGGACGAGTTGGAGTAGGTTGGGAGGTGGAGTTGTGGTATCTCGGTATCGTACTCGTCAGGTCGGGTCACCGATCTCCGCCGCTGCGGTGCGACTCCCGACGCGGTTTCGCACGTTTCCGACCGTCCCGACGTGACGGGAGCTTCAGCTGCGCCGGGAGAGCAGCGTCGCTGCATCCACGACGACCCCCTCGCGACCTGAGCCGCCACGACACCGGCTTGAGGCGGGGGACCGAGCACTATTGATAAAGTAAAATATTTTCTAGATTAACTTTTTTGCTCCACGACCGTTATCGGCCACCGGGAGTACTACCATGAAACGACGAACGGTCCTGAAGCGGGTCGGTATCGCATCCGCAGGGGCGGCAGCCGCGACCGGCAACGCCGCCGCAAAGCGAACGTCCGGCGACAGCGTGTCCGGAGACATCGACGCGACAATCGACGTTTCGGAGGTGTCCGGCGAGGTGGCGCTGGCGGACGTGCTGACCGACGACCAGTTGGCCGACCTCGACGGCGACCCGAGCACGGTCCGGCTCGCGGTCGACGCCGGCGTCGACGAGATCGCCCCTAGTAGCTGCTGTTCGACAGGTTGCTGCGACCACGACTTCAGTTGTGACTGTGGCTGCTGCTTGTGCCGTCAGTGCAAAGCGTAGGCGTCGACGTCGTCGGCCGCACACCGGCGCCGTCGGCCGTTTTCCGGCCCGTCAACGACTGCTCGACGACGCACCGACAACTAAATCTAGAGGATTTCTGGAGGGATTTTATACAGTGATGGATCGGGTGGATATGGAGTGCTACCATGAAACGACGAACGGTCCTGAAGCGCACTGGCATCGCATCGGCCGGGATGGTCGCCTTCGCTGGGAGTTCGTCTGCGGGTCGCCTGTCCGCGAGCGGCGCGTCGAACGGCGTCGACACGACGACCGACGTCTCGGACGTCGCCGGCGAAGTGATGCTGGCCGACGTGCTGTCCGAAGAGCAACTGGCCGACGTCGACGCGAGCGGCGTCGTGCTCACTGTCGACGCCGAGGTCGACGAGATAAACCCGAGCGAGCACTGCTGTGACCTCAAGTGCTGTAGCGGGTCGGAGGACTGTCCGAACACCTGTCCGTGCTGTCGGTGCCAGTTCTGCTCGGAGTAGTCGGCGCGACGGAGCCGGCCGCGAACCGGGACTGCCGACCGCTTTCCCGGTCCCCGGTTGGAACGGCGGGCCGGCGAACGCCGACAGTCGCCCGGAATCGCTCCGGGAGGCGCGGAGTCGCTCCGCGAGGGACCGGTGGACGGAGCCCAGCCACTGCCGCGGTTTCGAGGGGCGTCACCCCCGAGGAACATCGCGACGGGGGTCGCCGGACGGCCCGCCGACCGTCCCTTCACAGCCGCCCGGCAGACGTCCCGAGCACCTCGCGCCAGTGGTGGAGACCCCAGTAGCCCAGCCCCGTCGCTATCATGCCGGCCGCGCTGAGGTAGAGGAACAGCTTCGAGGTCAGGACCTCGCCGGGTCGGTCGACGGCGTAGGCGACGCCCTCCGCGCCGAGCGCGACCACGAGGAACGCGACCACGGCCGCCACCGTCGCCATCGTGATGATGGCCCGGCCGTCGTGGCGGTGCTCCTCCAGAAAGAGGATGGTCCCCACGAACGCCACCGCCGTCATCAGCACGTAGAACGGCAGCCGCGAGACGAACGCCCCCGACTCCCCGGTGACGATGGCGACGAGGCCGAAGAAACTGAACGTCAGCGCCAGCGTGCACGCGAGGACGATGGCCACGGCGCGGGCCACGAAGGCCCGGTCCGGCCGGCCGGTGGTACCCGCCATGCCCACGGCCGGTCACCTCCCTCCCCCGGGCCGCGGCACCCCGCGGTGGTCCGTTGCGGGCACTGCCCACCACCCCTCGGTGGGCCTCGCCCGCCGGCCCGTGGCGGGCTCCGGCCACTGGCCCGTGGCGCTGTCGTGGGGCTGCATGCGCGGTCCGTCTCGGGCGTGGATTAAAAACGTACCCCTCCCGGGAATCGGCTCCGGACAGTACGAACCGTGGTTCGCCACGTCACTGTCGGTTCCGGGTGTCCCGTCCGTAATAGGGTGGCTAGGATAGCATTAAGGGGTTTGGAACACGACGGGGTTTCTATGGACACGAGGAAGGTCCAGCGGCTCGGACCGTCGACGCTGGCGATGACGCTGCCGGCGGAGTGGGCGCGGGCCCAGGACGTCGAGAAGGGCGACGAGGTCACCGTCCGCAAGGACGGCACGGGGTCGCTGACGGTCCTGCCCGCCGGCGCGGCGTCGGGCGAGTCCGAGGCCGTCGTCCACGCCGACGGCCTCGACGCGCCGGCCGTCGAGCGCGCCATCGTCGCCCAGTACGTGCTCGGCCGGCGGGTCATCCGCGTCGAGCGGGGCGACGGCGCGCTGCCCGGCGAGCACATCAACGCCGTCTACGACGCCGAGACCCAACTGATGGGCCTCGGCGTGGTCGAGGAGACGCCGGAGAGCATCGCCATCCGGTGCTCGGTCGACCCGGCGGACTTCTCGCTGGCCAATCTGCTAGAGCGTTTGGAGAACACCGGCTCGACGATGCGCGGGGAGGCAGTGGGGGCGCTCGTCCGCGGCGACGACGAGATGGCGCGGCGCGCGCTGAACCGCGAGCGCCAGGCGAACAAGATATTCGTCCTCCTGCTGCGGCTCATCTTCTCGGCCCACCGGAATCCGGCGCTGGCGCGCGCGGTCGACCTCGACGGGTCGTTCCCGCTTATCGGCTACCGCTCCATCGCGAAGAACCTCGAGCTGACCGCCGACAACGCCGAGGACGTCGCCGAGATAGTCCTCGACACCGACGACCTCGCGGTCGACGACGCCACGCTGCGGCGCATCAGCGAGTTCAACGACCGCGTGGACGACCTGACCGAGACGGCGGTGCGGGCGGCCGTCGAGCGCGACTACGGGCTCACCATCGAGGTGCGCGAGGGGTGGCGTGCGGTGAGCGACCGGGAGAGCGAGATACTCGCGGACCTGCCGGACATGGACAACGAAGACCTGCTCGCGGTCCGGGAGGTGCTGGTCGCGCTGCGCGGGACGGCGGGCTACGCGGCCCGGAACGCGGAGATAGCGGCGAACCTCGCGCTGGACGAGGAGAGCGAGCACACCACGATTCGGTAGGTGGGTTCTCGGACTCCGTACACGCGAAATATAGTGGGCTTCCACTACCCACCGTCGGGCGGGACTACGAAAGGGGCGACGCTCTCGGCGAAGGCGGACGACGCAAGCAGGGCGGGACGCCTCCGGCGTCCCGCTTGCCATGCGGCGCGCGCTCGGGCGCGCCGCACAACACCGCAGGGAGTGACTGAGCGAAGCGAAGGAACGAACGAGGAGCGCAGCGAGGTCTTCGCGAGGGCCGACGGCCCGAGCGAAGGCTCGGGAGGCGAGCGAAGCGAGCCTCCCGGTGCCCCCGAGCCGAGAGCGTCGGGGCTTTCGAGGTCTCAGTAACCGCTAGAGAGGAGCAACTGCGTCCTCGAAAGCCCCCGGCCGCTCGACCCTCCGGGACGCTCGCGGGTCGCTACGCTCCCCGCTCGCGCGTTCGAGGTCCTCGCTTCGCTCGGACCTCGCGCTCGCTGCGCGCTTCACTCGCTCACTTCGTTCGCTCGTTGCAGTGCTTGCGTCGT
>CAZPIG010000225.1:0-4694 GCA_964586205.1 uncultured Halobacteriales archaeon | reverse complement strand
TACATGACCTATCAGGTGCGCCACGCGAATCTCGACGACGGGGAGGACCTCCTGGAGCTCTGGCACGGGTACAGCGACCACCTCTCCGACTACGACCCCCGGTACGAGCACCGCGGCGAGGACGCGAACGAGCGCTGGCTCACGTACTTCGAGAACCAGCTCGTCGACTCGAAGTACGGGACGGTCGTGGTCGGCGAGCACGAGCCGACCGGCGACCTCGCCGGGGTCCTGGAGGCCCGCGTCGTGGGCAACCACCCGATATTCCGCCTCGAGAACCACGGCTACATCAACGGCCACTACGTCCACCCCGACCACCGGGGCGAGGGGCTCGGACGAGCGCTCGTCGAGGAGGCCCACGACTGGTTCGTCAATCCGCCCAACCCGGTCGACTTCTACCGCGTCGACGTCGTCGAGGGCGACGACGAGGTGGCGGCCATCTACGAGGCGCTCGGTTTCGAGCCCGTCGAACACGTCTACGAGCGGACGAACGGGGACCGATAATGGTCGAGACCCACCGCGTCGAGTTCGTCGACCTCGGGCAGAGCATCGACGTCCCGGAGAACCGTTCGATACTCGAAGCCGCCGAGGAGGCCGGCATCGACCTGCCGTACCGGTGTCGCATGGGCGTCTGCGGCGTCTGCTGTGCGCTGCGGGACGGCGACGGCGACGTAGAGCAGACCGAGGGGATGTTCCTCTCCGAGGCCGAGAAGACGGAGGGCTACGTCCTGACCTGCATCGGCCGACCCCGCTCCGACCTCGAGCTCGAGTCCGACAACAGCCCCTGAGTTGCGACGACAGCCTCCGAGTTGCGACGACAGCCTCCGAGTTGCAACAACCCCCTGAGTTGCGACAACAGCCCCCCTCGCCTTCCGAGCCGTGCCGGTCAGCTCGCGTCCCGCTCGCGCTCGCGGAGCTCGGTCCGGCGTATCTTCCCGGTCTCGGTCCGCGGGAGGTCCTCTAAGAACTCGACCTCGCGGGGGTACTTGTAGGGTGCCAGCGTGTTCTGGACGTGCTCCTGTATCTCGGCGACGAGGTCCCCGTCCGGGTCGACCCCGTCGGCGGGGACGACGAACGCCTTGACGATCTCGCCGCGCTCGTCGTCGGGCGACCCGACGACCGCGACCTCGGCCGCGGCACCCAGCTCCTGGACGACCGTTTCGACCTCCGGGCCCGGGATGTTGTAGCCCGCGGAGACGATGAGGTCGTCGCGCCGGGACTTGTACTCGAAGCGGCCGTCCTCGCGGTGGACGTAGATGTCGCCCGGGAGCGACCACCCGTCCTCGACGGCGTCGGCCTGCTTGTCCGGCCGGTCCCAGTACTCGATGCCGGTCGGACCGCGGACGGCCAGGAGGCCGCTCTCGCCGCGGGGTAGCTCCTCGCCCGTCTCGGGGTCGATGACCTTGCACTCGTAGCCGGGGACCGGGAACCCCGTCGCCGAGGGGTCGACCTCGTCGTCGTGGCGGTGGCTGATGAAGATGTGGAGCATCTCCGTCGTCCCGATGCCGTCGAGCAGTTCGACTCCGTACGCTTCCTCGAACTCCTCGAAGGTGGATGGCGCGAGTGGTTCGCCGGCGCTCATGCCGAACCGGAGCGACGAGACGTCGTACCGCTCCGGGCCGTCGGGGTGGTCCGCGAGAATCTGGTTGAACGCCGTCGGAATCGAACAGAGGATGGTGATGCCGTGGTCCTCGACGGCCTCGAGCAGGTCGCCCGGCGTCGCGTCCTGGAGGAGGCTCGTGGCCGCGCCGAACCGGAACGGGAACGTCAGCAGGTCGCCGTACCCGTAGGCGAACGGCAGCGGCGGGTTCCCGCCGAAGACGTCGTCCTCGGTCGGCTCCAGGCAGTACCGCGCGTAGGTGTCGGCCGTGGCGAGCACCTGCCGGTGCGTGTGGACGGCCCCCTTCGGCCGCCCGGTGGTGCCGCTCGTGTACAGCATCAGCGCGAGGTCGTCGCGGTCGGTCCCGTGTGCGTCCAGCTCGTCGCTTGCGTTCGCCACGAGGTCGTCGTAGTCGTGGTGGTCGTGGTCGACCCCGCGCCCGACGACCACGACGTCCTCGACGGTGTCGAGGTCGGGCAGCGCCCGCTCGAGTTCGTCGAGCAGGTCGTCGTAGACCACCACCGCCCGCGCCCGGGCGTTATCGACGATGTACCGCAGCTCCTTGGCCCGGAGGAGCTTCATCGACGGGAGCGCGACGCCGCCGACCTTCTGGACGGCCAGACAGGCGACGATTGCCTCCGGCCGGTTCGGGAACCGGACGACGACGCGGTCGCCGGCCCCGACGCCGAGGTCCCGCAGTGCGTTCCCCAGCCTGTTCACCCGGCCCTGGAGGTCGGCGTAGGTGATCTCCTCGTCCTCGAAGTAGATAGCGACGTCGTCGCCCCGCCCCTCCCGGACGTTGCGGTCGAGAAGCTCCTCCGCGGCGTTGACCTCGTCGGGATAGTGTACCTCCGGAACCGCGTGGAAGTAGTCCGGTTTCGCCGACTCGTCCGGTAGATACTCGTGCGTGTCAGTCGGTGCCATGGTGGGACCGTTCAGTAGGGTGTGAAAAATAGCTAATGGTAACTGTCGTCCCGCAGTCTGCTCGACGCGTCCGTCGCGCTGCCGGTCGACGAAGCGGCCGCCGTCACGTCCAGAAGCCGTCGGGGTCGAACGTCCGGACGAGGGCGAGTTCCTCGTCGGTCGGTGCGGGCGTCGTCGTCACCGCGCCCTCGCCGACGGCCGGGGCCGCGGGCACGTCCCACGGGAACGCGGCGAGAACGTCCGCCTCCCGCTCCCCGGGGTGGACGCTCCGGAGGTACAGGTCCCCGTCGGCGAACCCGAACGTCGCCCTGGAGGTGACGAGCGCGCTCGGTCCGCCGCCGGGAGCGGGATGGGCCGCTCCGCGGTCCCCACCCGACCCGTGGCCGGGGCTCGTGACGTAGTGCACCTCCTCTACGAACCGGCGAGGCTCGTGGGGCACGAGCAGGACCGTCCGGTCGGCCATGCAGGCGATGTCGCAGGCCCCGCCGCTGCCCGGCAGGCGTATCTCCTCGTCGCCAGCCCGGACCCGGGTCGTGTTGAGGTTCCCGTGCCGGTCGACCTCGGCACCGCCGAGGAAGCCGACGTCTATCTCCCCTCGCTGGAGGCGGCTCATGATGTCGGCCATCCCCGTCGTCTGCACGGCGCGGTTCTGGTTCGGGAGGTCACACATCGTGTGGATGAAGCCGTCGGCGGGCGAGTCCCTGACGACCCCGCTCTCGTAGACGGCGAGCGCGTTCGGCGCGTGCGTGCTGACCGCGACCTGGAAGGCGATCAGCGGCAGTCGCATGCCGACGAACGCCACGTCGCCGTCCTCGATCTCCGCCGCGGCCGCGCTGACCATCAGCTCCCGGTCGGTGTAGTCACTGGCCATACCGCACCTCCGGGGCGACCGTCGGCTCGGTGACAGACAGGTCCGCCTCGACGAGGTCCGCGTACTCCTCGCGGTCCGCGACCCCGTAGACCCACTCCTCGGCCCACTCGTCGAACCCCGCCTGCGTGTCGGTCCGGTCGTGGTAGTCAAGGAAGTGGTCGTGGTCGCGGTTGTAGTGGCCGGCCACCGGCGAGGGGTGGGCCCCGAAGGGACACTCCACGACCGCGGTCACCTGGTCGCGGGTGACCGCGACCCGACCGGGGTCGCGTCGTATCGTGTCGGCGTCGACGACCGTCTCGGCAGTGACCAGCACGTTCTCGGCCGCCCCGACGGCCGGTCCGGTGATACCGGTGTTGCCCCACAGGTGGACGTCTCCCGCGGGGCTGGCCCGCTGTGCGTGGACGACCGCCCAGTCGGGTTCGATGGCGGGCACGAGTGCGAGGTCGTCCCCGGAGAACGGGTCCTCGGCGCGGCGGAACAGGTCGCTCTCGGCGAAGACGTCGCTGCCCAGAAGCGACCGCGTGGGGAGGTACGGGACGCCCATCGCGGCGGCCTCGAGCGCGAGCGTGACGCTGAAGTTCGAGTGGTTCTCGACCTCGATGCGGTCGTTCTCGACGGCCTCGCGGAACCGGTAACCCGTGCCGGCGCTGACGTTGCCGACCCAGGCTGCGCGGACCCGCGAGACGGTGCCGCCGCCGATTAGCTGGTCGAACAGGAGGTCGCTTATCGGCCCGACCAGCGTGAGGTCCGCGACGCCCTGTCGGAGCAGCTCATGACCGACGGCAAAGGGGATGGCGTGCTCCAGCGCGAGCCCCGCCGCGACGGAGCTGCCGTCGTCTATCAGTGACACTGCATCTCGTAGCGACGTCCGCGCGTCGGCTGCCATGTGTCCGCACGTCCACGGGCGACCGGCATAAATGCAGCAGTGGAGGTGATGGCAGTGTTCCGATGAGGCCACGAGACTGACCGCACTGCCGCTTGGCGCTCGGAAGCCCCGGCCCGCTCGACTCCCGCGGCGCTCGCGGCTCCCGACGGTCGCCGCTCGCGCGCATCGCGGTGCTCACTTCGTTCGCACCGCGCGCTCGCTGCGCTCCTCGTTCACTCCCTCCGGTCGTTCACTCCGGTGCTTACTTCGCCGGGGTTCGCCGAGCGGCCCGCCCCTTCCGAAGTCCCACCCATGGCGGCTGGTCAGTCGGCGACAGCCCGCCGGCTGACCAGCTTCTCTAAACACCGCCGTAGGGGACAATCGTTATGTCGGCTCCCGACAGCCGTGGGAGTATGCTGACCGTGAACGGCGTCTCG
>CAZPIG010000224.1:3143-4734 GCA_964586205.1 uncultured Halobacteriales archaeon | reverse complement strand
AGCAAGCTCCGACGAGCCTGCGCTCGCTTCGCTCGCGCAGACGCCGCCCCTTTCATTCCCACCCGACGGTGGTATCACGCACCTGCTACAGCCAAAGTAAATCCACAATTCGCTGTCAGTGGTGTACAATCGCCTCCACACCTCCGTAATCCCGACACAAAGACTGTACCGGAGGCCAGTCGAAGCACTCCCACGGAACGAACTCCCCATCTTCCACCAACCATGTCGACCTCCGAATCCACAGAACGGGCCGATATCGGACCGCTGAGTCGCCGGTTCGCCACCGACGCCCGCACCCGCATCGTCGAGGCGTTCGTCGCCGAGCGGGGCCGCGACCTCACCGTCAGCGACGTCGCCCGGCTCGCCGACGTCGCGCGGAGCACGGTCTACCGGCACATCGAGGACCTCCAGGCACTCGGCGTCGTCGAACACGCGCGCGACGGCCGGGACGGGCACAGTCCGCGCTACCAACTGAACGACGACAGCGAGGTAGCGACGCTGCTCTACCGGCTCGAGGGCGCGACGCTCCGGCGGCTCCTCGAGATGGACGGCCACCTCGACGAGTGACGACTGACGGCTACCTCGACGAATATCGGTTTTCTGGAGACCGCGGCTCCGACTACCGCTGGCGGTAGCCGCGGTGCTCGGCCTCCGGACCGGCCTCCGCGCCGGGTCCGGCCCCGCCAGCGGCTCCGACGCCGCCGGTACCCGTGCCGCTGCCGGTGGCGGCACCCGTCTCGGCACCTGCGCCCGCACTCCCGGCCGCGCGCGTCTCGACGGCCGCCTCCTGGAGGTGGGCCTCGAGGAACCAGAGGTGCTTGTCGACCTCGCGGGACAGCTCCGTGTAGAGGTCGGAGGTGTCGGCGTCCCCGATGTCCATCGTCCGGTCGATGTCCTCCCGGAGGTACGCCGCGTGGGTGCCCAGCCGGTCGGCGAGGTGCTCGACGTACTCCGGGCCGGTCACCGCGTCGGCGGGGATGGGCTCGATGCGCGACGTCGACGCGGCCATCCGCACCGTGCCGCGGGCCTGCCCGCCGAGCGCGGTCGCCCGCTCGGCGAGCACGTCGCCGTGGGTCGTCAGCAACTCGGCTATCTCGTCGAACAGCTCGTGCAGCTGGAAGAACTGCATCCCCTTGACGTTCCAGTGGGCGTACTTGAACTGCGTCATCAGGTCCGTCGTGTCCGCGAGGGTCTGGTTGAGCACCTCCACGACCTCCAGCCGGGCGTCCTCGTAGAGGTTGTTCCGCGTGTCGAACACCAGCCCCTGTCGGGTCGGCTCCGTCATGCTTGCTCCCCCCGTAGGGTTGGACGATGGGTGAGGGGATAACGGTTGTGCCGTCCGGCGGAGTTCGGAGTGGCGGTGGGCTGCGTTCCGATCGCGGTGCGTTCTGATTGCGGTGCGGGTGCGTACTTATCGCGGTGCGGTGCTGGGCGGTTTCAGGGTGACTCGGCTCCCGAGGTACCTGACTCGGCTCCTCAGATGCCAGACTCGGCTCTACGTTCGCGCGGCTACGCCGGCCGAACTGGAACCGCCTCCGCGACCGCCACCGCTCCGGTCCCGCGACGCCGAGTCGGGCCATCCTGAAACCGC
>CAZPIG010000224.1:0-3043 GCA_964586205.1 uncultured Halobacteriales archaeon | reverse complement strand
CCCGGCTCGCCACGAACCGAGCCCTCCTGAACCGCCCCCCTCCGCACACCCCCGTCCCGCGGCTCCCGAGGCGTCCTGATACCGCCCCGCTCTGCCCAGCACCGCCCCGCCCCGCTTCACTCGACTCGGCACCACTCCGCCCGGCACCGCACCGTCGACCGCAGAGTCACTCCAACAGCGCCGTGAGGTCCGCGACGTCGTGGTCCTCGATGCCGCGGACCGTCTCCACTATCTCGGTTCGTCGACTCTCGTCGTACCGGTCGGCCGTCATCGTCTCGAACTTCTCGACTATCTCGTCCCACGACATCGGGTCGGTCGGATGGCCCCGGAAGGCGTCCTTCTCGACGTGGTGGGTCGTGCCGCCGGCCAGCTCCACGTCCAGCACGGCCGGCATCAGCCCGCCCTCGAACTGCTCGGTCAGGCGCTCGTCCTCCGCGACGGTCACCGTCCGGAGCAGCCGCTGGACGTCGTCGCGCTGGATGCGCTCGGGCTCGTACTGGGCGGTCGTCAGCTCCCGGTCGGCCAGCGCCGCCGCGAGCATGTACGGCAGCGAGTGGTCCGCCTGCGCGCGCGTCTCCACCTCGTGGCGGCTGCCCTCGCCGCCGCCGATGATGAGCTTCGCGCCGTGGAAGGTATCGAGGTGGATGGCCTCGACGTCCCCGGGCTGGAGGTCCTCGCGCTCCGCGAGTTCGACGACGCCCTCCACCGCGGACTGGGCGTACGTCTCCGCGACGTAGCGCTTGGTCATCACGTCGTGGACGCGGGTGCAGCCCGGGTCGAGGTCCACCTCGAAGTCCCCGGATATCACCTGCTTCCAGCCCTTCTGGCCCTCGAAGAGGTTCGTCGGGCCGGCCATCCCGTTGGCCGCGAGCTGGGTAGCGTAGACGCCGTTGCGCGCGGCGTTGGCTGCGGCGACGCCCTTCCACTCGTTGATGCCGCCGGTCCGCGTCACCCGCAGGGCGTTGTGCGCCGTGCCGGCGATGCCGACGGCGTTCCGTAGCTGCTCGCGGTCCAGCCCCAGCATCCGGCCCGCCGCGGTCGCGGCGGAGATGACGGTGTGCGTCACGTGGTCGAAGCCCCGGTCCCGGACCGGGGCCGCCCACGCTAGCTCGCCCTGGACCTCGTACGCCACGCCGAGGCCGGCGAGCAGGTCGGCTCCGGACGCCCCCGCGGCCTCGCCCGCTGCCACCACGCTCCCGACGTTGTCGCTCGGGTGGGGCGTCTCCCCCGGCGCGAGGAAGGAGTCCATGTAGTCGAGGTACCGCGTCAGCGTCGTGTTCAGCATGGCCGCCCCGGGCGGGTGGGCGGTCGCGTCGGCCCCCCACAGCCGGCACGGGCCCGGGCCGTCCGTGTCCGCGACGGTCGCGCGCACGGTCTCGACTGTCTCCGCACCCATCGCCCCCACGGCGATGCCGACCGAGTCGAGCAGCCGCTTCTTCAGTTCCTCGACCACGCTCCCGTCGAGCGCGCCGGCGTCGACCGACAGCGCGAAGTCCGCTAGCTCCCCCGTCGTGGTCATAGCCGTAGTTCGACGCCCACGGGCAAAAGGGTGGTCCGGCGGTGGGGTCGCCTCGACGGCTGGGTCTTACCCGGCGTCGTCGGGCGTGACGCGGACGTGGCCGTCGCTCTCGACGGTCACCCGGCAGCCACAGAAGGCGAACTCCACGCGGCCGTCGGGGGCCGCCGGGTCGAACAGGTCGTCCAGCGCGTCGGTGTCGACCACGTCCACGAGGCGCTCGTCGGACTCGGCGAGGTCGACGCCCGCCGCCGTCTGGACCGCGCGCAGGACCGCCTCGCTGGGCGGGCCGTCGGCTTCGACCCGGACGGCCTCGGGGACGGGCCGGGCGCTCGCGTCGCCGGTGGTCGTGCGGTCGTCGTCGCCGGCATCGGGGTCCGTCGTGCGGTCGGCGGCGACGGTGGTCGGATGGTCCCCGTCGCCGGTGGTCGGGTGGCCACTATCGTCGCCGGCACCGGGGTCCGTCGGGCGGTCGTCGGCCGGGTCCGTCCCCGCGCCGTCGTCACGTCGCCGGTCGGTCGGAGGGGGGTCTGTCCCGGTCATCGTGACGCTGACAGGGACAGTGTTATCGACTTGTCAACCTTAAATCTGACCCCGGAACGGGGCGGGAAATCGACACTCGGCCGGTGGCGGCCCCGTAACTCGGGCCGCGGCGACCGCACGGCTCAATCCGCGGCGACCGCACAGCCCTCCGCCGCGTAGTCGACCGCCGCCAGCGAGTCGATGGGGTCGTCGCCACAGACCGGGCAGTCGGGGTCGGCGGCGTAGGGCACCTCCTCGAAAGACATCGCCATCGCGTCGTAGAACAGCATCCGCCCGACGAGTGGGTCGCCGACGTCCAGTAGCAGCTTCACCGCCTCGGTCGCCTGGATGCAGCCGACGGTGCCGGGCAGCACGCCCAGCACGCCCGTGGTCGCGCAGTCCGGCACCGTCCCGGCGGGCGGGGCCTCGGGGAACAGACACCGGTAGCACGGCTCCCCACCGGGCTCGAACGTCGTCACCTGGCCCTCGAACTTGTAGATGGCCCCGTGGGCCAGCGGCGTGTCCGCGAGCGCGCAGGCGTCGTTGAGGAGGTAGCGCGTCCGGAAGTTGTCGGAGGTGTCGACCACGAGGTCGTAGTCCGCGACGAGGCCTGGCGCGTCGTCGGGGCCGACGCGCAGGTGGTGGCGGTCGACGGTCACGTCGGGGTTCAGCGCGGCCACGAAGTCGGCGGCGCTGTCGACCTTCGGCCGGCCGACGTCGTCGGTGCCGTGGACGACCTGGCGCTGGAGATTGCTGCGCTCGACGGCGTCGTCGTCGGCGATGCCCAGCCGGCCCACGCCCGCAGCGGCGAGGTACTGGACGACGGGCGAGCCGAGGCCGCCCGCGCCGACCACCAGGACCGCGGCGTCGAGTAGCGCGGCCTGGCCCTCCGGGCCGACCCGGTCCATGATGACGTGCCGGGAGTACCGGTCTAGCTGGTCGGCGTCGAGTCCGGGGCTGCTCATGGGCGGGCGTTGGGGGGCTCGCGGGAAAAGTGCGCTGGTG
>CAZPIG010000223.1:0-4765 GCA_964586205.1 uncultured Halobacteriales archaeon | reverse complement strand
CGACCGTCTCCTCCACGGTCGCCTCGACGGTCTGGCCGACCGTCTCCTCCACGCGCTCGTCGACGGTCCGCTCGACGGTTTCGACCTGCTGCTGGACCGCCCCCACCTGCTCCTCGACGGTCTCCTCGACCTGTTGCTCCACCGTCTCGACCTGCTGCTGGACCGCGCCGACCTGCTCTTCGACCGTCTCCTCGACGGTCGTCATCCAGTCGGGGTCGAACCGGGCCATCTTCCAGCCGACGTGGAGCCCGTAGGCCACGAGCACGCCGAAGCCGAACGCCAGCCCGACGTCCGTCCCGACGGTGACGATGAGCGCGATGGAGACGAAGATGAGCACGCCGTAGGAGAGGTCCACCACGGAGTCGACGCGACGGGGATTCATGGGCGGACCGGGGTCGCGGCTGTTCTGCCGGGCGACTCCAGTTGCCGGACCGGAGGTGACGGCCCACCAGTCCAGCGCCGATTCGACGTCGAGAAGGTGCGCGTGCGGGAGCGCATCGATGTGGTCGGTACTGGGGTTAGCTCGCTGAAATCAGTTTGGATGGCCCCGGCGCGACGACCGGAGCGAACGTCGCCGGGGAGATGACGCGGCCGAGCCGGTACCTCCCGCTCGCGATGGTCGGGTCGGTGGTCGCGGTCACCGTCGTCACGTCGAAGCCGCGCTCGGAGAGGACCGCGTCGATGCGCGCCGCCACGTTCGCCGTCTGTCCCTCGCCGGTGCCGTAGGGTATCAGTATCGAGGTCGTCCGGGAATCACGTTCCGAGGTACGACGGGCGTGTCGGTACGAGCAGCACCCGCGTCCCGGCAAGTAGGAACGGGGAGCCGGTGGGGGCGTCCCACCGTCAATCGCTTCGGGGCGTCCCGGCGTCAATCGCTCCGGTCCGGCCCCGCCTCGAGGGGTTCCGAATCGGCCTTCACCGACTCGTACACCCGCTCGGCCCACTCCCGCGCGATGGGGTCGTCCGTGTCGACGAACACGTGCATCTGGCCCGTCGACTCGTCGTAGCCGCCGATGCCGACTCGGTCGTCGAAGATGGCCAGCCCGTAGGGCAGGTCCTCGCGGGTCCGGAGCTGGAGGTGCCCCGCCGCGACCGCCTCGCTCGCGCGCTCGGGGTAGGCCTCGAAGAGCGTCTCGACGACGTCCGGGAGGTAGATAATCTCGCTGTCAGCTCCCTCGAACACCTGCTCGTGGAACTGCCCCGGCACCGGCGGGGTCATGTGGGTCGTGTTGAATCCCCGGAACGTCCCGGACTCGCCGACGAGTGCGGTGAAGCGCTCGACGGGCCGGTAGGGGTCGTCCGGGGTCGCGACGGTCACCGTCGCGTCGACGAAGGGCTCTACGACGAACTCCTGGTGGTCCTCGCAGACGGCGTCCAGAAGCGGGGCCAGCCGCTGGGCGGTCCGGACGTTCGCCTCGAACCGCAGCACCTCCTCGGCGAGGGCCTCGTCGCGGCCGGTCAGCCGGAACCGGCCGTCGACCTTCTCGGCGAGGGACTGCTCGTCGAGCCACCGGACGAAGCGGTGGCTCGTCGCCCGGGAGACGCCGAGGCGGTCCTCTATCTCCCCACGGTTCAGTGGCTCGTCCAGTAACAGTTCGAGGACGGGCCCGTGCCGGACGACGTCGCCGAGGAAGTCCGCGTCGACGCGCGCGTCGGCGTCGGCCAGCCGGTCGCCGAGGTGTCGGCGGTTGCGCGCGTTCTCGAGGACGGATTCGAGGACCGGCGAGCCGGGCGACGACTGTCCGTCGCCCGCCGTTCGGGCTCGGTCGTCGGGGGAGGGCTCCACGGTCGCCTTCTGGTGGTCGTCGGGAGACACGGTGCTCACTACCCTAGCGGAGGGCTCCAGTGGTAGTAACTCTATCCTCGGCGGGCCGCGTCGGGCCGGACGTTCCCGTCAGACCCGTTTCACGGTCCGGAACACCGTTCGCGTCGCGGAACGCGTCTCTACGGGTGAGGCCAACAGCCCCGCGACCGTCCGGTCGGCCATGGCAGAGACGGCCACCGACGACCGCATCGAGCAGTTCGAGGACGGCTTCCACGGCGACGTGATACGGCCGGGCGACCCCTCGTACGACGACGCGCGGGCGGTCTGGAACGGCATGATAGACAAGCACCCCGCGGTCGTCGCCCGCTGTTCGGGGGCCGCGGACGTGATGGACGCCGTGGCTCTCGTCCGGGAGACGGGGCTCCCCCTCGCGGTACGGGGCGGCGGCCACAACGTCGCGGGGAGCGCGGTCTGCGACGACGGGGTCGTCGTGGACCTCTCGGAGATGACCGGCGTCCGGGTGGACCCCGACGCGCGGACGGCGTGGGTCGCAGCGGGCGCGACGTGGGCCGACGTGGACCGCGAGACCCAGCAGTTCGGGCTCGCCACGCCCGGCGGCGTCGTCTCGAAGACGGGCGTCGCGGGGCTGACTCTCGGCGGCGGCATCGGCCACCTGCGCTGCGAGCACGGCCTGAGCTGTGACAACGTCCGCGCGATGGACGTCGTCACGGCCGACGGCGAGTTCGTCCGGGCGAGCGCCGACGAGAACCCGGAGCTGTTCTGGGGGCTGCGCGGGGGCGGCGGCAACTTCGGCGTCGTCACGGGGTTCGAGTTCGACCTCCACCCCGTCGGACCCGAGGTGGCGACCTGCTTGGTGTTCTACCCGGGCGAGCGGGCGGCGGAGTGTCTGGCCGCCTACCGGGAGTACGTCGCGTCCGCCCCCGACGCGGTCAGCACGCTCACCTCCACGGGCGTGATGTACGACGAGGAGCTGTTCGCCGACGACGTGGTCGGGGACCTGAAGTTCGGGGTCATCGGCTGCTACGCCGGGCCGCCCGAGGAGGGCGAGCGCGCCCTCGCGCCGCTCCGCGGGCTGGGCGACCCCGTCGCGGACTTCAGCGACGTGCTGCCCTACGTCGACTTCCAGCAGATGCTCGACGCGGACTACCCCGACGGGATGCGGTACTACTGGAAGTCGCTGTACCTCGACGGCCTCCCCGAGTCGGCCGTCGAGCGCGTCGTCGACTGGGCCGACCGCGCCCCCTCGCCGCTGTCGACGGTGGACGTGTGGGAGCTCGGCGGCGCGATAGCGGACGTGGGCCCGGACGAGAGCGCCTTCGCCGGCCGCGACGCGCCGTTCCTGCTCGGCGTCGAGGCCAACTGGGAGGACCCGGAGATGGACGACGCGAACGTCCAGTGGGTCCGGGACTGCCTCGACGATATGCGGCAGTTCTCCGACGGGTCGGTCTACCTGAACTTCCCCGGCTTCATGGAGGACAACGACGCGACGATGCGGACCACCTTCGGCGACACCTACGGGCGGCTGGTCGCGCTGAAGGACGCGTACGACCCGACGAACTGCTTCAGCCGGAACCAGAACGTCGCGCCCTCCCGCGAGGGGCCGACCGACGAACGGTAGCCGACGACTCCGCCACCCGGCCTGCAATTCGTCGGACAGGTGACTGAACGGTGGCGGGGAGTACCGTCGGGCGGTTCGACGCGGCCGGTAATCGCGTCTTACCACGATTCGCCGTCCGAGGGACTCCAGTTCCCCGACACGAACGGAACAAACGCTTTTGCGAATCCAAACCGTAGCCCGAGCCCCATGGCGTGGAATGACTTCGGGTGGTTCGGATGGTTCTCGCTCGCGGGGTTCATAATCCTCGGAGCGCTGTGGCTGATCGACGCCACGACCGCGGAGGTCTGGCCGTACTCCCAGACGTGGACGCTGGCCATCGCCATCCTGGCGGGCATCGGGGCGGTCGCCCTCTACTTCGGCAACGACCCGACGGCCCGCGAGGAGCGCGTCGAGCGCGAGCGCACCGTCTGAGCGTTCGTCCGACGTAGCCGTCCGCCCACTCGGCGCGGAGAGGAGGTGGGACGTACGGAGAGCCGTCAGCACGACCCGATGCCGCCGTCGGGCAGCAACTGCGGCGGTCGGCCGGTGACGTTCGTCCGCCGAGTGGTCCCGTCGGCGACGACGTAGGTGACCCGGTACTCGTGGCCCACGAACTCGGACTCCGGCTCGACGTGCTCGACGGTGGCGTCCACGGAGAGGGTCACGGTCCACTCGCCGGTGGCCGTGACGTTCTCCGCCGTCGCGTCGAACGTCAGCCCGACGACCCCCTCGCGGGGAGCCACGCGCTCGTTCCAGACGAGCGCGCGCTCGCAGTCGGCGACGAACGGCGCGACGGACTCCCGGTCGAGCGAAGTGGGGTGGTCGGGGAACGGTCGGGGCGTGGGCTGTGGAGTGGTCGTCTCCGTCGCTGGACCCGCACCTGCCGGCGGGCCGTCGGCTTGTCCCATCGGGAGGCCGCTGCAGCCCGCGAGGACGACGGTGACGGCGAGGGCAGCGAGGAGGGGCGAGTGCAGGACAGTGCCGCGTCGGTCGCGGTCCATGGCGGCTACGAGAACCGTCACTGTTGAATGTTTTCTCCCTGTCGCCCACTGTTCTCCCCCTGCCGCCTACTCCGATTGCTCGCCCTCGCGCTTGCCCCTGACCTCGTTGTGGGTCTCCGGCTTCGCCTTCCCGAGGTCGCGAAGGCCGCCCTCGAGGTCGAGTTCGTGCAGCAGCGAGAACTCCTCCTTACCGTCCACGGACTCGCCGCTGGTCCACGGGGCCTCGTAGTCCTCGCGCTCGCGCGTCGTCGCGAGGAACGAGTAGTCGAACTCCTCGGGGACGTTCTCCTCAGGGAACGAGTCCGGAATCGGCAGGTGGTCGAAGGGGTCCTCCGGGTCGCCGAGCTCGTGCAGCGCCTTCAGCCACTGGTTCTGGTGCAT
>CAZPIG010000222.1:0-4773 GCA_964586205.1 uncultured Halobacteriales archaeon | reverse complement strand
GGGGCCTGCCATGGGCACGCCGCTGGATTCACGGGCCGACCAGGCGAGCGAGGTCGTCGACCGCCTGCGCGAGGAGTACCCCGACGCCACCATCTCGCTGAACTTCTCGAACCGCCTCGAGCTGCTCGTGGCGGTCGTCCTCTCGGGGCAGTGCACCGACGAGCGCGTCAACGCGGAGACCGAGCACATCTTCGAGCAGTACCGGACGCCCGAGGACTACGCCGAGGCGAGCCAGGACGACCTCGCGGAGGCGTTCAGCTCCATCACCTACCCCAACCAGAAGGCCGGCTGGATACGCGAGGCCTGCCAGCGCATCGTCGACGAGCACGACGGCGAGGTCCCGGACACGATGGACGCCCTGACGGACCTCCCCGGCGTGGGGCGGAAGACGGCGAACGTCGTCCTCCAGCACGGTCACGACGTGGTCGAGGGCGTGGTCGTGGACACCCACGCCCAGCGGCTCTCGCGGCGGCTCGGCATCTCCGAGCTGGAGGGCCGGGACGCCATCGAGCGGGACCTGATGGAGGTGCTCCCCGAGGAGCACTGGCAGCGGTACACCCACCTGCTCATCGCCCACGGGCGCGCGGTCTGTACGGCCCGGAGTCCGGAGTGCGGGGAGTGCGTGCTGGAGGACGTCTGTCCGTCCTCGAAATTGCAGCACGACGTGGACCTCGCCAGCGGCGAGGCGTGGGAGTGACGAGCGGCGGAGCGGAGTATGGGGCGGAGCGGTGCGGTTTCAGGATGCCTCGACAGCGGCGGGGCGAAGCGGTGCGATGCTGGACGGGGCGGTGGCGGTTTCAGGGTGCCCCGACAGCGGCGGGACGGAGCAGGACAGAGACGCAGAACGAATTCCACCACCGAGTCACGACTACCGCACCCGAGCGGCCCGTGCCGGACCTCACCCCAGCGGCCCGTACCGCAGCCCGAACCGCACCACCCCCACCACCCACGCGAGGAGCCAGAACAGGACGTAGCCGAACACGCCGATGCGGAGCCGCCTGCGCCAGTCGTCGGCGTGCTCGTGGAGGTCCGACAGCCCCACGTCGGGGTCCGGGTCGTGGTACAGGTCCTGGTCCCGCTTCGCCTGGAAGATGCGGACGATGCCCGTCAGCCCGAACGCGAGCAGCGCGTAGGCCTGCAGGCCGAGGAAGGCGTGCAGCGCGGCGAGGCTGGACGGTAGCTGGTCGAGAAAGCGCGGGACCATCCAGACGAGGACGGGCCCGGTCGTCAGCACGAGTCCCGCGCCGACGTACCGGAGGTGGTGGGTCAGCACCGACCACGTCACCACGTCCTCGCGGAGGACTATCCACGCGCCGTAGAGGTAGAACGGCAGGCTCGCGGTGACCACCAGCCCGACGACGGCGGCGACCAGCGACTCGTTCGCCGCGACGAACCCCGCCATGCGCGGTGGTCGGGACCCGGCGGTGGTAAGTGGTGCGTTTCGTCGGTGTAAGAGACGTAGATGAGGAAGGATACGGACCGCACTGCCGCTGGTCTACGGAAGCCCCGACACGCTCGACTCGGTGGACGCTCGCGGCCTTCGGCCGCTCGCGCGCGGCCCTCACTGCTCGCGGGTCGCTTCGCTCCCCGCTCGCTCGTTCGGCGGCATTCGCTTCGCTCACGCCGCCCGCCGTTCGGGCCGCGCTCGCTGCGCGCTTCGGCCCCTTCGGGGCCTGCAGTGCTTGCGTCGTCCGCCTTCGCCGAGCGTGTCGCCCCTTCCGAAGTCCCGCCCGACGGCGGTTTTCGCTCTTGCCGGAACGTCGGCCGACGCAACTCTCGAGGCGACCCCGGAAGCGTGATAGGCCTGGCCCGACCACGGGGAGCCATGCCGGACGACACCAACAGGCAGTGGCTGCTCGCCAGCCGGCCGACCGGCGAGCCGACGGCGGAGAACTTCGAGCTGGTAGAGAACCCCGTCCCCGAGCCCGGCGACGGCGAGGTCCTCGTGCGCACGCGCTACATGTCCGTCGACCCGTACATGCGCGACCGGATGAGCGAGGCCGAGTCCTACGCCGAGCCGTGGGGCGTCGGCGACGTGATGCGCGCCGGCGTGGTCGGCGACGTCGTGGAGTCGAACCACGGCCGCTACGAGGCGGGCGACGTGGTGACCGGCGAGCTAGACTGGGCCGACTACTCGGTCGCCGATGGCGACGACCTCCACCCCGTCGACCCCGACCTCGGGCCCGTCTCGACCGCGCTGGGCGTCCTCGGGATGCCCGGCCGGACGGCCTACTTCGGGCTGCTGGAGGTCGCCGACCCGACGCCGGGCGACACGGTGGTCGTCTCCGCCGCCGCGGGCGCGGTGGGCTCGGTCGTCGGCCAGCTAGCCAAGCTGTCGGGCTGCCGCGCCGTCGGCATCGCCGGCTCCGACGAGAAGACGGCCTACCTGACCGACGAACTGGGCTTCGACGCCGCTATCAACTACGAGACCGATGACGTCCACGAGGCGGTCGGCGCGGCCTGTCCGGACGGCGTGGACGTCTACTTCGACAACGTCGGCGGCGAGATAACGGACGCCGTCTTCCGGCACCTCGCGGTCGGCGCGTCGGTGGCGGTCTGCGGCCAGATAGCGCTCTACAACGCCGAGTCCGTCCCGATGGGGCCGCGGAAGCTGACGAGTCTCATCGGCACGCGCGCGAGCGTCGAGGGCTTCCTCGTCAGCGACTTCGCCAGCGACTTCCGCGAGGCGACCGAGCGGCTGGGCCGCTGGGTCGCGACGGGCGACGTTCAGTACCGCGAGACGGTGACGGAGGGCCTGGAGGGCGCGCCCGAGGCGTTCATGGGACTGTTCGAGGGCGAGAACATCGGCAAGCAGTTGGTAAAGATGTCCTGAACGGCGGCGTGATTCGTTGAAGTTTCCAGAGATTCGTGCCGATCAACCCCTGCAGTTCCGCGAGGGGACTCCACCGCCGTGCGGTGACCAGTCTTGCAATCGCCGGCGGGGCGGGACTTCGGAAGGGGCGGCCCGCTCGGCGACGGCGGCCGACGTAAGCACCGCAGTCGAGCGAGCGATGGGCGGCGCGAGCGGAGCGAGCGCCGCCAAGAGCGAACGGCGAACGAAGTGAGCCGTGAGCAAGCGAGCGAGACGAGGAGCGCAACGAGGCCCCCGAGCCGAGCGGGCCGGGGCTTCCGGACGCTCGGGTGTCCCGAAAACAAGTGCACTTCCGCCGGTTCCGACCGAGGAATGTCTGAACACTTCCGCTGATCACTATCAGTCCCACCCCGCGGTGGTCTGTCCCGAGAGCCGAAACGGACGACGAAATAATCACCGCTCGAACACCAGCAGCTACCCCTCTAGGAATCGCTCGCGCCACCGCCGCAGGTGGTCGCGGTCCCGCGCGTCGGGAGGGAGGTCGTCGAACCACCGCGCGTCCGTTATCTCGCCGTCGGGGTCGTCCACCGTCGGCTCGGTCGTCTCGGCCTCGCCAGCGAACAGCGGGAGCACGCCCCACGTCTCGTGGTCGTCGCAGCGGAGCTCCACCCGCGTCAGCACCGCGAGGCCGTCGTAGTCCACCTCGACGCCCGCCTCCTCCGCGAGTTCACGCTCGGCGGCCTCGCGGAACGACTCGTCGCCGTCCTGCATCCCGCCGGGCAGCACCCACTTGTCCACGCGCCGGTCGCGTACGAGCAGTAGCTCGCCGGACGGCCGGTAGACGATGGTGTGGGCCCCGTACGGCGCGCCCTCGGCCGCGATGCGGCGGGCCAGCGTCCGGAAGCGCTTGCGCGAGACGCGGCGGCTGCGGGTGAACTCCACGAAGCCGTCGTAGTCGGCCCGCAGGCGGTGGTACGCCTGGGCGGCCCGCTGGTCGGCCTCGTCGGCGAGGTACCAGAGGTCGTCGAGCGCCATGACTACGCCGTCGCCAGTGGCGGTCGTCGCGCTGGCGGCCTGCTGGACGCGGCGGTCCCTCGGCTGGTCATGCTCCCCCGTTCACACGCGGCCGGAATAACTCTTCCGCGAGACGGCCGCGTATCGTCCGCCAGACGGTCGCGTACGGCCGCCAGGGCGGTCGGTCCGTCCGCGACGGCGGTCGGCCGTTCCCGGAGGGGCGGCAGGGATGTCGGTCCATCGGACGAACGGGACGTGCGGTCGTCGCCGCCGTCCCGAAACGGTCGATTTTTACGCGCTTCGGAAGTAGTGGTCGGTATGCCCTTCGAGGAGGACGACGAGGTCATCTTCCACGACAAGCACAGCGACTTCGATGGCGAAGAGGGCGTCGTCACCCAGGTGATGGAGACGATGTTCGGCGACAACACCTACACGGTCAGCTTCGACGACGGCCAGGAGACGGGCGTCCCAGAGGAGTCCCTCGAGCCGGCGGAGTAGCCGTCGATGGCGGCGGTCCCGTTCCACTACGTGGACCTCCGGGCGTTCAGCTACGCGACCGAGGACGAGCGCAACGTCGAGGCCGCGCTGCGGACGCTGCTGCCCGACGAGTACCCCGTCGAGCGCGCCGAGAGCGAGGGCCACCACGGCGACCGCATCGTCGTGCTCTCGACGCGCGTCGAGAACGCCGACGACGTCCGCCACGTCCTCGACCACGTGCTCGCCATGGACGGCCTGGACCGCGTCTGCGCGGAGCTGGACGAGCGCGTCGACGAGGACTGCTCGCTGTTCGTCCAGCTAGACAAGCAGCGCGCCTTCCGCGGCGAGGTGGCGATCGGGCGGGGCATCACGCTCCGCGCGAAGGTCGAGGCCTACCCGGCGAACAAGGAGGCCGCGGTCGAGAACGCCGCGGAGTACCTCGGCTGCGAGCGAGGCGGGGAGTGAAGTCG
>CAZPIG010000221.1:0-4789 GCA_964586205.1 uncultured Halobacteriales archaeon | reverse complement strand
CGACGGCCTCGCCGTCGAGGACGCCCTCGAGGCGCTGCTGAACGCCGACGAGGGCGCGCCCCAGCGCCAGCTACACGGCGTCGACGCCGACGGCGAGTTCGCGTTCTCCGGCGAGGAGTGCCGCGACTGGTTCGGCCACACCGTCGGCGACAACTACACCGTCGCGGGGAATCTGCTGACCGGCGAGGACGTGATACGGGCCGTCGCGGACCGATACGAGGAGCTGTCGGCCGACGGCGCGGGCGAGTCGGCCGACCGCCCACTCGCCGAGCGCCTGATAGACGCCCTCGAAGCGGGTCACGCGGAGGGCGGCGACAAGCGCGAGGAGCTGCACGTCCAGAGCGCCGCGCTGCTGGTGGAGACCACGGAGGACAGCGAGCTGGAGCCCTACTACAACGACCTCCGGGTGGACGCCACGGAGACCCCCATCGAGGACCTCCGGGCGACCTACGAGCTAGCCGACGAGGGCTTCCGGATGGCCGTCGAGCGCTACGAGGACGCCTACGAGGACGACGACGTGGACGCGGCGGAGTGAGTCGAGGAACACCCCGCCGACAGCGACCCGGGGATAACCTCTTAGAGCCCTTCCCCCGACCACACCTAACATTTTGCAATATAGACTTATGCGTATAGAAAGCCAATCACGGGCTGCATGGTTCGCGACACCGACGCCACGCGACGCACAGTCCTGAAGACCGTCGGGGCCGGCGCGGCACTCGGCACGGGCGCGCTCGCGGGTGGCACGGCGGGCGCGCGCCGTCCGCCGGTACTCGACCGCAAGAAGGCCCAGTTCGCCGACGCCACGCGGGCCCGGTGGACGCTCGCCGTCGAGGGGGGCGACGTCCTAGACGAGCTAGCCGCCCGCGGCTACCTCGACGCGGCGAGTCTCGACGAGTTCGCGACCGACGAGGTGCTGGCCCCGCGCGCGTTCGGTGCTCGCGACGCCGGCCTGCACGTCGGTGCGTTCGAGGTCGGAGGCGAGCAGACGGCCCACCTCGTCGCGACGACCCGGACGGACGCCCACGAGGTGGCGCTCGTGGTCCAGCCCCACCGCGACCACGCCTTCGCCCGCGTCCGGTCGCTGGACGACGGGGCGACGGGGCTGGTCTACGCCGACAGCGAGGTCGAGCCCACCGGCCCGTGCTGGTTCCAGACGACGTGTCGCGTCGAGACCTGTGGGGTCTGTATCGGCACGGAGTACGAGGAGGAGTGCTGCGAGCAAGGTGGGGTGACCACCTGCGAGACGGTCGGCCCGACCGGGGACTGCTGCGGCCAGAAGGACGAGTGCTGAACGGCTCCACGGCCGCTCCGACCACACCGGCATCCGCATCGCGTCCCCCTCTCGTCACACCCGCCGTGCCGTTCCCTATATTTTTACGGTAAATTTATAGATGAATAAACCGTGGTTCGGCTGCATGTCCGACGAAGCAGACTCCACGTCGAGCGGAACCGGCCCGGTGACGAGACGGAGCGTGCTGCAGACGGCGGCGGGCGCGGCGACCGCGGGGACGGGATTGGCGGCCGCGAGCGAGGGGACGGGCCTCGCCAGCGCCGCGCCCGGTGAAGGGCCGGGCGGGAGCGGCCACCGGAAGTACAACGTCGGCTTCGCTGCCGAGGCGGGCCGCGCGGCCACGCACGAGGCGGCCAGCGAAGTCGTGCGGGAGTTCGCGTTCGACGCGCTGACGGTCCGGCTACCGGAGCAAGCGGTCGCCGGACTTCGGAAGCGCCCAGACGTGCGGTACGTCGAGGTCGACGGAACCGGAGAGCTACTGAGCCAGGACCTCCCGTGGGGGGTCGACCGCGTCGACGCCGACCTCGCACCCAGCCAGGTGGACGGCACCGGCGTCGACGTCGCCATCCTGGACAGCGGCATCGACAGCGACCACCCCGACCTCCAGGCCAACCTCGGGGGCGGCGCGTGGGTCAACGTCGTCGAGTGCACCGGCTGTAGCGTCGGCTGGGGCGACGACGTTGGTCACGGCACCGTGGTCGCGGGCATCGTCGGAGCCATCGACAACAGCATCGACGTCGTCGGCGTCGCGCCCGCCGTGACGCTGCACGCCATGCGGGTCTGCGACACCGACGGCTGCACCGACAGCCACGTTGCGGCCGGCCTCGAGTGGGTCGCGGACGAGGGCCACGACGTGGCGAACATGAGCTTCCACACCGACCAGGCGAGCGTCCTCGAGGACGCCATCGACTACGCCGCCGACCAGGACGTGCTGATGGTGGCGGCCGCAGGCAACGACGGCCCCTGTAGCGACTGCGTCAACTACCCCGCCCGCGACGACCTGGTCGTCGGCGTGTCGGCGACGGACGACACCGACGACCTCGCGGACTTCTCGAGCCAGGGACCGGAGGTCGACCTCGCCGCGCCGGGGGTGAGCGTCGAGACGACGGCCCTCGGCGGCGGGACGACCTCCTTCGACGGCACGTCGGCGGCCGCCCCGCACGTCACTGGCGTGGCGGCGCTGGCCCGGATGCTGGTCCCCGGCCGCCAGGACGCGACGGACCTCCTGCTCGACAAGGCCGAGGACCTGGGATTGTCCTTCGAGAAGGAGGGTCGCGGGCTGGTCGACGCCGAGGCGGTCGCCGACGAGCCGTGGGTCCTGACGGACTTCGCGTCGGTCGACAGCTTCGTGGCGACGATGCACGGCGAGCTGAGGCTCGCGGGGTTCGCGTCCTCGGTGGACGTCTACTTCGAGTGGGGCGTCAGCGGCGAGGGCTTCCCCAAGTCGACGGACCCACAGACCCTCTCCACCCCCGGCTCGTTCTCGGAGACTGTCTCCGGACTCACGTGCAGCACCACCTACGAGTACCGGGCCGTCGCCGAGGCCAGCGACGGCGACACCGCCACCGGCACCGTCCGCTTCTTCAGCCCCCCGGAGTGCCAGGACGACGGCGACGACTGCGGCCAGAAGATAATCTGCTGACGCCCGTCGCTGTCCGCCCTCGCGGCGCGAAACCGACGTCCCTTCCTCCCATCCGTCCTCGACGGCCCTCCTACTCACCGGTATCGTCATCTGCTGGCACCGTCGAAGTGTACTATTCCACTGTCGGGAATAGATTCAAATGATATTGGTCCTTGTCCCGATTGCATGTCGAACGAATCCAACTCGGTGTCGAGACGGAGCGTACTGAAGACGGCGGCGGGCACGGCCACGGCCGGCGCTGGAGCGGGCCTCGCCACCGCCGCGTCGCGCGGCGACCCGCCGGACGGGAACGGCCACCGCAAGTACAACGTGGGCTTCGACGCGGAGCCCGGCCGCGCCGCCGCGCGCGAGGCCGCCAGCGAGGTCGTCCGGGAGTTCGACTTCGACGCGCTGACGGCGCGACTGCCGGAACAGGCCGTCGAGGGGCTCCGGAACAGGCCCGACGTGCGCTACGTCGAGGAGAACGACGCGCTGTCGGCGGACGTCCAGACGCTGCCCGACGGCGTCGACCGGATAGACGCCGACGAGGTCCCGAGCGCCGTCGACGGTGCCGGAATCGACGTCGCCATCCTCGACACCGGCATCGACAGCGACCATCCCGACCTCGTCACCAGACTCGGCCTCGGCGCGTGGGTCAACGAGGGCTGCTCGTCGTGTCCGGTCGGCTGGGGCGACGACGAGGGCCACGGAACGTCGGTCGCCGGCATCGTCGGTGCCGACGACGACACCAGCCACGTCGTCGGCGTCGCGCCGGGCGTGACCCTCCACGCGGTCCAGGTGTGCGACACCGTCGACTTCTGCGGGTGGGACGAGGTCGCGGCCGGGCTCGAGTGGGTCGCCGACCAGGGCTACGAGGTGGCGAACATGAGCCTCAGCGGCAGCCACTCCGGCGTCGTCTCGGACGCCGTCGCCTACGCCGCCGACCGGGACGTGCTGATGGTCGGGTCGGCCGGCAACGAGGGGCCGTGCACCGACTGCGTCAACTTCCCCGCCAACGAGCCCGAGGTCCTCGGGATCAGCGCGTGGACCCGGGACGGCGACATCGCCGACTACTCGAACCGGGGCCCGGAGATAGACTTCACCGCGCCGACCAACGTGGAGACGACCGAACGCGGCGGCGACACGGACCAGTTCGGCGGCACCTCCGCCGCGGCACCCCACGTCGCCGGGACCGCGGCCATCGCCCGTGTGCTGACCGGGTCCCGCACCGAGGCCGAGTCGCTGCTGTTCGACAAGGCCGAGGACGTGGGGCTGACGACCGACGAGCAGGGCGCTGGCATGCCCGACGCCGAGGAGGTGGTCGTCGAGCCGTGGGTCCAGCCCGACGGAGCCACGCCCGTCGACCCGAACGCCACGCTCCACGGCGACCTGAAACAGCTCGGAATCGGCGCGTCCAGCGCCGAGGTGTACTTCGAGTGGGGGCTGTCGGGGAACGGCCTGCCGAACACCACGCCGAAGCAGACGCTGTCCTCGTCGGGTAGCTTCTCCGAGACCGTCGGCCCGCTGGCCTGCAGCACGACCTACGAGTTCCGGCCCGTGGCCGAGGCCAGCAACGGCGAGACGGACCGTGGGTTCCCGAGTCCGTTCTTCTCCCATCCCTGCGACGACTGCACCGAGGACCGCATCTGCGTGAACAGCGAGGCGGACGACGACAGCAGTAGTTGAGCGGCCCGCAGGATGCTATTTTACAATCAGGGATAGATTCAAATGATGTTGGTCCTTGTTCCGATTGCATGTCGAACGAATCCAACTCGGTGTCGAGACGCAGCGTGCTGCAGACGGCGGCTGGCGCGGCGACCGCGGGGGCGGGTGCGGGTCTCGCCAGCGCCACCCAGGGTGGCGGCCCGCCGGACGGG
>CAZPIG010000220.1:0-4793 GCA_964586205.1 uncultured Halobacteriales archaeon | reverse complement strand
ACACCTACGACCACCTCCAGCACCTCTCGCTCGACTTCTTCGCGAACCACCAGACGGGCGCGATGATGTCCATCCTCAACAACGACATCAACAGGCTGGAGCAGTTCCTCAGCACCGAACTCCGCCAGATGATCCGGGTCGTCGCAACCGTCGGGGGCATCTCCATCGTCCTCTACACGTACTCGCGGCCGCTCGCGGTCGTCGTCCTGCTGCCGGTCCCCATCATCGGCCTCGGGAGCGTGAAGTTCCTCACCTGGATAGAGCCCAAGTACAAGGCCATCCGCGAGACGGTCGCGCGGCTCAACTCCCGGCTGGAGAACAACATCGGCGGCGCGAAGGTCATCAAGTCGTTCGACCGCTACGACTACGAGCTAGAGCGCGTCAGCGAGCAGAGCCAGGCGTACCACGACGAGCAGGTCGAGGCCATCAAGCTCCGGCGGGGCTTCTTCGCGGGCATCCGCGTGTTCACGGGCGTCGCGTTCGTCGGCGTCCTGCTCGTCGGCGGCGAGATGATAGTCGCGGGGGCGTTCACTCTCGGTTCGCTGACCATCCCGAACACCATCACCGCCGGGACGTTCACGGTGTTCTTCCTCTACCTCCGCCGGATGTACGCCCCGATGCGCCGCATCGGCCGCACCGCCAACCGCTACCAGCGCGCCAAGTCCAGCGCCGAGCGCGTGTTCGGCCTCCTCGGCCACGAGCCCACCATCGAGACGCCGCCGGACGCGGTCGACCCCGACCACGTCGACGGCCGGGTGACCTTCGACGAGGTCACCTTCAGCTACCCGGGCCACGAGGAGCGCATCCTGGAGGACGTCTCGCTGTCGGTCGAGCCGGGCGAGACCATCGGCCTCGTGGGCGAGACGGGCGCGGGCAAGTCCACGCTCGTGAAGCTCGTCCCCCGGTTCCACGACGTCTCGGAGCCGACGGGCTCCGATGGCCCGTCGGACGAGCGAAGCGAGTCCGACGGTGTCGACAAGGGCGCGGTTCGCGTCGACGGCACCGACGTGCGCGACTACGACCTCCAGGGGCTGCGCGAGCACGTCGGCGTCGTCGAGCAGAGCCCCTACCTCTTTTCCGGCACCGTCGAGGAGAACGTCGGCTACGGCGACCTCTCGGCGCTCGACGGGGCGGCGAAGCCGCCACGGGACGAGGAGGTCGGCGACGCCGACCTCCCAGTCGACGACCGCGTCGTCGAGGCCGCGAAGGCCGCCGAGGCCCACGAGTTCGTCACCGACCTCCCCGACGGCTACCAGACGCAAATCGGCGAGCGCGGCGTGAAGCTGTCGGGCGGCCAGCGCCAGCGGCTCTCCATCGCCCGCGCGCTCCTGAACGACCCCGCCATCATCGTCTTGGACGAGGCCACCAGCGACGTCGACACCGAGACCGAGGAGCTGATCCAGCGGAGCCTCGACCGCCTCATCGCCGACCGGACGGCGTTCGTCATCGCCCACCGGCTGTCGACCATCCGCGACGCCGACCGCATCGTCGTCATGGAGGACGGCGAGATAGTCGAGGACGGGTCCCACGACGAGTTACTCGGCTCGCGCGGCAAGTACGCCGACCTCTGGGCGACCCAGGCGGACGCCGGAGCCTCGACGGCGGACGACTGAGCACGGTCGGTGGTAGACGAACGAAGGCCTGCCGGCGGTGCACTCTTCGGAGGTACGCGACCGTCCCGGCGGGGTAGAGTGGACCAGCGCCGGGGACCGACCCATACTTCAACCACGACCTCCTACGACCCCCAACCGTCCATGACCGACCTGCTGTACCTTCCGGACGACGACGGGACGACCGACTTCGAGGCGACCGTCGAGGAGGCCACGGACGACTACGTCGTCCTCGACGGCACGTACTTCTACCCCGAAGGCGGCGGCCAGCCGCCGGACCACGGCACCATCGAGTGGGACGGGGGCAGCGCCGACGTGGTCGACGTCCAGAAGGACCACGGCGACGTGCGCCACGACGTCGAGAACCTCGAGGGCGACCTCCCGGAGCCGGGCGACGCCGCGACGGGCCACGTCGACGAACAGCGCCGCGAGGCCCACCGGCGGATGCACACCGCCCAGCACGTCGTCTCCCGCGTGGTGCTCGACGAGTACGGCGCGGAGACCGCCGGCAACCAGGTCCACGCCGACCGCTCGCGCATCGACTTCGAGCCCGCCGATTTCGACGCCGAGGACGTAGAGCGCATCCAGCGGCTCTCGAACGAGGCCATCGAGCGCGACCTCGCGGTGACCAAGGCCGAGCGACCCCGCGAGGAGGTCGAGGCCGAGGTCGACGAGGGCCGCGCGCTGCTGGACCTCATCCCGGACTCCGTGGACCCGCTCCGCGTCGTCGAGATTGAGGACTACGACGTCTGTCCCTGCGGCGGCACCCACGTCGACAGCCTCGGCGAGGTCGGTCGCGTCGAGATAACCGACCGGACCTCGAAGGGGGCCGACACCGAGCGCATCGAGTTCGAGCTGTCCACGGCGTAGACTACCGAACGGTGGCCGGTCCCGCGGGCTCGAGCGGACCCGTCGCCACTCGAACGCGGTCCCACCCGGAGCCCTCCCGCGATTGGGCCGGTCCGGGACTCGCGAGCGCTCGGGACCGTCGCTGTACCGTTCAACGTAACGCTAAAGAGTCGAACGCCCTTTTAGTGAGGTAACGATGACCGAGGACAGCCACCACGGGGGTGAGCAGCCGTGGGCGTCGAGATAAAGGGCTCGCCCGTCACCGAGGCGGAGTTCGAGGAGATGAAGCGGTTCGTTCGCGAGTACCTCGCCGCCAGCGTCCGCAACGAGGAGGAAGGCGGACGGATGCGGTGGTACCCGTGGCACTCCGCGGAGTACCGCTTCAACCACACGCTCAACGTCGTCTCGCTGGCCGAGCGCATCGCCCGCGAGGAGGGCGCGGACGCGGACGTCACCCGCGTCGCCGCCCTCTTTCACGACATCGCGAAGCTAGACGCCGACCAGGACGTCCACGCCGAGGAGGGCGCGCGCGTCGCGCGGGAGTACCTCGAGTCCCACGGCGACTTCCCGGAGTCGTTCGTCGACGCCGTCTGCCAATCCGTGAACGAGCACTCCTACCAGGGCGACGTCGAGGACCTGAGCCTCGAGACCCGCTCGCTCGTCGAGGCGGACCTGCTCGACAAGGTCGGGGCCAACGGGACCGCGCTGATGCTGCTGCGGATGGGCTACGAGTCCCGGACCCACATGGACGCCGCGAAGATGATCGGCCGCGTCTTAGAGCGCGGCGAGGAGGCCGTCGAGCGCGTCGAGAGCGACACGGCCCGGAGCATCGCCCACCAGCGGCTCAAGCGCGTGAAGTGGTTCCGCGAGTGGCTGCTGGAGGAGGTCCGGGCGATGAATCCGGAGGGCGTCTGAGCGGGAGCGATTCGTTCGGTTTCCGGGCGTCCAGGGGTGAGTAGTGTCGACCACAGCTACGGCACCCTCCACAGACCACCGTCGGGCGGGAGTTTCGCGAGCGAAGCGAGCGAAACGTCGGCGAGCTTTGCTCGCCGGGAATGAAAGGGGCCGGGCGCTCGACCCCTCCCGGACGACGTAAGGACCGCAGCCGAGCGAACGGAGTGAGTGAGGCGAGGACCGCAGCGAGCGCGAGGCCCGAACGGAGTGAGGGCCTCGGACTGCGCGAGCGGCCGGAGGCCGCGAGCGTCCCGGAGGGTCGAGCGACCGGGGGCTTTCGAAGGCACCGTTGAAGCAGCGTCTCGATACTCACGGTGTCTTCGAAAGCCCCGACGTTCTCGGCTCCCGCGGCTCGCTGCGGTCCTCGGTTCGGTCGCTCCGCTCCCTCACCTGCGGTCCTTGCGTCGCCGGGGTTCGCCGAGAACGTCGCCCCTTTCAGTCCCGGCGAGCAAAGCTCGCCGACGTTTCGCTCGCTTCGCTCGCGAAACTCCCGCCCGACGGTGGTTCGTGGAATGGGCCGTAACCAATAGGGAATTCACAACCTCGACAACGTCGTCACCGCGTCCACGAGGAAGGTGACGCCGAACAGCGCCAGCACCGCCGCGCTGAGGTACGCGACCGCGGGCGCGAAGGCGTCGATGCGCCGGCCGGCAGCGACGAGGGTGGCGGGGAAGCCGACGACCCAGACGAGGATGCCGCCGAAGAAGCCGACCAGCAGCGCGGGGCTGCCGGTCCGGACCACCAGCAGGCCGGCCAGCGCGTCGCCGACGTACGGCGTCGCGCCGAGCACGTCCAGCGTCCCCGGCTCTAGCAGGCCAACGCCGACGGTCAGCCAGAACACTATCTGGTAGGGGTTGGTGAGCGCGAGCACGAACGCCCGGCGGAAGCCCTTCTGCTCGCCGCCCGCCTCGGCCTCGAAGAACGCCCCCGCCTCCCGGACCGCCGAGAGCGCGAAGTACAGCATCAGCAGCCCCCCGACGCCGACCATGACGCCGCGGACGGTCGGGGCCCGCTCGACGACGGCCACCACGCCGACCAGCGCGAGGACGAAGAAGCAGGCGTCGGCGGTCATCGCGCCGAGGCCGGCCGCGAAGCCGGCGGGCCACCCGCGGAGCACGCTCTCCTCGGCGATGATGGCGTTCATCGGTCCGGGCGGGGCCGCGAGCGACAGCCCGAACACGGCCCCGACGACCGCACCGACGGCCACGTTCACCATCGGGCCGGGGTACCCGACCGCGTGCCAAAACCGTGTCGCCTCGCTTCCGCTCATGGCGCGCTTCCGCTCACGGTGCGCTTCCGCTCACGGTGCGCTTCCGCTCACGGTGCGCTTCCGCTCACGGCGCGCTTTCGAGGTCCTCGCTCCGCTCGGACCTCGCGCTC
>CAZPIG010000219.1:0-4800 GCA_964586205.1 uncultured Halobacteriales archaeon | reverse complement strand
GGGCGGGGCGGGGCGATTCACAGTGTCTCGATTCCCGCGGGACGGAAGTGGTGTGGGGCGGTGCGGGGGCGGTGCCCGGTGCCTCGATTCCGGTAGAACTGTTGGGCGGAGCCAGAGTGGGCCAGTTCACGATGCCGATTCCCGCGGGAGCAGTGCCCGGTGCCGTCCACTGCCGTTAGTCTCCAGCGAAGTCGGTCGACCGTACCGCCGCTCCGCGTCGGGCCAGCGTGAACCGGGCCGTCGACCGCCGTCCCGCCCGAATCGAGGCACTGGGGACTGCAACCGCGCCGCAAAACGCCGCCGCCAACCGCCCTGCCGAACCGGGCCACCGGGAACCGCCACCGCACTGCCTCCGCCCGACGCCACTGCACCGCCTCCGCCCGACTGCACCACGGCAGTCCAGCACGGTGAACCGCACCGCAGACCGCACGCCACCGCCGGCCGCGCCAGTCGAGACGCCAGGAACAGCCACCGCACCCGCGACGCCGCGCCAGCCGCACACCCGCCTCCACTCCGCAGTCTACGCCGCCACGACCGACGTACGCACCCCCAACGACCGGTGTATGCACCCCCAACGACCGACGTACGCACCGCAACGTCCGATGTACGCACCGCCACTTTCCGCAACCCCATCCGTAAAGCCGGTCCACACTGACGGTGTTCGAACGATGGCACGAGCCGACACGACCGCCGAGGCCTACGAGGAGCTGTGCGACCGCTACGAGCGCGTGGCGCTGCTGGACGGCATGAGCGGCGCGGGGGCCATCCTGCGCTGGGACCAGCAGGTGACGATGCCCGAGGGCGGCACGCCCGCGCGCGCCCGCCAGCAGTCGACGCTGTCGTCGGTCCGCCACGACTACCTCACCGACGACGAGGTGGGCGACCTCCTGGAGGACCTCGAGGGCCGCGACCTCAACGACGAACAACAAGCCGTCGTCCGCGAGATTCGCTACCGGTACGACCGCGCGGTCGAGGTGCCGGGCGACCTCGTCGAGGAGCTGACCCGGACCCAGTCGGAGTCCCAGGAGGTCTGGCAGGAGGCCAAAGCCCGGGACGACTTCGACCACTTCGCGCCGAAGCTCCAGGCGGTCCGGGACCTGTCCGTCGAGCGCGCCGAGCACATCGACGCCAGCAAGAGCCCCTACGAGGTGATGTTCGAGGACTCCTACCCGCACATCTCGCTGGACCGCGTCGAAGGAGTCTTCGAGACGCTCCGCGAGGAGCTGGTGCCGCTCATCGAGGACATCGAGGCCAGCGACGTGGAGCTGGCAGACCCCTTCGAGGGGACCTTCGACGAGGCGACCCAGGACGACCTCTCCCACGACGCCCTCGAGCTGCTCGGCTACGACTTCGAGCGCGGCCGCCTCGACGAGTCCGCCCACCCGTTCACCTCGGGCAACCAGTTCGACTGCCGGGTCACCACGCGCTACCACGAGGACGACCCGCTCGACGCGCTGACCGCGACCATCCACGAGTTCGGCCACGCGACCTACCAGCTCGGGCTGCCCCAGGAGCACTACGCCAACCCCCTCGGCGAGGCCGTCGGCGGCATCCACGAGTCCCAGTCGCGGTTCTGGGAGAACCACGTCGGCCGGACCGAGCCGTTCTGGGAGCTGTTCCTGCCCACGATGCAGGAGCACTTCCCGCAGGTGGAGGGCGTCACGCCGCGGGAGGCCTACGAGGCGGCCAACCGCATCTACCCGGAGAACCTCATCCGCGTCGAGGCCGACGAGCTGACCTACCACATGCACATCATCCTGCGGTGCGAGATAGACCGCGCGTTCGTCGAGGGCGACCTCGCCGTCGACGAGATACCGCAGGTGTGGAACGACAAGATGGACGAGTACCTCGACGTCCGCCCCGAGACCGACGCCGAGGGCTGCCTGCAGGACATCCACTGGAGCTACGGCTTCGCGGGCTTCCAGAGCTACACCGTGGGCAGCGTCGTGGCGGCCCAGCTAGACGCCGCGCTGCGCGAGGACATCGACGACGTGGACGGCAAGATACGCCGCGGGGAGTTCGAGCCGTTCCACGACTGGATGACCGAGAACGTCCACGCCCACGGCAAGCGCTACGAGACCGACGACCTGATAGAGCGCGCGACCGGCGAGCCGCTGACCGCGGACTACTTCGTCGACTACGCAAAGGAGAAGTTCGGTAGTCTCTACGACCTGTAGCTCGCAGCCGCTCGGCCCTGTACCGGTCGAGAAGAGTGCTACTGCCCCTCCATCTCCGCCGCCCTGGCCCGCCGCACCCACCGGTCGAGGTGCTGGTCCCCCACGTAGCGGACGGTTTCGGCTTCGGCGTCGAGTTCGACGACGCCCGCGGCTACCAGCTTGGGCAGGTCCGCGTGCCGGAGGCTCACCGCGACCTGCCCGGTCGCGGGCCTGCCGGCCACCGCTACCGCCGCCTCCCAATCGGCGACCCGCCGCGCGAGTGCCTCGACCCCCACCGACCCGGCGTCGGCGAGGTGGTACCACGCGAACCGTCGGCGGCGCTTCGTCAGCAGCGAGAACGCCTCGTCCAGTGTCCCGCTCCGTCCTACTCCGACCGGACCTCGTCGTTCGGTCATGACTCCTCGCAAACGTACGACCGCCCGACCGCTATTCTCGGGGCTTGAATATTCTAGGTTTTATGTTTACCTCGCCGATTCTAATTGTCGAGGTCGGACGTGGGTCCGGAGTCGGCGTCCCCGAGCACGTTCCGGACGAGGTTCGCGTGGCCGCGGCGTAGCCGCGCCGACACCGCTTGGGCCGACACCCCGAGCCGGTCGGCGATGTCCTCCATCGTCACCGACCGCGGGACGTCGAAGTAGCCGGCCTCGTAGGCCGCGAGCAGCGCCTCGCGCTGGGGCTCGGTCACCGCAACGTCCGGCAGCGGGTCCTCCCCGTGGGAGAGCTTCTGGACCGAAAGCGGGACGTCGAGGCGACGACACTGGTCGCGGAACGCGACGAACGACTCCCGGTCCGGAAAGCGGCTCCGGACCTCCCAGCCGCAGGCCGCGACGGTCGCCTCGACCAGGATGGCGTCGAGGTGCACGAAGATGCGATACAGCGCGGCGGGCCGTGCGGGGGCGGCAAAGCGGGCCCGGTACCGCCGGACGTCGCCGCCTTCCAGCCGGCGGACCGCGACCACGGTCTCGTCGGCCTCGAGGCCGGCCTCGAACGCTTCGAGGTCGCCGTCGGTGGCGGCGAGCAGTACCTTGACGCGCTCCGGCCGGAGTCCGACGACCTGCTCGACGACCACGGTGGTATCGTTCGACCGGGACGCGGCGTCCACGAGAACGCGCGACCCGAGGGTGAACTCGACGAAGACCATGGCCATCCCACGGACTCCCGGGCGGGCCCGAGGCCGGCCCGACAGCGCCGTGTGCCGGTGCTCCCAGAGGACAGTTAAATCCCAGCAACCACGAGTATTTTGCTGCGTGGACCGCCGCAGGCTCGTCTCCCACGAAGCGGTCGAGCGAAGCGACCCCGCTTACAGCACGAGGTCCTCGTGGTAGTCGGTGAGGTTCCGGTAGCCGTCCTCGGTGACGACCGCGAGGTCCTCGACGCGGCCGCCGCCGACGGCCGGGTCGTACAGCCCCGGCTCGACAGTCACGACGTGGCCCGGCTCCAGCTCCCCGCCGTCCGGGCTCAGCCGCGGTAGCTCGTGGACGTCCAGCCCGACGCCGTGCCCGGTGCTGTGGATGAAGCCCGTCTCGGTCGTCTCGTCGCTCCGGAGGGTCGCGTAGCCGGCGTCCTCGTAGACGTCGCAGACCGCGTCGTGGACCTCGGCCCCGGTCGCGCCCGGCTCGAGGACCTCGAACGCGGCCGCCTTGGCCTCCCGGGTCAGCTCGTGGCGGCGGACCAGCTCGTCGCTCGGCTCGCCGCGCACGAACGTCCGGGTGAGGTCGCCGTGGTACTTCGTCTCCTTGCTCCGCGGGAAGATGTCGATGACGATGCTCTCGCCGGCGCGCAACGGCCCGCTGCCGCGGTCGTGGGGGTCGGCCCCGTCCGCGCCGCAGGCCACGACGGCCTCGTCGAGCCCGCAGCGGTGGCCGAGCAGCGTCACCTCGATGGCCTCCTTGACGCGCCCGCTGGTCAGCGGCTCGCCGTCGTGGTGGAGGACACCGTCCTCGACGGTCGCGTCGGCGATCAGCTCCTCGGCGGCGGCCATCGCGGCCTCGTTGGCCCGCTGGGCCGCGTGGACGTGCTCGACCTCCTCGTCCGTCTTGACGGCGCGGATGTCGGCGACCACCTCGTCGCTGTCGGGCGTCACCGCGACCCCGCGGTCCCGGAGCGCGTCCGCGACGGCGACCGGGAAGCGCGACGGGACGGCGACCGACTCGACGCCGTGGTCGTCGAGGAACTCGGCGAGGACGGCGTGGGCCGCCGCCTCGCGGCCCAGCTCCTCGACCTTCGAGCGGTAGCTGTAGTCGCCGTGGCGCGCGACGCTGTCGGCCCGGCTCTCCGACTGCGCCCGCCCGTACTCCAGTCCGGAGACGAGCAGCGCCGTCTCGGCGGGCGTGTAGAGCGTCGTGAACGGGTCCGGGGCGTCGAACCCCGAGAGGTAGCGCTGGTCGGCGTTGCCGGAGTCGTCGTCGACGAGGTAGCCGTCGGCACCCGATTCGGCGAGGGAATCGTCGAGTGCGGAGAGGTCCGGTTCCATGTCAGCGCGAGCGGGCGCGGGACGGTTAATCGTGTCGGGTCCGGCAGTTCGGGAGCGATCCATCGTCGTTTCGGCCGAGGTGTGAAACCACCGCGGGGTGGGACTGAAAGGGGCGACGTCTGCGCGAGCGAAGCGAGCGCAGGCTCGTCG
>CAZPIG010000218.1:0-4804 GCA_964586205.1 uncultured Halobacteriales archaeon | reverse complement strand
CGCGCTCGGCTCGGGGGCACCGGAAGGCTCGCTCCGCTCGCCTTCCGAGGTCTCGCTCACTTCGTTCGCGAGACCCTCGCTGCGCGCTTCGCTCCCTGCGGTCGCTGCAGTGCTTACGTCGGCCGCCGTCGCCGAGCACGTCGCCCCTTTCAGTCCCGCCCGACGGTGGAGTGTGGAAGTGGCCACCGCTAACGTTGACACCCCCCGTCGAGACAGGGAGAAGGGTTTTGTCGTCGGGGTTCCAACTGGTTCGCGTGAAGCTCTACCGTAGCGTGCGGGCCGTCGCCGGAGCGTCGGGCGACGGCCCCATCGACTGGAGTGCCGCGGGCGACGCGGCGAAGGCCGTCACCGACGCCGGCGACATCGACCTCTCGGCGGCGGACCGCACGGGCTACGCCGAGGACGTCGGCGACGCGCGCGACGCGGTCGGCGCGGCGGCCGCCCTCGACGTCTCGCTGCCCGACACCGTCGAGGTCCAGAACCGCCACCACTGGGTCGACGCCAACGTCGAGACGTTCGGCCGGGTGATGGAGCCGCTGGCCGACCAGGGCCCCGCCGTCATGCCGACGGCGGCGCGCGTGGTCAACACCGGGACGATGGCGTTCATGCTCTCCTTTCTCGCCCGGCACGTCCTCGGCCAGTACGACCCCGTGCTGCTCGCCGACGACGACGAGCACGCCCTCTACTTCGTCGAGCCCAACATCCGGCGCACCGCCGACCAGCTGGACGTCGCCTACCCCCGGTTCCGGCGGTGGATAGCGTTCCACGAGGTGACCCACGCCGCCGAGTTCGGGGCGGCCCCGTGGCTGGGCGAGTACCTCGAAGCCCGGATGGAGCGCGGCGTCGAGGCGCTGGCGGAGGGGTCGGTCGACCGCGAGGCGTTCCGGGAGCTGGACGCCGCGATGACGGCGGTCGAGGGGTACGCGGAGCTGTTGATGGACCGCGCGTTCGACGAGGAGTACGCGGACCTCCGCGAGAAGGTCGAGCGCCGGCGGCGCGGCGGCGGGCCGCTGGCCTGGCTGGTCCGCCGGATGCTCGGGCTGGGGCTCAAGCGTCGCCAGTACGAGCGCGGGCAGGCGTTCTTCGAGGCGGTCGTCGAGGCCCGTGGCGTCGAGGCGACGGCGCGCGTGTGGGACCGCCCGGAGAACCTCCCGACCGACGACGAGCTAGACGACCCCGCCCTGTGGCTGGCCCGGGTGGGCGAGTAGTCCTCCACGGCGCTCTCGACCCGGAAAGCCACCTGCAGTCACTCCACGACGTCGCTCGCCGTGCTCACGTGCATCCCGACGAACAGCCACTCGGCGTCCTCCGAGTCGCGAGTCGTCCCCGTGGCGTCGCTCGCCGATCCGTCACTCCGGTCGACCGCGCGCCGCTCGAGGACGCCGCTCCAGCGCGCGTCGTGCTCGACGCGCTCGTCGTGGCGCGCGAGCGTCCACTCCATCCGGACGGCGTCGGCGAACCACGCCACGTCGCCGCGCTCGGTGACGCGGAGGTCGGTACTCTCGATGGTCCAGTCCTCGGTCGTCCGAGTCTGCTCGCGGAGCGCCTCCGCCACCGCGTCGTAGCCGACCAGCCGCTCGCTGATGGCGACCTTCACCAGGTCCTCGCGCTCGGCGAAGTACGGGTACAGCGGCTCGCCCCGGCGGAGCGCCTCGTAGTAGTCGCGGACGGTCTCGCGCGCGCTCATGGCCGACGGGACGGGGCCGACGGGCTTCAAGGCCGGGTTCTCGCTCCCGGACGTCGCTCGGTTTCGGGGCAGCGGCCCGTGGTCGAGTCACTCCCCCGCGTCCACCATCACCGACGTAGCTTTGACGACCGTCTCGACCTCGTCGCCCGGCGAGAGGTCGAGCGACTCGGCGGAGTCGCTCGTGATGACGGCGGTTATCTCGCCGGCGTCGCCAGCGTCTATCACCACCTCGGCCATCGGCGCGTCGGTCTCGACGGTGTGGACCACCCCGCCGATGCGGTTGCGTGCGCTGAACGGCATCGTGGTTCCCCCACTGACGTTGGCTGCGGACGAGGATAAGGGTGGAGCGGTGGTCGGTGCTCGTCGGCGTCGGGGGTGCGACCCGCGTCGGACGGGTCGCGGCTACCTGAACCCCTTGTCCACCTCGTCCGTCTCGACGATGTCCTCGAACTCCGTTTCCAGTAGCTCCTCGGCCTCCTCGAAGGTGTTCGAGAGGTCGTCTAGCTGGTCGGGCCGCCCGTACTGGTCGTACTCCATCGGGCCGAACGCGGGGCTCTCGATGGCGTCCATCACGTCCTCGAACATGTCGCCCGGGGTCGTCGGGGCCTCGGCGTGGGCGCGGACGACCTCCCCGACGCGCCGGGCGCGCTGCTCGGCCTCGTCCTCGTCCTCGGGGGCCGGGTGGACGCCGAACAGGGCGTCGGCCTCCTCGGGGAGGTGCTGGCCGATGTCGTCGTCGATGGACCGCGCGACCTGCGCGCCGACGCCGCGCACGTCGAAGGGGTTCTTCGCGTAGGTCTTGAGCTGGAAGACGCCCATCGCCGGGTGGCCGAGGTAGAGGTCCTCGCCGACCCCGCGCCGCCGGTCGCCGGCGACCGCGCGCCAGCCCTCCGGGTCGGCGTCGGAGTCGACCACGTCCGCGACGAGGTCGTCCCAGTCTCGCACGCGCATAGGGGGTCCTTTGCGGCCTTTGCGGGATGAACCTAACGGTGCCGGCGGTCGGCGGGCCGAGCACCGTGCCGGAGTCACCGGGCTGTCGCGGTCCCGGCCCGAGCGACGCTCCTCGTGCTTACCTTTCGCCCGCCGCCCGCAGGGTCACTCCGGTCGCCAGCACGAACAGCCCGAGGTCCCGTACCAGCACGTCCACGACGCGCTCGCCTACCGCCGCGCCGAGCGCGAGGTTCGCGACCACGCCGAGCATGGAGACGGCGACGACGGCCGCGGCGAGCGCGGCGTAGCGGTCGGCCACCAGCAGCAGTCCGAACGGCACCTCCGAGAGCCCGAAGGCGACCATCGTCGCGTCGACGGGGACGGGCCACCGCGCGGCGAGCGGCGGCGCGAGGTACGCGCCCCACGGCCCCGGCGCGACGACCTTGTGCAACCCCGCCAGCAGGACGACGACGCCGAGGCCGACCCGGAGGACCGCGTCGGCGCTCGCCCCGTAGCGGGCGGTCCAGTCGAGAAAGCGGGCGTGCCAGCGGACGAGTCGGCGTCGGACGGGCATCGGCCCGGTGTTGGTGGTCGTCCGTGTTGAGTGTGACCTCTTCGCGGCCTGCCGCCGGAGACGGCGCGACGAGCTTGCCCGCCGACAAATGCCACCGGAACCCCGACCTAGTCCCCCTGCACCGTCGACCGGATGTCCTCGACGACGTCCGGGTTCCGGAGCGTGCTCGTGTCGCCGAGTTCGGTCCCGTTGGCGACGTCCTCCAGCAGCCGGCGCATTATCTTCCCCGAGCGCGTCTTCGGTAGCTCCGGCGTGAACACGACTTCCTCGGGCCGCGCGATGGGGCCGATGGCCTCCTCGACGGCCTCGACGATGGCCCCCTCCAGGGCGGAGTCGGGGTCGTAGCCCTCCTCCGGGATGACGTAGGCGTAGACCGCCTCGCCCTTCACGTCGTGGTGGCCGCCGACCACCGCCGCCTCCGCGACGCCGCGGACGCCGACGATGGCGCTCTCTATCTCCATGGTCCCGAGCCGGTGGCCCGAGACGTTCACCACGTCGTCGACCCGCCCGAGGACCGTGACGTAGCCGTCGTCGTCTATCTTCGCGCCGTCCTCCGGGAAGTAGACCCACTCGTCGGCCTCCGGGTCGGAGTACTCGCTCCAGTACTCCTCGACGTAGCGGTCGTCGTTCCCGTAGATGGTCCGCAGCATCCCGGGCCACGGCTTGTGGACCGTCAGGTAGCCCGCCTCGCCGGAGTCGACCTCGTCGCCCGCGGCGTCCACCACGCGGGCGTCGATGCCCGGCAGCGGCGGCCCGGCGCTGCCCGGCTTCATCGTCCCGATTCCCGGCAGCGTCGAGACCATCATCCCGCCGGTCTCGGTCTGCCACCACGTATCCACGACCGGGCAGGACTCGCCCCCGATGTGCTCGTAGTACCACTTCCACGCGCGCGGATTGATGGGCTCGCCGACGGTGCCGAGCAGCCGCAGGCTCGACAGGTCGCGGCGGGCGGGGTACTCGCTGCCCCACTTCATGAACGCGCGGATGGCCGTGGGCGCGGTGTAGAAGACGTCCACGCCGTAGTCCTCGACTATCTCCCAGAGGCGGTCCCGTTCGGGGTGGTCCGGCGTCCCCTCGTACATCACGGTCGTCGTCCCGAGCGCGAGCGGCCCGTAGACGATGTAGGAGTGGCCGGTGATCCAGCCGATGTCAGCGGCACACCAGTAGGTGTCCTCGGCCTCGACGTCGAGCACCGCGTGGGAGGTCCACGAGACGTAGGAGAGATACCCCCCGGTGGTGTGTTTGACGCCCTTGGGCTCGCCGGTCGTCCCCGAGGTGTACATCAGAAAGAGCATGTCCTCGGCGTCCCGCCCGACGGGCTCGACCTCCGCGCCCGCCTGCTTGTCGACGAGGGCGTCGTAGTCGTGCTGGCCGTCCCGGAGGCCGTGGCCGAAGCCCTCCTCGCCCAGCCGGTCGACGACGACGGTCGCCTCGACGCCCTCGACGCCGTCGAGGCCGCGGTTGGCTTTGTCGAGGTGGTCGAGGGGGTCGCCGCGGCGATAGTAGCCGTCGCAGGTCACGAGATACTCGGAGTCGGCGGCGTTCATCCGCGTGGCGAGGGCGTCCGCCGAGAAGCCCGCGAACACCACCGAGTGGGGCGCGCCGATCCGCGC
>CAZPIG010000217.1:0-4815 GCA_964586205.1 uncultured Halobacteriales archaeon | reverse complement strand
CGGATTGGAAACGGGCATAAGCCCCCCGACACTACGCCGCCGCATGGACGGCACCACCGCAGTCGTGACGGGGGCCTCGCGGGGCATCGGGGCGGCCGTGGCCCGGGAGTTCGCCGCCGAGGGAGCCCACGTCGTGCTCTGCTCGCGGGACGCCGACGCCGTGGGCGCGGTCGCCGACGACGTCGCCGCGACGGACGGCGCGGCCACGAGCCTCCGGGCGGACGTCCGCGACGAGTACGACGTCGAGCGCCTGATGGAGGTCGCCGCCCGCGAGAGCGACGGCGGAATCGACGTGGTCGTCGCCAACGCCGGCGTCTACCACGGCACGCCCGGCCAGACCCCGCTGCCCGAGGACTCGTACGCCGCGTTCGACGACACCCTCCGGACCAACGTCCGCGGCGTCTTCGCGACCGTCACGGAGGCCCTCCCGCACATGCCGAGCGACGGCCGCGTGCTCGTGCCGAGCGGGAGCGTCGCCCGCTCGACCGCCGAGGGCTTCGGCTCCTACGCGGTCTCGAAGGCCGCCGCGGAGGCGCTGATGCGCGGCTTCGCGGCCGACGTCGAGCAGGCGGTCGGCTGCCTCGACCCGGGCCAGGTCGCCACCGACATCACCGACGACCGCGGCCGCGACCCCGCCGACGTGGCTCCCATGTTCGTCTGGGCCGCCCGCGACCTCCCTGCGGACGCGCTCGACGGCACTACCCACAGCGTCAAGGACTGGGCGGAGTCCTGAAGCGGTCGATGGTGAGACGTGGGTTGGGCGAGGTGGGAGCCGGAGGTCGAGCAGGCGGGCGGCAGCCCGGTCCGACGACGGCCCGCTCCGGAGTGCTTATTAACTCGGCCCCCGATGTTATTAACAGATGGGAACGGGACTCCGAGCGGTCACGCCGGTCCGCGTCGCGCGCGTCTCCAGGCTCGGGCTGGCCGGCGTGGTCGCGCTGGTGGCGCTGTCGGTCCCGGCCGCGGCGGTCGGCCTGTGGCAGCTACTGGGCATCTCGTGGGTCGCGTTCGCCGCGATGGCGCTCGCCGCGCCGCTGGGGGCCCGCGCCGCGGGCCGCGAGGGCGCGCGGCGGCTGGTGTGGGGCTACGGGCTGGCCAGCGGGGCCATGGTCACGAGCGCGGCCGTCTTCCTCGTGCCCGGGGCCGTCGACCACGACCCCGCAGTCGGGGGATTCGGCCTCGCGCTGGGGCTGCTGGCCGGCTTCGCCGCCCACACCGCCGGCCACCGGCTGACCCACGCGGACCTGCCGGTCGACGACACGGCCGCACAGCTGACCGCCCACGCGCTCGCGGCGGGGAGCATCATCGGCGTGGTGTACGCGGCGATGCCCGGCCTCGGGCCGCTGCTGGGGCTGGCCATCGTCTCCCACAAGGGCCCCGCCGGCTACGCGGCCGCCCGGCGGCTGTCGCGGTCCGGGCGGTCGGCGTCGGTGCTGCTGCTGCCCGCGGCCGGCGTCGGGGTGACCGCGCTGCCGGTGGGGCTGGTCGGGCTGCCGAGCTATCCGCTGGTCAACGCGGTCGTCTTCGGCTTCGCCGCGGGCGTGTTCCTCCACCTCGCCATGGACTTCCTGCCGCGCTGCGAGGTGGGCGGCGAGGTGTACGAGGTCGTCGACGTGGCCGGCGACGCCCACCGGTACCTCGACGCGCTCCGGCTGCACGCCGTCGCCAGCACCGCTCTCGGGGCGCTCGCGGTGTTCGTGGCGTGGCTGGTGGTGGGCTGAGTCGAGGGCTCCCGACGGTCTCTTCAGCTCAAATCTCGGTGTGCGTGTCGGGGTCCGCCAGCTCCCAGAGCGGCGGCGGGAGGAAGGCCGCCAGGTGCTCGACCACGCGGCGCTCGGAGACGTCGAGGCCCTCGCAGTGCTCGTGGGCGGACTCGCGGACGTCGACCCGTAGCTCGCCGTCCTCGCGGCGGACCGCGAGCGGGAAGACGGAGCAGCGCGTGGGCTTCCAGTCGTGGTCGGCGTGCAGCGAGCACGCCCCGTCGTCGGTGAGGAAGTGGCAGGCCGCGCCGTCGTCGGCGGTGTGGTCGTGGTCGGCTGGCTCGCGCCGGACGAACTCCTCGCCGCGGGCCGTGGTCGTGGCCGCGTTCAGGTCCGCGTGGTCGGCGAGCGTGCGGAAGTCGTGGTCGTACAGGAGGACGCCGTGGTGGCAGCACCACGTGCAGCCGTCGACGCACTCGAAGGTCAGGTCGGGGTCGAACTCCACGACGGCGTAGCGGTCGGGGTGGACCTCCACGCGGAACGGCGGGTCGGGGAGGTCGGTGTCGTCCGGCGAGACGGTTGCGAGCCCGGCGACGTCGTCACTGTCGGTGGGGTCGCTGTCCGTAGCGTCGTCGGTCGGCCGTCCCCGCTTCTCGTCCGCGTCGCTGCTCACGGCTCGTCGGTCACCTGCTCGGACACCGGGCGGCGCGACGCAAAGGGCTTTCCCTCGTGGCGGGTGGGTCATCCGGGGGTAGTGTCGAGACGAGGCGTCGAGAAGCGACCCCACTGTCGCTCGGCCCCGGAAGCCCCGACGTGCTCGGCCACCGCCGGAGCGAGCTCCGGCGAGCCCGCGCTCGCTTCGTCGGCGGTGCGGTAGCGGTGTTCACGAACGCCAGCGCGAGCAGCGGTCGGGAAGCAACCATCGGCCACGAGAAGGCGATCACGACGACCCGAACGCAAGCCCTTTGCCCGACTCCCTCCAACCCGGCTCCATGAGCGACGTGGACCTGGCGGCCGAGCGATACGAGAAGCACCGCGAGGCGGGCGCGATTCTCGCCCAGGTGCGCGACGAGGCGGCCGAGCGCGTAGCGCCCGGCACGAGCCACCTCGAGATAGCCGAGTGGACCGAAGACCGCATCCGCGAGCTAGGCGGCGAGCCCGCCTTCCCCACGAACGTCAGCGTCGACGAGGAGGCCGCCCACGCCACCCCGAGCGCGGACGACGACAGCACCTTCGGGGAGGAGATGGTCACCCTCGACCTCGGGGTCCACATCGATGGCTGGCTCGCCGACACCGCCATCACCGTGGACCTCAGCGGCCACGACGACCTCGTGGAGGCCAGCGAGGAGGCCCTCGACGCCGCGCTGGAGCAGGTCGCTCCCGGCGTCGAGGCGGGCGCGGTCGGCGCGACCATCGAGGAGGTCATCGAGGGCTACGGCTACAACCCCGTCGTGAACCTCTCGGGCCACGGCCTCGGCCACTGGGACCAGCACGTCGCGCCGAACGTCCCGAACCGCGCGGTCGCCCAGAGCGAGACCTTCGAGGTGGGCCAGGTGGTCGCCATCGAGCCGTTCGCCACCGACGGGACCGGGAAGGTCTCGGAGGGCAGCGAGGAGCACATCTTCGCGCTGGAGCGCGAGGGCTCGGTCCGCAACCGCGCGGCCCGGCAGGCCTTAGAGCAGATCACGAGCGAGTTCCGGACGCTCCCATTTGCCACGCGCTGGCTCGACGTCTCGCGGCCCGAGATGGCCCTGCGCCGCCTCGAGAGCCAGGGCATCGTCCACGGCTACCCGGTGCTCAAGGAGGATGCAGGCAAGCTAGTCAGCCAGCGCGAGCACACCGTCATCGTGACGGAGGACGGCTGCGAGGTCACGACGCGGGCGTAGGGGATTCTCCCCCCCCCCTCCCCCCAACCCCGACCCCCGGCGAGCAGGCCAGTGGGACGGACGCTACGCGCGGGGAACCGACGAAGACGCTACACGCAGGGAACCAACGCCAATTTTTGATCGAGCTTTTTGCTGGAGCGGGGCGCGCGCCCCGCTCCAGCAAAAAGGTCGCTATGCATTGTTCATCCGCACGCTCCGGGTCTCGCCGCAGACTAGACACTCCGTGACCCGGTAGGGCTCCCGCGAGAACTCCGCGTTCTCCTCGCGCGTGCTCTCGGTGAGTATCTGGACGGAAACCTCGTGCGGGGTCGGCCGACCGCAGTCGTCACACGGTTCCGTCATGCTCGCGTCGTTCTGGACTGCCATGGAGTCGACTTGCCACCGTCGGGGTATAAAAACAGGATTCCGTTCCGGGCCGTTCGCACCGTTTATCGCAAGATGGCGTCCGGGTTTCTCCTGTTACGGTTCGAGAGACCGCGAGACTGTTCAATAAATCCTCTCGACGCTTCGTTCGCCGTTCGAACGGTGGTCGGCCAAAGGGTTTATGAGTGGGGTGTCGGTGCAGCTACACGTTCTTCGCAGCGCGACGACGCGATTAACGGGCGGTTATTCGCGGTGGGCGAGCGGGGGGTGGGACTGCCGTCGCGTTCCCGCCGTTGACGGTCGCGTCGTCGCCGGACGCGAACGCATAAGCGCCTCGGGGCCCGCGACGGTGGCATGGAGCAGGTGTTCGCCCCCTGGCGCATCGAGTGGGTCGAGCGCGAGGACCGCAACCCCGACGTCGAGGAGTGCGTGTTCTGCGAGCTACCGGAGCGCGACGACGACCGGGCGAGTCGCATCGTCGCGCGGGGCGCGGAAGCCTACGTCCTGCTGAACAACGCGCCGTACAACCCCGGCCACGCGATGGTCGTGCCGCACGTCCACGAGGGCGACTACGCGGCCCTCTCCGATGACGTGCTGCTCGACCACGCTCGGCTGAAGCAGCGGACGTTCCGGGCTCTGGAGGCGGCGCTCTCCCCGGACGGCTTCAACGCGGGGCTGAACCTCGGCCGCGGCGCGGGCGGGTCCATCGGCGACCACCTGCACGCCCACGTCGTGCCGCGGTGGGAGGGCGACACGAACTTCATGCCGGTGCTGGCGGACACGAAGGTCATCGTGGAGGCGCTGGACGAGACGTGGGAGCGGGTGCGCGAGGCGTTCGCCGAGCAGGCGGGGATGGCGGACAGGGG
>CAZPIG010000216.1:0-4891 GCA_964586205.1 uncultured Halobacteriales archaeon | reverse complement strand
AGCCCAGAGCGCCGCCTCGCCGAACGGGGCGACCGTCCGGCGGCGCGCGGCACGCCGCCGGTAGCGTCGGCGGCGCGGTTGCGTAGCGCGGTCGCCCTTCCGGACGCCGGCACTCCCGTCCGCGAGCGACGCCGGTTTGCGTAGCAGCTTCGACGCGACCGCGATTCGTTTCGCAGCTTCGACGTGTAACAGCGTCGAACAACCGTCGGTCCGGAGCGGCCGCTGGGACGGTGTTGGTCTCGCGTCGCGCGGACCCCCCGCAGGGCGGTCCGCGCAACGAGAAGGTCGTGGCCTGTTCCCCCACCATCTCCGGCCCGGGCCCGCCCCGGGCCCGACGCGCTACTCCTCCGGTTCGTCGTCGGATTCCGGGACGAGCATGTCCGGGTCGCGCTCGTACATCGGCGTCTCGGCGAACTGCCGAATCCGCTCCCGGTCCCCCTCCGACAGCCACTCTGCCATGGGTGGATATTGTACCTCCGGGACCGGTAAAACAGTTGTGGTGGACCGCCGCGAATCGCGTGCCAGCGCGACCGCTACCGGAGTTACCGCGTGCGAGCCACGCGTTCGGTCAGGACTGGCCGGCGTCGAGCGGTTCGACCTCGATGAGTCCCTCGCTGTCGACGGTCATCCGGCACCCCCACTCCGAGAAGGTCAGCCGGACCGGAGAGCTGTGGGCGTTCGCCCGGATGGACTCGAACAGCGCGTCGAGCGCGTCGGGGTCGACGATGTCGTACAGCTGTGGCTGGAGGTCGGACGGCTCGACGCCGCGCGCGTCCGCCGCGGCCATCACGAGCGTCGTGCTCAGGCTCGCAGCACTGTCGAGGTCTACTTCGACGCGGTACGTGCCATCGCTACGTCCAGTCGCGTGCGTGCGCCCTGGCGACGTGGATTGGGAGTCCCCTGTCATGGTGAACGGGCCCTCCGAACGGTCGGGTGGCACTCGGCCGTTCCCACCGTCGGTTCGGTCGACGTATACTTCCAACGTCGGTCGCACCAAATAACTTTCCGTCGGCGGTCGGGAACGACCAGTCATCGATACCGTTCGCGGTCACTGCCGGCCCCACGAGTGTGTTCGCCGTCGCCTCGGAGTGTGCATCGACGGAAACTGGTTCGGTCGAGCCGGGACCTCACCCGGGGCGAGCGCGTTCGGAATCACGCTCGGGGGGCCCGCTCGGAACCACGCCCCGAGCGCGGTCGCGCGGACTCACGCTCGGAGCAGGACCCCGGAACCACGTCCCGGGTGGCGTCACTCGAACCCGCGCCCGCGCCGCCGGACGGCCGCGACGCCCCCAATTTTAACATCGTCAGCATCTAACAATACCTCGAAAGGGGGCCCACTCGATGCCGAACCACCCACGGGACAGCGAGGGGCCGTCGGGGGACGAGGGGGACGTCGCCGAAGTACCGGCCGGGGCAGTCGACGACGCGCTGTCGCTACTCGCCGACCGGCGGCGACGCTACGCCCTGTACCACCTGCGCGACCGGGCGGCCGCGACCGACCGCGAGGTGACCGTATCGCTGCGGGACCTCGCGCGCCGCGTCGCGGCGGTCGAGCGCGACACGGACCCCGAGCGCGTCCTCGAGGACGAGTTCGAGCACGTCTACCTCGGGCTCCAGCACAACCACGTCCCGCGGCTGGCGGACGCCGGCGTCGTCGGGTACGACGAGGACGACGGCGAGGTTCGCTTCGAGGAGGTCACGGGACCGCTCGCCGAGTGTCTGGAGGTGACCCGGAGCATGGAGGCGAACGTACCGGACGCCCCGCGCTGACGGGGTCCGCGCTCGACGCCATCCTCACCGGGGACCGGCCCGGTACCCGCCACATAACGAAGCCCGAACTCGCACCACGGAGGGGCATGGACCGCAACGACGCGACGACGGGCCGTCGCGCGGTGCTGGCGGCCGTCGGCACCGGCGTGTTCGGCGTCGCGGGCGCGACCGTCGGCTCGACGGCCCAGACCGGCGGCGTCGTGGTGGAGCAGGGCGACCAGTGCCGGACCGTCCAGCCGCTCGGCGGCACCGGGCAGCCGGTCGCCGACCGCTACGACTACCGGGCCCCGTTCACCGACCCGTCGGCGGTCACGTTCAGCTCCCACGGGACCACCGACCTCCAGCGGACGGACGCGAGTATCCTCTTTCTCTACGAGGGACCGGGCGGCACCAGCCTCGTGATGGTCCACGACGCTCTGAACGACGGCACGTCGGGCGGCAGCGTCTCGTTCGTCGTCTCGGGGCTCCCGCCCGGCCGCGAGTGGGTCGTCGAGGACGACCGCTACGACGGGGCGAGCAACTACGACCGCTGGGACCACGGGGCCACCCGGAGCCGCATCGACTGGACGTGGGGGGCCGAGCGCACCGACGGCGCGGTCGTCCGGGGGCTCGGGAGCGACTTCGACGTGCGCGTCGCGCCGGCGTTCAACGAGGCGGCGGCGCTGTTCGGCCAGCACTACGACGGCCGGCTGACCGACTGGGAGTTCCTCTCGGCCGCGGACGGCGGCGTCGAGCGCATCCCGCTCCGGATGGACCGGCCAGTGCGCGTGCGGACCGGGAGCTGCGAGGGCGGTGGCGGCACGCCGACGGAGACGCCCACCGACACGCCGACCGACACGCCCGACGAGCAGCCGAGCGACGACCCGCTGACGGTCCCCGTCGAGGTGGTCCCCGACGCCGTGAACCCCGACCGGCCGGGGATGCTGCCGGTGATGGTGCACTCGACGGAGCGCTTCGACGCGACGCGAATCAGGTCCCGGTCCATCCAGGCGGGGCCCGACGGCGCGCGGCCGGTGGTGGTCCGCCCCGTCGACGGCGGCCGCGGGCGGCCGGACCTGCGGCTGCTGTTCTGGCTGCCGGACCTCGGGCTGGACGGCGACCGCGGGCGGCTCCGCCTGCGCGCGCGGACCCGCGACGGACGGCGCGTTCGGGGGTCGGACTCGTTCCGGGTGGTGCCGCCCCGCGACGGTCGGGACGACGAACGCAGAGAAGAGCGGGAGGAAGAGCGCGAAGAGCAGCAGGAGCGACGCGAGGAACAGCGCGAGGAGCGGGAGGAGCGACGAGAAGAACGGCGCGAGGAGCGGGAGGAAGAGCGCGAAGAGCAGGAGGAACGCCGGGAAGAGCGGCGCGAAGAGCGAGAAGAGCGGGAGGAACGTCGGGAGGAGCGGGAAGAAGAGCGCGAAGAGCAGGAGGAGCGGGAGGAAGAACGCGAGGAACGTCGCGAAGAGCGAAGAGAGGAGCGCGAAGAGCGAAGAGAGGAGCGCGAAGAGCGACGGGGAGAACGCGAAGAGGACGATGACGATGAATTCGACGACGATGACGACGAAGACGAGGACGACGACTAGCGACCGCGCTCAGTCGTCCCCGGCCACCGGACGACCCACGTCCGCCCGCTCGGGCCCGAAGCGGCGCACGATGACGACCGAGAGCACCGTGGCGAGCAGCGCCACGGCCGCGATGGCGGCGAAGGTCCCCTGCGGCGTCCCGTTCTCGACGACCCAGCCGAACAGCGGGGGCGCGACCGCGCCGCCGAGCATGATGCCGACGGTGACCACCGCGAAGGTCTGCCCGAGGTCCTCCCGGGCCGACACGTCGTCCGCGAGCTTCGAGCGCGCCGGGCCGCTCACGCTCCGGGCCCCGCCGACGAGCACCACGCAGGCCACCGCGACGGCGGCCGGAATCGCGGTCGTCGCGACGACCGCGAGCAGCACCGTCACCAGCCCGTAGCCGGCGACCAGCACGGGCCCGGGCGAGAGCCGGTCGGTCAGCGCCCCGCCGAGGAGGATGGCCACCGCGCCGACGACGAACAGCCCCGTCAGCGCGAGGTTGGCGGTCGGGACCGCCACCGCGTAGCCCTCGTGGAGCAGGACCACGGCGTAGGTGGTCACCCCCCAGCTAGCGACCGAGGTGACGAGCGCGAGCACCGACAGCGCCAGCACGGCCGGCGAGGCCGCGAGCACCCGGAGCTGCTCCCGTGCGGCGGCGCGTGCGCGCGTCAGCGCGGTGCGAATCGCTGTCGCCGCGCGGATGCGGAGCGGGTCCGCCGGGGTGCCAGCGAGCCCCGAACCGTCCCCCGCGGGGCTGCTGCTGTTCGCCCTGTCGCGCGCGGGCGGCGGCAGCGTCACGTCGTCGGCGACGCGCCAGTGGAGCACCGGCACGGCGACGAGCGTGAACGCCGCACCCACGGCCGCCAGCAGGCCGACCGCGTGTCGCCACGACAGCCCCGGCACGCCCAGCACGGCCGCGACGAGGGCGGGCGGCGCGGCGAAGCCGAGGCTGCCCGCGAAGCCGTGGACGCTGAACGCCCGGCCGCGGTGGCGCTCGGCGGTCGCGTCCGCGAGCAGCGGGAAGTGCGCCGGGTGGTGGCCGGCGACGCCGGCCCCGAGGACCACCTGGCCGACCACCAGCGCGGCGAACGAGGGTGCGGCGGCGACGATGGCCGCCCCCGTGGTCGCAAAGCCCAGCGACAGCGCGAGCGCGAGGGTACGGCTGCGGGTGTCCGAGAGGTGGCCGTACGGTAGCTGGAGGGTGATGTTGGTCACGCCGATGGCTCCCATCGCCAGCCCGAGCGTCCCGACGGTGACCCCGAACTCCGTCGAGAGCACGGTGAGGATGGGCGACAGGAGGACGAGGTAGGAGTGGAAGACGAAGTGCGAGCCGCTGACGAGGGCGACGACGAGCTTGGTCTCGTCCGGGTCGCTCACGTGGCGCAGTGGGGGCGGCGGGGGCAAAGTGGTTCGGACAGCGGACCGTCGCGGAGGGTGTCAACGTTAGCGGTGACTCAGCTCCACAATCCACCGTCGGGTGGGACCGAAAGGGGCGACGCGCTCGGCGACGGCGGCCGACGCAAGCACCGCAGAGAGCGACCGAACGGAGTGAGGGAGCGAACGAGGAGCGCAGC
>CAZPIG010000215.1:0-4918 GCA_964586205.1 uncultured Halobacteriales archaeon | reverse complement strand
CCAGATAAGAACGTTACTCACGGTTCTCGGGGGCCGGGAACGGGAGCGGCGACGGCCTCACGGCTCCGTCCGGCCCCGATAGACGAACCGTCCGTCGTCGAGGGAGAGCCTGACCGCGTGGTGCCTGCCGGTCTCGTCCTCGAACTCGAGGGCCCAGTAGTCGCCACCTCCATCCGTGCCTTCGGTCGCGCCGAGGAACTCCCCGCGTAGGGGGGCCGGCGTGGCGCGGGTCCGGACGACGGTCCACGCGGCGTCCCGTATCTTCGCCCGCTTGCGCTTTCTGAGTTTCCGGAACTCGACGGCGTTCCCGACGACGCTGCCGACGACACCGCAGACCAGCACCCCCGCGGGCCCGAAGGGCGCGCCGAGCATCCCCCCGGCCACAGCCCCGCCGAGAGTACCAGCGCCCGACGGTGCGTCAGGCTCTACCCCATCGATGTAGGCGTCGGTCGTCCCGTGGCGGTCTACTGTACCTCCGTCCGTCTGTGGCGTAGCGGCGTCGCTCGTGGCCCGCGATACCGTACCGCCGTCCGTTTGGGGCTTCGCGCCCTCGTTCCAGCCACTGGCTTCACGAATCGCCGTTACGGTCCGGTCGAACCCCTCGTTCATCTCGACGCGGAGCGTGGCGATGCTGTCGTCGAGTTCGTCGAACTCCTCGTCGACGTCCTTCGTGAAGAGGAACAGGATGACGCCGTAGATGCCGACGGTCACTCCGACGGCGACCACCATGGCGACGTCGAGCCCGAGGTACTCCGGGGCGATGCTCATGTACGCGACGACCACCGCGACTATCGGTGCGACCTTTACCAGTCCGCCGACGAATTGCTCTACCAAGCCCATGTGTGGTGTCTGGCCGTGGCCGGACCTTCCGCTCTATTCCATAAAAATGTGTGGACGGATGCCCAGTCGAGACTATATCGTCGTGCCATCGCTCCACGGAACTGCGTATCGTCGCTCCACGAAACTGGGTATCATCGTTCCAGAACTGCAATCGTCAGCCCGCCCGCACGGCCCCGCGAGCGTCAGCGGTCCGTTCGCGGGACGGTCACGCTACCCGACTTCGGCCTCCGACTCGGACGCCAGCCGGTCGCGCACCCCTATCTCCGCTAGCGCTACGGGCAGCATCAGGACGCCGGCGACAAGCACCACCTCGTCGAGCCCCGCGAGCGCGACGACGCCCTCCGTGACGCCGCCGGCGACGTCCACGAGCGCGACGAACGCCACGCCCGCGACCACCAGCACCGCCACCTCGACCCGCGACGCCGGCCGGGGGACGCGGTCGAGGTACGTCGCGCCCGCGACGCCGCCGACCGCGGAGCCGAGGATGCCCAGCGCCGTCGCCGAGAGCCCGGTCACCGCGAGCGCCGGCAGCGCGGCCACGGCCGCGAGGCCGAAGCCGGGGCGGGGGTCGCCGCCGGTGACGGCCCGGACGCCGGCCAGCACCGCGACGCCGAGCGCGGCCCCGGCGACCACGTCGCCGAGGTAGTGGACGCCGAGCACGACCCGCGAGAGCCCGACCGCGGCGGCGACCGCGGCCGCCGCGCCGGCCTTGCGGGGGTCGTCGAGCCAGCCGTACTCGACGGCGAGGCCGCCGAAGACGACCGCGCCGGCCGCGGCGTGCCCGCTCGGGAAGCCGAAGCCCTCGACGGCGATGACCCGGACGGCCTCGGGCGGCCGCGGGATGGCCAGCCCCTCCTTCAGCGCGAGGACCAGCCCGTAGGCGACGAAGGCGTAGCTCACGACCGTCGCGGTCTCGCGGCGGCGGCCGACCCAGTAGAGCACCGCCAGCCCGAACGTCAGTACGGTCGGATTCCCGAGCGCCGTGATGGCGACGAACAGCGAGTCGAGCGCGGCCGGGACGGTCTCCCGGACGACCTCGCTTGCGGATTCGAGTCTGTAGGACATCTGTTGGTAGAGGGGCCGGAGGGACGGTACATGAGGTTTTCTGCCGTCGGGGCGCTCCACGAGGGGCGGACTCTCCCGAGCGAAGTTCGGACGGGAGTCAGCCCTCCGACGGCGAGTCCGGGACCGCGCGCGACGGCGGCTGGACGAAGCTGACGTTCCCGTGCTCGGCCAGCGCGACGAGGTCGTCCACGGCGACGAGCGCCTGGACCCGCCCGCCGGCGCGGACCTCGACGGTCAGGTCGAAGCCGTCGGGGAAGTCGCGACCGTCCACCAGCTCCACGACGACCTGGACGCGGCCGTCGCGGAGCTCCAGCCCGCGGGTGTTCGCGTAGGCGGTGCGGTTGTCGGCGTTCACCAGTCCGACCAGCCCCGAGTCGAGCGACGGGTGCTTGTCCGGGACCGGCGTCCGGTCGGGCGCGTCTGTCATGGTTGGGTGCGTCGACGTCGGTTCCGCGAGGGGTGTGGCAGTGGGCGTCGCCCCGCCGGCCGGGGCCGGGGCCTCCACCGACGGCGCGGCCCCGATGCAGCCGGCGAGGACGACCGCCAGCGCGACGGCGACGAGCAGCGAGCGAGGGGCTGCCGTCGCCTCGTGGCCGCTCCCCGCTCCGTTCGTCCGCGGCGTCACCGTTGGCGTCCGGTAGCGGGCGCGGGCGTATAGTTGGTGGGGCCGAACGACACCGCGAGCAGCGAGTACCCGTCCTGTAACAGCACCGCCGCCGGGAGCCTTACGGTCCTCCGCCCCTTACCCCGGTCCAGTGAGCACCCGCGCGCCCCGGACCGCCCCGGAGTCGCCCATCCCCATCGCGCTGGCGGCCGTCTTCGCGGGCATCGCCGTCCTGACGACGATGCTGGCGGTAGCGTACCGCACGCCGGTGCCGCTGGCGGTCGCCGCGCCGTTCGGCCTCTCGGCGTCGCTGGTCTGGTACCACGCGACGGGCCGACTGCACCGGCGACTCCGGCGTGGTGCGGTCCCGGGCGGGCGAGGGCGGACTGTCGGTGACCGAGGACGACGGGCCCGCGGTGGAGGCGGGGTCGGCGACCGCGAGCGACGGGCGCGCGACCCGCGCGCGAATCCCGCGGACGGCGGTGACGAGTGGCGCGCACGCGCCGACGCCAGCGGACCCTTCGATGGTCGTGCACGCGCGGAGAGTCGTCGTCACCGTAGCGCGTCGGACCGCCACCGTAGCGCGTCGGACGGCTGGGGCCGCCAGCCCCCGACGGGCCACGACACCCCGACGCGCGAGGAAGCCTACGAAACCCTCGACCTCGACCCGGGAGCCGACGCCGAGGCGGTGCGCGCGGCGTACCGCCGGAAGGTGAAGGAGGTCCACCCCGACGTCGAGAGCGGCGACGAGGCGGCGTTCCGCGAGGTGACCGCGGCGTACGACCGGCTCTCGGAGTAGTCCTTCCGCTAACGTTATCCCCGCCTGTAACGAACCGACGACCTAGCACGATGCCGAGCGACCGATGTGGGGTGACGGTCGAGACGGGGGACGCCGGGAGCGACTACTGCTGCTGGCGACCTACCGACGACAGCGACGCCGCCGACAGCGACCGCTGCATCTGGCACGCCGTCCGCGCCGACAAGCCCGCGGACGCGCTCGCGGCCGCCAGAGAGCCCTCCGACACCCACCTCGACGCCGCCTACCTGCAGGGAGCGACCATCAACGAGGACGTGGACTTCGCGGGCTGCTCGCTCGCCGACGCCACCTTCGCGGACGCGTCGCTGATCCGCACGGACTTCTCGGGAGCGACCCTCGTCCGGACCGACTTCTCCGGGGCGGACCTGCGCGGGGCGACCGTCGAGGGGGCACGGCTCGTCGACGCCGACTTCACCGACGCCGACCTCTCGATGGCGTCGCTCGCGGGGGCCACCGTCGAGGGCGTGGACTTCGGCGGGCAGTACCTCGCCAGCGTCGACTTCTCCGGGGCGACGCTCCGGGACTGCTCGTTCGACGACGCGGACCTCCGGCAGGCGAGCCTCCGCGGCGCGGACGCGCGCGGCTGCTCGTTCGCGGCGGCGTTCCTCCCGGACGCGGACCTCTCCGGGGCCGACCTCCGGGACGCCGACCTCTCGGGCGCGGTGCTGCACCGGACGGACCTCGCGGACGCCGACCTCCGCGGCGCGGACCTCACCGGGGCGGTCCTCGAGGAGGTCGCGCTCGCGGGGACCGCCCTCGTCGGCGCTGCCCTGGCGGGGGCGTCGTTCGAGGACGCGACGGTCGCGGGCGCGACCGTCTCGCGGGGCCAGCTCGACCGGCTGCGGGCGGCCGGCGTCCCGGTGGACGGGTGGAACGTCGAGGTCGCCGCCGACGACCGGTAGCCGGCCGGACACGAACCGAAAGCCCTAGCGGCCGGTCCGGAGCCACTCGCGGCGACCGGTCCGGAACCACACGACGGCGACGTACCCGGGCAATCCTTTTAGGTAGCCGCTCCATACCCGGTCCCATGAGCGCCGACCGGGCGCGCCTCCGGCGCGCTCTGGAGCGCGGCGAGGAGGAGGGTGGCAGCGTCGAGTTCAAGGAGCGACTCTCGAAGGCCCTCCACCTCGCGGACGGCCGCCGGGAGAGCCTCGCGGCCCAGCTACGCCACCGCGTGCTCTCCGGCGACGGCGAGGCCACGTACGTGGTCGGCGTCACCGACGACGGCGGCATCGCCGGCATCGCGCCCGACGCCTTCTCCGAGTCGATGGACGTGCTCTCGCTGCTGGCCGAGGAGGCCGGCGCGCACGTCGAGAACGTCGAGACGTGGGGCGTCGACGGCCCCGACGGCGGCGACGGGCTGGTCGGCGTCGCCGCCATCCGCGAGGGCGGCGTCCTCGACGCGGACGACGAGCACATCGTCGTCGGGACCGCGGGCCACGTCGACCACGGCAAGAGCACCCTCGTCGGGACCCTGGTGACCGGCGAGGCCGACGACGGCGAGGGCGGCACCCGGAGCTTCCTCGACGTCCAGCCCCACGAGGTCGAGCGCGGCCTCTCGGCGGACCTCTCCTACGCGGTCTACGGCTTCG
>CAZPIG010000214.1:0-4947 GCA_964586205.1 uncultured Halobacteriales archaeon | reverse complement strand
AGAGCAAGCTCTGACGAGCCCTGGGCTCGCTTCGCTCGCCCAGGACGCCGAGCGGTCCGCCCCTTCCGGAGTCCCACCCCATCGCGGCTATTCGACTGGCTTCAGCAGGAGGACTGGTCGGCTTCTCCGAACACCGGGAAGTCGCCCAAAGGGGGCCGAGACGGTATCGCCGACCACACCACCTACGTCCCCACTCCGAGGACGCCGCCCGATAGCCGGAGGAGCTGTCTGGCGCGGTCGGCCTTCGCCAGCAGCACCGCCTCGACGCTCGGGGGGTTGCCGAGCCGCCGGTCGTCGACCATCCCCTCCGGGAGCGCGAGGGTCCCCTCGGGGACGGCTTCGTCGCCGTGGACGGCGATGTGGTGGTCGCCCAGCTTCATCACGAGGGGGTTGTCGAGGCGCTCTACGCCCGTCCCGTCGGCGTACAGCTCGCGGTTCAGCTGCTCGTGCTGCTCGCGCTGGATGACGGGCCGGTCGTCCCCGTGGGGCTCCACGAAGAGACGCCCCACGTAGTAGCCGCCGGAGAACGCCTCGAACATGGTACGATGTAGCACAGGGCCCGGTCCCTCCAAAAGCGTTTCCCGGAGCGTTTATACCGTACGGCATTCACCCGATTTCTTCCCCGCGTCCCGACACCGATATACCACTGGCGGTCACCACGTCGCGCATGCGCGTCGTCCCGGAGCGGTGGGGCCGCTACTCGGACCGCCTGGCCCGCTACTCCGACCGTTGGAGTCGGTACGCCCGGCGCGTGGCCCGCTACTACCTCGAGCACGCCCCGAGTCTGGTGTGGCTGGTGGTCGCCAACGTCGCCGCCGTCCTCGTCGGGGTGCGGTTCTACCTCGACACCCTCGGCCCCGTGAACACCTTCCTGTGGCCGCTGTACGCCGACTCGCCCGCGGCGGTGTTCCTGATGACGCTGTCGCTGGTGACGCTGGTGCCCAACCTCGGGCAGCCGCTGTCGGACGCGCCGCACAACCGCGCGCTCGCGTACCTCCACACCTTCGCGTTCGTCTGGCTGGTCAAGTACGGGCTCTGGACCGTCGTGGCGCTGCACCTCGGCTTCGACGCCTACTTCCCCGACCCGTGGGCGTACTTCGGCATCATCGCGACCCACGTGGGGTTCGTCGCCGAGGCCTTCCTCGTCCCGCACTACGCGCGCACGACCCGCGGCGCGCTCGCGGCCGCGCTCGTGGCGCTGCTTACCGCCGACGCCTTCGACTACCTGCTGGGCTACCATCCCCCGCTCCGGTACGAACCGGGGCTGGCGCTGCCGCTCGCCACCGTCGCCCTGTCCGTGCTGACGGTGGCCCTCGCCGACCGCGTCATCGACCGCGCCGAGGCCAGCGGGTCGTGAAGGCTATCGGTCGCGACCGTCGGCGACGTCACTCGGGTAACCACCCGCCGGCGCGGCGAGGGCCGCGCGACCGGACGGTTCGGCGGCGAATTCGGCCGTTTCGGGTCCTGAAGGCGGCGCTTAATGATGGATTACTTGCGAGTGAACGAATCGAACGGACTAAACGAATGGCGGTCTTTTTGACGTGATAGTAGAGAGTAGGCTCCGATGAGTGCTCGCCGCGCCGCCGCGCTCGCGCTGGTCGCAGTGCTCGGGGCCCTCGTCGCGGTCCCGGCTGCGTCGCTCGGCTCCGCGAGCGGCGCGGCCGCCGCGCCGGCGGTCGGTTCGCCGGGCGTAGCGGCGCTCGCCCAGAACGGGACCGGCGGCTCGAACGTCTCGCTCGGTACCCACGTCTCGGCGTTCGTGACGGCCGGCGTCGAGACTGCGGGCGAGAACGTCGAGCGCGGGATGTGGGCGGCCGCCTACGAGAGCACCGACAATCGCTCCGACCGGGCGGCCCTCGTCGCCGAGCGGACGCGCGACATCGACCGCCACCTCGCCGACCTCGAGGCCGAGAAGCGGACGCTGATACGCCAGCGCCGGAGCGGCGAGATAGATCCGGTCGTCTTCCGGGCACGCATGAGCGCGCTGGCGGCCCGGCTGTCGGAGCTCCGGGCCTCCATCAACGACACCGCGCCGCGGGCGGCGACCGTGGGCGTCCCCGACGCCGTCGCCGACCTGCGGCGGCACGCCCGCAACGCCTCCGGGCCCGAGCTACGGCGCGCTCGCAGCATCGGCGGCGGCCCGCCGGGCGGCGCGCCGCCGGGGCAGGACGGCACGCCGCCCGGACAGGGCGACGGGTCCCCCGGCGAGGGGCCGCCCGGGAACGGCGGACCGCCGGGCGACACCCCCACCGAGACGCCGTCCGGGAACGGCGAGACCTCCGACGCAACGCCGGCCGGGACGGACACGCCCACCGAGGACTGCGACCACGGTCCCCCCGACGGCCCGGACGGTCCTCCCGAGGACGTCCCCGGCGAGGGGCCCCCGGACTGCTGAGAGACACGCTTTTCAGCGCTCGACCGCTAGCCGCCGGTAGATGGATTCCGGTGCCCTCCTCGACCTGCTCGGCAACGAGAACCGCAGGCGCATCCTGCGGCTGCTGGCCCGGAAACCCTGCTACGTCACGGAGATAAGCGACCACCTCGGGGTCAGCCCGAAGGCGGTCATCGACCACCTGCGCAAGCTGGAGGAGGCCGGGCTCGTCGAGAGCCGGACCGACGACCAGCGCCGGAAGTACTTCAGCATCGCCCGGAACGTCCGCCTCGAGGTCACCGTCTCGCCGTACGGCTTCGGGACCAAGAGCGCCTACCCGGCGAACAGGAGCCTCGACGTGACCGCGTGGCGGCACCTCTCCATCGAGGTGGGCGACGAGGGCACGGTGGGCGACGGTGACGACGCGTCCGCCGCAGGGAGCGCGGACGGCGGGAGTGCAGACGGCGGGAGTGTGGACGGCGACGACCCCGCGGCACTGGCCAGCCGGCTGGGAAGCCTCGACGAGCTCGAGGCGGAGCTGTCGGTCGCCCAGCGGTGGGTCCAGGGCCGGATGACGGAGGTGCTCGACCGCCTGACCGACGTCCTCGAGGTCGACGGCGAGGCGCGGCTGTACGCCGAGGTGCTCGCCGGGGTCGCGGCGGGTGCGGACACCGCGGCCGCGCTCGGCCGGCGGGTCGGCGCGCCGGAGCCGGTCGTCGAGGAGGCGCTGTCGGTGCTCGCCGAGCGCGGCCACGTCCGGCGGACGCCCCGCGGTTGGCGGCTGGCGGATTGACGAGGTCCGGGCTTCCGCGAAGACTCCGGCTCGCCGACCGGCGCGCCGCTACAGCTCCCTCGTCAGCCCGTCGCGGAGGTCGCCGCCGAAGTACGCGCCCAGCGCGGCGACCAGCAGGCCCGACCCCCCGCCGACGACGGCGACGGGGACGCCGAACCCGAGCACGACGGACAGCATCGGCATCGAGAGCAGCAGGCTCAGCGCCGCCACAAGGGCCCCGGCGGCCCCGGCCTCGGTCGTGCGGCCGCCGCCGAGCCCGACGGCGAAGCCGCCGGCGAGCAGTCCGAGGAGGCCGCCGAGCGGCCCGAGGAGGCCGCCGACGAGCGGGATGGCGGGGACGATGGTACCACCGGCCAGCAGCCCGGCGGTGAGGACGAGCAACGACGCGAGGAACGCCCGGACGGAGAACAATCCGCCGAACCGGGAGCGCACGGGGCGTCCGACGCGGGCGCGGACGCCAGCGCCGATCCGGGAGCGGACGCCGCCCGACGACGCCTCGGAGTCGTCGCGGTCGCGCGTTAGCTGCTCCGTTCGTTCGGCCATAGTCGGCCTTGGGCGGGCCCGGTCATGGGCCTTTCCCCGCGAGCGGGCGTGGTCGCGCTCAGTTTGCGGACGGGCCCAGCTCTGCGGTCCCGTCCAGCTTCGGCTACCGTCTCCACGGCTCGACGAAGCGGGTCCGGCCGCGGGGGTCAGTACCCGCCGCCGTCGCCGCCACCCGACGTCGGCGTGTCGGTGGGCGTCTCCTCCGCCGGTGCTTCGGTGGGCGTCTCCTCCTCGGCTTCCTCCGTCGGCGTCTCCTCTTCGGCCTCTTCCGTCGGCGTCTCCTCTTCCGCTTCTTCCGTCGGTGTCTCCTCCTCCGCCTCCTCCGTCGGCGTCTCCTCTTCCGCCTCCTCGGTCGGCGTCGGCGAGACACCCGCCGGCGTCTCCATGGCCGGCTCGACCCCGGGCGTTATCGTGACCTCGATGACCTCGCTCGTGGCGGGGTAGTCGAAGCCGTCCGGCACCTCCTCGGCGAGGCGGACGCGGTTGCCCTCCTCCTCGCCGTCGCCCGGGAACTCCTGGCGCGGTGCCTGGCTCGGGCCGACCCCCGGCTGCTCGTTCACCTCGGTGCCGGCGTCCCAGAGGGCTACCTGCTCGGTCACGTCGCCGGAGACGGGTTCGCCGCCCTCGAACAGCGAGATGCCGTCCGCGCCGGGCGCGAAGAACAGGTCGTTCGAGGGGATGAACATCGTCGCGAAGGTCAGCCGCTGCTCCGGCGTCCCGGTGATGACGAACTCGTAGGCACCCCCGGGCCCGATGGGTCCGGGCTCCTCGATGCCGACCGGTCTGCCGAACGTACCGCTCTGAGCGACGTTCGGGGCCGCCGCGAGCGACTCGGCGAGCGCACCGGGGTCGCCGTCCTCCGCTATCTGCTCCAGCCCGTTGGGCACCACCGGCTGTCCGGGCGTGAAGATGGGGTTCGCCACCTCGGGCATCGCCGGCGTGACGGTCGGCGTCGGCACCGGCGTCGGGGTACCGGTCGGCGTCCCCGGCGCTGGCGTCTCGGTCTCCGCCCCCGGCGTCGGCGTCTCCTCCTCGGGCGTCGGCGTCTCCTCCTCGGGCGTCGGCGTCTCCGGCGCAGGCGTCGGTGTCTCCGGCGCAGACGTCGGCGTCTCCATCCCCGGCGTCTCGGTCTCGTCGTCCGGCCGGCCGGTGACGACGCCCGGCGTCTCCGTCTCGGTCCCCGCCTGCACGGACATCTGCTCTATCTCCGCCTCGGTCTCTACCGGCGTCTCGGTCTCGG
>CAZPIG010000213.1:3298-5078 GCA_964586205.1 uncultured Halobacteriales archaeon | reverse complement strand
AGAAGTGCCACCGCCCACCTTCCTTTAGCTCCGTTACGTACCCCTCGTCCAAACGCTCCCGAATCTCCTCGGGGTCCGCGCGCTCCACCTCGGTCTCGTCCGCCGCCACCTCCAGCACCACGGCCGTGATGTTCACGGCCATCGCGCGCAAGTCCCGACTATCCAGTTTGTCCAGCGTGTCCGCGTGCGTGTGGCCCCAGCCGCGGCCGGTGCCCTCCGAGGCGGCGCTGGCCATCAGCGACGGGACGCCGCGTTCGACGAACGCCCACTGGTCGCCGTGGGGGCTGACGGTGTCGCGGCTCTCGACCGGCCGGTCGAGGGCGTCCGTCGCGCGCTCGACCGCGTCGCCCATCTCCTCGAAGCCGCTGGTGCCCACGCGCAGGCTCCGGGAGGTGGCCGCGCCGTCGACGTTGACGACGCACTTCACGTCGTCCACGTCGTGGACCTCCGCGTGGTGGTACGCCCCGTGCAGGCCCGCCTCCTCCGCGCCGAACGGGACGAGGCGGACGCGGGTGTCGAGGTCCACGCCTCCATCGCCATCGGCGTCTCCAACACCGTCGCCGTCGGCGTCGCCGCTACCGTCCCCGCCGCCGAGCAGCCGCGCGACCTCCGTCAGCAGCGCACAGCCCGCGCCGTTGTCGTTCGCGCCGTCGCCGATATCGTGGGCGTCGAGGTGCGCGGTCACGAGTACCTCGGGGCCCTCGTCCGGTCCGACGACGGCCTCGACGTTCCGCGAGGTGGCGGTCCCGGTCTCGCAGTCGACCGACAGCGTGACCTCGGGGTCGCCCGCCTCGCACCGGCGCTGTAGGCCCGCGCCCACCTCGGCGGAGACGCCGACGGCGGGGATGGGCCCGGGCCGGGCGTGGTAGCCCACCTCGCCCGTCGGCGGGAGGCAGCCCTCGACGTGGTTGCGGAAGACGAAGCCCGCCGCCCCGGCCTCCGCGGCGGCGACGTACTTCTCCATGCGGTGCAGCCAGCGGTCGTGGTCGTCGGGGGTGCGGCTGGAGACCAGCGCGACCGCCCCGTCGACGTCCGCCGCGTCGAACTCTCCCTGCGTGCCGGTGCCGACGTCGACCAGCGGCGCGGTCACCTCGCCGGGCGGCGTGCCCGGCAGCCCGATGACCTCGTTCGGAGCGTCGAACGCGCGGGGCCACGGCTCGCCGACCGAGAGCGACGACGACCCGCGCCACCACCCGGGCATCTCGAACGTCTCGACGCGCACGTCTCGACAGCCGCGGTCCTCGAAGGCGTCCGCGAGGACGCGCGCGGCCTCGGCCTCGCCGTCGGTGCCGGCCATGCGGTCCTCGATGGCCACGAGGTCCTCCAGTACGGACCAGCCCGCGGTGCTCGTGTAGGCGCTGCCGACGATGTCGTCCGGGAGTCGCGTCATTGCGGAGGCGGTCGGGCCGGACCGGCAAGAAGGTATGGGCGACTCGGGGTGTCGAGAACAGGAGTCCCGAATCTCCGCCCCACCCACGATCGGTCCCCGGCGACCGCGCGAACGAGTCGAGTAGCCCCCGAAGACGAATCCGGACTCAGGCCGTCTGCGCAGTGCCGGCTTCCTTGCGCGTGACGTAGCCGGCGACGCGGTTGCGGACGCCCTTGGACTCGATGTTCGTGAGGTGGCGCACGCTCTCCTTGTTGTGCTCGAAGTCCGTGTTGAACGCCTCCGGGTACTGCTCGACGAGTTGGTTCCCGATCTTCTTCACGTAGTCCGGCTTGATTGGCATTGGTGGGTGTTCCCCGCTTCGCTCCAAAAAGGGTTCGCTTCGGGCGCGAC
>CAZPIG010000213.1:0-3198 GCA_964586205.1 uncultured Halobacteriales archaeon | reverse complement strand
CGGGCGCGACCGAGGACGGCGGCGTGCCGCTGGAGCGGCGGACCGACGAGGCGGACCGACCGCACCGACTCCACATCCAGTTCCACCGCTGCCACTTTCAGTTCCGCCGCGCCCGGACGGCCGAGACCCTTCACCAGTGGGGCCGTAGTCGCTGGTCGGTCACCCATGCCCCGCGACGGCGGCCCGGAGGAGCGGTACCGGTACCGCTGCCCGATGGGACACGCGGACATCCGCGAGCGCGGCGACGGCTACTACTGTCGCTCGTGTGCGCGGTACTCCGACCGCGACCCCCGGTTCGAGGAGTCCGAACTGGTCGATACCGGGAGTCGCGTCGAGCGCGGGCGGGAATCGAGTGGGGTGTGAGGTGGGTCCGCGTCGAGGTATCTGTCGAGTCGTTCTGGCCGACGCTCCGTTCGTCGTCGCCCGCGAGCCCTCCCGGCCGCGGCGCTCGTTTCTGGACAGCTCCGTCACCGCCCGAAGTCGAGGCATCATGACCGCACCGCGCGAGTCGGCCGCATCTGCGGCGGCTCGCGGTTCACTGCGTTCACCGCTCGCCCGTCCGAGGCGCTCACTTGCTCGCGGGTCGTGCCTCCCCGCTCGCTCGTTCGGCGGCACTCGCTTCGCTCGTGCCGCCCGCCGTTCGCGCCTCGCGGCCGACACGCGCTCGGCAGCCCCTCGTCCGCTCGCGGGTCGTTCCTCCCCGCTCGCTCGTTCCGAGGCGCTCCCCACGGTCGCGCCTCGCGCTCCCCCGGCGGTCGCCAACCGCGGCGACCGCGGGCGTCCGTGGGGTCGGTCGCGCCGTCGTCGCGCGCTACACGACGAGACGAGCTACGAGGAGACGACTCGACCCCACAGACGACCAGACCGTGCCGCCGAAATCACTCCGCCGGCGCGCCGGCGTCCGCCTCCTTCGCGCGGTCCTGGTCGTCGGCCGTCTCGACCGCGTCGTCCGTCTCCCCGACGGCGTCGGCGTCCTCGACGGCGTCGTCCCCTCGCGAGTCCGGTTCGTCGCCGATGCGGACCGTCAGCACCGGCACCGACGAGGCGCGGACGACGTGCTCGGTGACGCTGCCGAGCAGCAGCCGGTCGATGCCGCCGCGGCCGTGGGTGGCCATGACGACGAGGTCGCAGCCCCCGTCCTCCGCGTAGCGGACTATCTCGCGGGCCGGCCGCCCCTCGCGGACCACGCCCGCCACGTCGACGCCGTGGTCGGCGGCCAGGTCCTCGACCCGAGCGAGGGCCTCCCGGCCCTCCTCGCGGAGCATGCCGTCGACGCCCTCCCACGACGTCTCGACGGGGAGGCTGGCGAAGCTGGCGGTGTTGACGACGTAGACGGCGTGGAGGTCGGCCCCGTGGGCCGCCGCCAGCCCCGCCGCGTGCTCGACGGCGCGCTCGACGCCCGCCGACCCGTCCGTCGGCACGAGGATGCGGTCGTACATTACGCGGCTTGGTAGCAAGCTACAAATCGCGCGGTAATAAGCGTTTTCCGGCGAGCAGTGCGTCGGTCTCGGTGTGTGAAACCGACTGCCGGCGATGGGACGGCGGCTACACGATGGGACGGTGGTCACACGATGGGACGGCGGCCATACGATGGGACGGTGGTCACACGATGGGGCAGTGGTCACAACACCACCCGCTTCACGTCCGCCGCCGTCGCCCGGCGGACGACGGCGCGCACGGGGTCGCGCGCGCCCGCGAGGTTGTCCGAGTCGCCGTCGAGGACCAGCAGCTTCGCGGGGCGGCCCGCCTCGACGACGCCCCACTCGCGGCCCGCGACGTCGGCCCCCGCGACGGTGGCCATCCGTAGAACCTCGACGGCGGGCACGTCGGTCAGCTTGGCGAGGAACGCCATCTCGCGGAACATCGACGGGCCGTTGAGCATGACGTTGTCCGTCCCCAGCGCGACGGTCGTCCGCTCGAGGAGGTCCGCGACCGGCGGCAGGCCCACGCCGGTCACGAGGTTCGACCGCGGGCAGACGACCACGGGCACGCCCTCGCGCTCGATGCGGTCGAGGTGCTCGGGTTCGGGGTGGACGACGTGGACGAGGTGGTCGGGCTCGTAGTCCAGCGCGGGCGTCAGGTCGCTGGCGTCGGCCTCGCCGGCGTGGATGGCGAACGGCTTGCCGGCCTCGCGGGCGGCGGCGCGCTCGCGCGCGAAGTCGGCGTCGTTCGCCCCGCTGGCCCCGTAGCCGTCGGCGACCGAGAGCACCTCGGGCGGTCCGCGGCCCATCGCGATTGCCGTCACGTCCAACCCTTCGACGGCGTCCCGGAGCCGCTCGACCCCCTCGACGCCGCCCTCGCGGAAGTCCACGAAGGCGGCGGTGCCGGTCCGCTCCATCAGGCGGGCGCTCCGCCGGATGGCGGCTACCTGCTCGTCGCGGTCGGCGCGCCGGAGCAGCCGGTGCTTGAGGCCGTCCGGGGGCGCGACCAGCTCCTCCAGGGACAGGCCGCCGCCGGCCTCCTTCGCGATGGCGTCGCCGACGTGGGTGTGGGCGTTGACGAACGCCGGCAGGACCACGTCGTCGCTGTCGACGGGCTCGTCCTCGACGGCCGCGATGCGGCCGTCCTCGACGACGACCCGGCCCTCGACCGGCCGGAGGTCGCGGCCGGCGAGGATAGTCCCCGACAGTTGCATGGGAGGTGGTGGGAACGTGGCGGCCTTGAATGGCTCGACTCGGCACCCGCACTCCGGTCGCGTCTCGCCACGGACCGACCACCCACCAATTCAAGTCAACCCTGTCCCATCGACACTCCATGAGCCAGACGACCGAGCGCGACCCGCTCGTCGACCTGCGACGGGACCTCCACCGCCACCCCGAGCCGGCGTGGCGCGAGTTCTACACCACCTGCCGCGTCGTCGAGGCGATAGAGCGCGTCGGCCCGGACGAACTGTACGTCGGCCAGGAGGCCCTCGCGGAGGGCGAGCGCATGGCCGTCCCCGACGACGAGCTGGAGCGCTGGTACGAGCAGGCCCGCGAGGCGGGCGCGAACGAGGAGACGCTCGAACGATTGGAGGGCGGCTACACCGGAGCCGTCGCGGTACTGGAGAAGGGCGAGGGGCCGACCGTGGCGCTGCGCGTGGACATCGACGGCCTGCTGCGCGAGGAGTCCACCGACGACGACCACGCGCCCGCCGCGGAGGGCTTCCGCTCGGAGCACGAGGGCGCGATGCACGCCTGCGGCCACGACGCCCACGCG
>CAZPIG010000212.1:0-5081 GCA_964586205.1 uncultured Halobacteriales archaeon | reverse complement strand
GACGACCCGCCGGCGGGGTGGACCGTGTGGAGCGCGGACGCCGACGGCCGCGGGGTGCTGGTGTACCGGCCGGACGTGTTCGACGGCGAGGAGTTCCCCGCGCCCTGCCTCCCGACGCTGTACCTGACCCACGGGCCGCGGGAGCGCCGGCGGCCGGGCCGGTCGCGGCCGGACAGTGACGCGGCGTGGCACGTGACGCTCTACCTCGAGCCGGAGGTGACCGTCCCCGGCGGCGGGACCTTCCCGACGCGCGAGGAGGCGGTCGAGGCGGCGCTGGACCTCGCCCGGCAGTTCTCCGCGGGCGAGGTGGACGTCCGCGAGGTCTACCAGGTGCCCCGCGAGGCCTACCTCGATAAGCTGGAGGCGCTGACGGGGCAATCGTCGGAGTGAGAGCGGGGGTGCTCACTCGGGGGCGTCCGACGCCTCGAGGACGCCGGCGTCGGTCGCGTCCCGGAGCCACCGCTCGGCACAGAGCAGCCGCCAGACGTCGCTGTCCGAGACGGCGCGGGGGTCGCGGTGGCGCTCCTCGACGGGCCGGGCGTACAGCTCCTCGGTCGCCGCGGCGAGGTCGTCGGCCGCGACGTAGCCGCGGGCCGCGAGTTCGCTTCCCGCCCCGAGCAGGGCCTCGACCCGGTCGCGGGCCTCGTAGAACCCCCGGCTCACCAGCGGCGTGAACGACGGCGTCGCGGTCGCGCCGCGGACGCTCTCGGGGAGGTGCCGCGCCGCGAACTCCCCGAAGAGGCGCTTGCGCCGGCCGTCCCCGTAGAGTAGCTCCTCGGGCAGCGAGTACGCGAGGTCGACCAGCCGCGGGTCGAGCAGGGGGTACCGGAGGTCCACGCCCGCGGCGAGCGCGACCCGGCGGTCGAACGCCAGCAGCTCGAGGTAGTGGCTGTGGAACAGCCGCCGGTCGGAGGTCTGGGTGACGAGCCGGTCGTAGTGGGCCTGGGGGTAGGCGGGCCACTCCTCGCGGGGCCGCTCGGCGGCCGCCCGGAGGGCCTCCGAGACGACGGCGTCACCGTCGAGCGTCCGGGTCTCGGGGTACCGGCCGCCTACGGACTGGGCCAGCCGGAGGGCGACGAGCCAGCAGAGCCGCCACGTCCGGGTGTCGTCGGCCAGCATCCCGCGCGCGGCCGCGAGGAGGCGACCGCGGCGGACCATGTCCGCGTACGCCGACTGCTTGCCGTCGAAGAAGTTGCCGCCCTCGCCCGACAGCAGCACGCGACGGCCCTCGCCGGCGACGCGCCCGTACAGCGCCTCGAAGGCGACGGCCGTCGCGTTCCGGCACGGGCCTTCGAGCGGCGCGCGGTCGTAGACGGGGGCGTCGGGCCACGGCCACAGGTCGTCGGCCACGACCTCGCGGCGGTCGAGGTCGTAGCGGGCCGCCACGTCGGCGATGCGTCGGCGCTCCTCGCGGTAGCGCTCCGGCTCGCCCAGTCCCTCGAACACCAACGAGAAGCCGGCGAGGTCGTCCCGCCCGAGGCGGTCCGGGACCTCCACGGAGCCGCCGGGGGCCACCGTGCCGTCCAGCAGACCGGCGGCCAGCGCCGTGACCGTGGTGGAGTCCATCCCGCCGCTCAGCTCGGTCCCCACCGGGTCGGCAGTCCGGAGGCTCGCCGCCACGGCGGCCCGCGCGCGGTCCGAGAGCCGCCGCCGGAGCGCCGACTCGGGGGCCGACGCGACCGAGCCGCCGGGCCGCCAGTACCGCCGGAGCTCGGTCGTCCCGTCGCCCTCCACGACGAGGTAGTGAGCGGGCGGCACCGTCCGGACGCCCTCGTAGGCGGTCAGCCCCGGCGTGAAGGTGTGGAAGGTGAGGTACTCGGCGAGCCTGCACTCCTCGACGGCCGCAGTGGCGCTTCTGGGGCCGTCGTGGCCGCCACCTCCCGCGTCGCGCCCGACGGTGCGGCGACACCGCAGGACGGGCGTCCGGTCGGAGGCGACGACCGTCGCCGCGCCCGCGCGCCCGTAGTGGACCTCCCGGCGGCCGACGCGGTCGCGCGCGACCACCAGCCGCTCCGCGCCGGCGTCGTAGACGACGACCCCGAACGCGCCCACGACGTGCTCGACGAACGACGCGCCGTGCTCCCGGTAGGCGGCCGCCAGCAGCGCGGCGTCGGAGTCGCCCGCGTCCGCGCCCGGCAGGTCCGCGACCAGCGCCGGGCGGTCGTCGACCCGGCCGTCGAGCGCGAGCCAGACGTCGCCGTCGCGGACGGGCTGTTCGTCGGCCGTCGGCGTGGCGTCGAACCGCTGGTGGCCGAGGTGGACGTCGTCGACCGCGACCAGCCGCGAGCCGTCGGGCCCGCGGTAGTCCATCGCCGCCATCGCCTCCGCGACCGTCCGCTCGGGGAGCGCTCCGTCGGGGTCCCACGCACAGAGGATGCCGGCCATCGAAAAAAGCGGTTCTCGGTCGGCGTCACCGACCGAGTCGGTCGCCGAGACTGTTCTTGACCGTGGCGACGGGGCCGGGGACGAGGTCGGCCTCGGAGCCGCTGCTGTACTCGTACATCGACCCGTCGAACCCCTTGCCGATGAATGCGACCATGGTGCTGTCACGCGCCTCTCGGCGCACGCGAGTCGAGCGACGCGACGACGATAAGTCTATTTACAGAAACTAGAAATAAGTTTAGATTTCATTGAAATTTAACCACGTGGGTCGGGGACGGATTCAGGCGTCAGTCGGGGGACACGGGCCGAGGAACGGGGCCGGATACCGTCGCGGGGTTTAACCCCACCCGGTCCCTATCGCCGGGCGGATGTCCACGGTCACCCTCATCGGGACCCGACTGGCGACGGAGGGCGAGGAGTTCGTCTACCAGGGGCCGGCCAGCGGCTGCGACGGCTGTCCGTACCGACAGCAGTGTCTGAACCTCGCCGAGGGGGTGCGCTACCGGGTGACCGACGTGCGCGAGAAGGGCGAGACGCTCGACTGCGCGGTCCACGACGCGGGGGTGACCGCCGTCGAGGTCGAGCCCGCCCCGGTGCTGGCGAACGTGGCGTCCCGGCGGGCCTACGCCGGGAGCAAGGTGGCCCTGGAGGGGCCGTGTCCGCACACCGAGTGTCCGAGCCACGAGTACTGCGAGCCGATGGGGGCCTCGCTCGACCGCGAGTACCGCATCGACGAGGTGGTCGGCGACCCGCCGCACGACCACTGCATGCTCGACCGCGACCTGACGCTGGTGGAGTTCGCGCCGCCCGAGGAGTGATGACCCCCACCGCGGGCCGGGACTCGTCGACGCCGAGCGGACACCCACCACCGCCCGATACCCACCACCGCCCTATAGCTACCACCGCCCGATACCCACCACCGTCCGATAGCCACCGCCGCCCGTTCACGCCGACGAGCGCACACCGACGCACAGACCCATCCATTCCCGGACGTACCGGCGACAGAACCGTTATACGCGGGACCGCGTTCGACCCACCATGGACGACGAGCGCTACTCCTACCGGTCGAAGGCCGTCGAGCGCGTCCGGCTGCCGCCCCGCGACGAGCGGACGGCCGCCCTCGAGGCGGCCGGCTACAACGTCTTCGACCTCGCCGGCGAGGACGTGTTCGTGGACCTGCTGACCGACAGCGGGACCGGCGCGATGAGCGACGCCCAGTGGGCCGCGCTGCACACCGGCGACGAGTCCTACGCCGGCAGCCGGAGCTTCGAGGCGCTCCGCGAGGCCGTCCGCGAGGTCACGGGCTTCGAGCGCGTCGTCCCGGTCCACCAGGGCCGCGGCGGCGAGCACGTCCTCTACGGCGCGCTCGCCGAGGCGGGGGACCACGTCCCGAACAACACGCACTTCGACACCACCCGCGCGCACGTCGCGGCGGCCGGCGCGGAGCCGGTGGACTGCCCCACCGACGGCGCGACCGACCCCGAGGGCGACGCGCCGTTCAAGGGCGACCTCGACGTGGCGGCGGTCCGCGAGCTAGCGGCCGAGGTGGGAGCCGACCGCGTTCCGGCCGTCGTCGTCACGCTGACCAACAACTCGATGGCGGGCCAGCCGGTCAGCGTGGCGAACGTCCGCGCCGCCCGCGCCGTGGCCGACGAGGTGGACGCGCTGCTGGTCGTCGACGCCTGCCGGTTCGCGGAGAACGCCCACTTCGTCGTCGAGCGCGAGCCCGAGTTCGCCGACTGGTCGGTCGCCGACGTGGTCCGCGAGCAGCTAGGCTACGCGGACGCGCTGGTCGTCAGCGGCAAGAAGGACGGGCTGGTCAACAGCGGGGGCTTCCTCGCGCTGTCGGACGACGTCGACGACGCGCTGTACGAGGCCGTGAAGCAGCGGACCATCCTCTACGAGGGCTTTCCCACCTACGGCGGGATGGCCGGCCGCGAGATGGCGGCGATGGCCGTCGGGCTCCGCGAGGCCGTCACGGAGGCCTACCTGGAGCACCGCGTCGGGCAGGTCCGGCGGCTGGCCGACCGCTTGGAGCGCGATGGCGTGCCGGTCTACCGGCCGGTCGGCGGGCACGCCGTCTACGTGGACGCCGGGCGCGCGCTGCCGGGCATCCCGGACGAGCAGTTCCCGGGCCAGGCGTTCGTCTGCGAGCTGTACCGCGAGGGCGGCGTGCGGGGGGTGGAGCTGGGGAGCTTCGCGTTCCCGGACGCCGACCGGCCGGAGCTGGTCCGGCTCGCGCTCCCCCGTCGGACGTACCACGACGAGCACCTCGCCCACGTGGCCGCAGCCGCTGGGCGCGTGGTGGACCGTCGCGACGAGATCTCCGGGTTGGAGGTCGTCAGCGAGCCCGGGACGCCGGAGCTGCGGCACTTCAGCGCCGACCTGGCTCCCGTCGAGTAGAGAGGACCGACAGACCACCGTGGGGTGGGACTGAAAGGGGCCGCTCGCTGGACGAAGCACGGCGACGCAAGGACCGCAGTGAGCGACTGAAGGGAGCGAACGAGGACCGCAGCGAGACCCGGGAGCCGAGAACGCCGGGGCTTTCGAGGACACTGGAAGTCGAGTAGCCATTCTTGCTGTGTCCTCGAAAGCCCCCGCTCGCTCGACTCGCGCGGCGCGCGCGGCCGCCGGCCGCGGGCCCGGGGGGGGGGGGGCCCCAGCGGAACGCCCCCCGCCCCCACCGGGGGGCGGGGGGC
>CAZPIG010000211.1:0-5100 GCA_964586205.1 uncultured Halobacteriales archaeon | reverse complement strand
ACCGCCCCTGGAGCGCCACCGTTAACTCCGCCCGGAGCGGGAGTGGTGCCGTGAACGTTCGCGGGCGCGTCCTCGAGGTCGACGGTCCCCGGAGCGTCGAGACCCGCTACGGCGACCGGGACCTCGCGGAGGTGCTGGTCGCCCCGGAGGAGACGACCGCCGGAGGTGCGAGCGAGGCCGACGGGCCGGGAACCGTCGACGAGACGGAAGCCGACGACACGGGTGACCCCACCACCGTCACGCTCTGGGGCGACTGGGCGGCGACCGCTGACCACCTCGACCCGGGGATGGAGCTACTGGTTACCGACGCTTCGACCGACGAGTACCGGGGCCAGACCACGTACGCGACCACCGCGGAGTCGTTCGTCGTGGTGGAGCCCGACTACCTCGTCGACGTGACGGACGTCCGCGGATGGGTCCAGTGTCCGCGCATCTACTACCTGAACACGCTGACGGGGGTCCCCCTGAACTACCCCGTCGTGCGCGGGACCCTCGTCCACGACGTGTTCGGCGACCTCCTCCGCGGCCGGGACCGCGAGGACGCCGTCGCGGACCGCGTGGCCGACGCGGGACTGGAACTCGGCCTGCTGGGCCGCGACGCGGACGACGTGGCGAGCGAGGTCGGCCGCCACGCCCGCGCGCTGGAGGGCTGGCTGGAACAGGGGACGCTCACCGAGCCCGACACGTGGCGCAGCGAGCAGTGGCTCGTCAGCGAGACGCTCGGGCTGAAGGGCCGGGCCGACGCCGTCCGGCGGGGGATGCCGGTCGAGCTGAAGACCGGGACGAACACGACCCGCGACCCGCGCTTCCCGGACAAGGTCCAGGCGACGTGCTACGCGCTGCTGCTGGGGGCCGGCGGACCGGGCGAGCGCTCGGACGACACCGCAGCTCCCGACGACTCCGACGCCGCTCCTTCGGCGACCGACGCCGCCCTCGACCCCGCCGACACGGCCGCGGTCATCTACACGGGCAACGCCGCGGCCGACCGCGCCGAGGCGACCGGCGACCTCGCACCGGCCAAGGAGTTCTCGCCGGGCCATGGCCTGTTCGCGTTCGTCGTCCGTGCGCGCAACGCGGTCGCCGCCACCGCCGTTCGGGGGGCGACCCCCACCGGCCACGAGGCGGACGCCTCCTGCGAGCACTGCTTCGAGCGCGAGACCTGCATGGCCGTCGCGGGCCGCCTCGGCCAGGAGTCCAAAGCGGGGACGGTCGGGACAGCACTGCCCGAAGCGGAGCGCGAGTACTTCGACCGCTTCTACGGGCTCGTCGAGGACGAGCGCCGGGCCGTCCACCGGGCGTACGCCCGGCTCTGGAAGGTCGACGCCGACGAGCGCGCCGCGGCCGGGCGCGCGCTGGTGGACCTAGAGCCCGCCGGCCGCAGCCAGCGCGCGGACGGCCGGTGGGAGCTACGGGCGACGCGCGAGGCGGGGACCGTCTCCCGCATCCGCGAGGGCGACTACGTGCTCGCGAGCGAGGGCGACCCCGTCGGCGGGCGGACCGAGCCCGCGCGGGTCGAACGGCTCGGCGAGGAGATAGTCGTGAGCGCCGACGAGCCACTCGAACTGCGGCGCGTCGACGTCTCGCCCTCGGAGCTGTCGGCCGACCGGATGCTCGTCGCGCTGCACGACTTCCTGCTCCGCGGCGACGAGCGCCGCCGGGACGTGCTGTTCGGCCGCGCCGACCCGTCGTTCCGGGACGACGCCGGGGAGGTGGCCATCGGAGACGGTGGAGCCGCCACCGAGAGCGGTGATGGCGACGACGGAGCCGGCGACGACGGAGCCGGCGACGACGGAGCCGGCGACAGTGGCGAGGTCGCCGAGCGAGGCGACGGTGAAGCCGCCGCGGAGCGAGGCGACGACGCGGCGACCGACCTCAACCCCGCCCAGGCCGCGGCCGTCGAGCGGGCCGCGACCGCCGAGGACTTCGCGCTCGTCCACGGACCGCCGGGGACCGGCAAGACCTACGCCATCGCCCGGACGGTCCGCGCGCTCGTCGCGCGCGGCGAGTGCGTGCTGCTGTCGGCGTTCACGAACCGCGCCGTCGACAACGCCCTCGAGGCGCTGCGCGACCAGGGCTTCGAGGACGTCGTCCGGGTCGGCTCGGAGTCCGCCGTCCGGGAGGACATGCAGGACCTCCGTCTCGAAGAGCGCGGCGACCCGGGCGAGCGCGCGGCCGCGCTCCGGGAGCCGGCGGTCGTCGCCGCGACGGCGGCGACCTGCGCCAAACGGACGATGCGGTCGCTGTCGCTCGACGTCGCCGTCGTCGACGAGGCCTCCCAGTTGACGGAGCCCGAGGCGCTGGCCCCCGTCAATCTCGCGGACCGCTTCGTGCTCGTCGGCGACCACCGCCAGCTACCGCCCGTGACCCGGACCGGGGGCGACCTCTCGCGGTCGCTGTTCGAGCGCCTCGTCGAGGCCCACCCCGGGGCGACGGTCACGCTGGACCGCCAGTACCGGATGGCCCAGCGCATCCAGGCGTTCCCCTCTCGGGAGTTCTACGACGGCGCGCTCCGGCCCGCGACGGCCGAGGTGGCCGGCCGGGGCCTCGCCGACCTCGACGGGGTGGACGTGGACGCCCTCCCCGGTCACCTCCGGGACCCCGTGTCGTTCGTCGCGGTCGACGGCGACGACGGCGACCACACCGACGCGGCGGAGGCCGCGGCGGTCGCGGAGACGGTCGCCGCGTTCGCCGACGCTGGCGTTCCGCCGTCGGACGTGGGCGTCATCGCGCCGTTCCGCGCGCAGGTGGCGGCCATCGAGCGCCGGGTGCCCGACGCGGTGACGGTGGACACCGTCGACCGCTTCCAGGGGTCCAGCGAGGAGGTGGTGGTTGTCTCGTTCGTGGCGACCGGGGACCTCGACGGTCCCATCTTCGAGGACGAGCGCCGCGTGAACGTCGCGCTGACCCGCGCGAAGCGGGCGCTGGTGCTCGTCGGGTCCCCGGACGCGCTCGAATCGGACGACCTCTACGCGCGGATGCTGGCGTGGGCGCGGTAGCAGCGGGTGCGCCAGCACGGACGGTAATGATCGTCACAACGTTTGAATATGCAAGCCGGGCCTCCCGACGGGCTCGGCGCTCGGCGACCAACCACCGTCGGGTGGGGCTGAAAGGGGCCGCGCGCTCGACCCTCCCCCGGCGACGCAAGGACCGCAACGGAGGGAACGAAGTGACCGGAGTGAGGACCGCAGCGAGCCGCGGGTGGTCGAGCGGGCGGGGGCTTTCTAGCCCATTGCGCCACCGAGACACACTGAACCGCACCTCTGACGCTGACTCCACTGATTCAAAAGTCACGTCGATCACTAGAGTCCGTGTCACCGACGGAGGCAGCGTCGTCACCGTGCCGACAGGATTGCCGAATCCTTTTGGATGGGCCCACGGTACCAGGCCACATGGTAGAGGGCCAATCCGGCACGAGGGAGACGCCCGGGGCGGACGTCGACATGGTCGACGGCGACCGGTCGGAGGTGCTGTCGGTGTTGACCCGGGGGGCCGCCATCGCCGTGGTGGGCGGGTTCGTCGGCACCGCCGTCATGACGCTGGTGCTCGTCGCCGCCAACGCGGTCACCGAGTTCCGGTTCGCCGTCTTCAGCACGCTCTCGGAGACCGTCGGCGTCCCGGAGAGCGCCTTCGTCGGGTTCGTGCTGTTCTACGCCGCCGGGACGTTCGCGTGGCCGCTGCTGTTCGTCACCATCGGCCAGTTCCTCCCCGGTCGCCGCGACGCCATCCGCGGGGCCGTCTTCGCCGCCATCCTCTGGACGGGGTTCGTGCTCGCGTTCGTCCCGCCGGTCTCGGGGACGGCGCTGGTCGTCTACGCCGCGGCGACGCTGCTCGCCCACGTCGCCTACGGGACGACGATGGGGCTCGTGTTCGACCGGTACGGCGACCACCATCCGGACCTGGTGTAGGGCGACGGCGCTCCGTCGCTCGCTGCAGTCGTCCCGGCGACTGGGTTCCGTCAGTCGTCGGGTCCGCCCTCCGTTCCGCCGTCCGCCACCCCGACGCCGTCGGTGGCGTCGTCCGACCCGTCGTCGATCTCGGTCAGGACCCGCTCGTGGAACGCCCGGAGCGCGGCGTCCTCGTCCTCGGCGAGCACCACGTCGCTGGCCAGCAGGGTGGCCAGCCCGAACGCCAGCGGCGTCGGCGACTCCACGCGGTGGCTCACGACCTCGACGTCGCCGCGCTGGACCGCCGAGAGCACCTCGCGGATGCCCGCGACGTCAAGCTTGTCCTCTATCATCTCGCGGTAGGTCTCCTCGATGACGGCGAAGTCCTCTAGGTCCTCGGCGAACCCCAGCAGCATCTCGCTGGAGACCTGCTGCTCGCTGGCGGACTTCTCGTAGCCCTTGTACCGCTTGAGGACGAGCAGCGACCGCGTCGCGTTGATGCGGAAGTGTCGCTGGAGCATCTCGGTCCCCTCGAGGCTCTCGCGCAGTAGCTCCCGGACCTCCTCGGGGTCGATCCCCCTGACGATGCCCGCGAGGTCCACCTTGCGGTTCAGCGGCATCGACACCGAGAAGCCGTTGTCCGCGACGGCGACGGCGACGTTCGTGCCGGCCTCGCGGGCACAGACGTGCGCGACCAGCCGCGAGAGCCCGTCGTTGAACCGCCGGCCGTAGTTCGAGTGGACGTAGTACCGGCGCTTGAACTCCTCGCGGTCCATCTCCACCTCGACGGTCAGCCGGCCGTCCGTGCTGACGCTCCCGACCCCGGCGTAGCGGACCTGCTGGTCGAACAGGCGAGCGACCGCCCGTACGCTGTTCTCGTCGACGGGGAATGCCCGCAGCCAGTCCCGGACGGCCGGCTGGCCGCCGCGCTCCAGGCGCTCCAGTAGCTCGCCGCGGAACTGGAGTATCTCCCGGCCGAGGTCGTACGACAGCGGCAGGCGCTCCGAGTACCACGACGGCACCGTCGGCCGGTCGGCGGTCGGGTCGACGTACACCTTCGGGCCGCGCCGGTACCGGAACTCGTAGCGGTCGCCGCCGAGGACGAACACGTCGCCCGGTTCGAGCGTGTCGAGGTAGTCCTCGTCTAAGTCGCCCACCCACTCGTCGTCGGCGCGGGTGACCACGTCGCAGGTGAAGCTGTCCGGGATGGTCCCGA
>CAZPIG010000210.1:2781-5103 GCA_964586205.1 uncultured Halobacteriales archaeon | reverse complement strand
GGCGCGCTGTTCTCGACGGCCCGGACGAGGACCTGGACGGGGTTCTCGTCGGTCCGCTCGTGGACCATCTCGAAGGCGTCCCGGACGATGTTCGTCGCCTGCTGCTTCTTGCCGGTGTTCTGGCCGGTCTGCATCAGCCGATTTATCAATCGCTCGACGATGCTTATCTCGCTCTTCTGGAACTGCTTGCCGGCGTGGCGGCCCATCGTGTGCGCGACGGGCGTCACCGTGATGTAGCGCTCGGTGCTCGGGTCCGAGAACTGGATGCCCGTCACCGGCCACCGCCCGAACAGTTCCGCCGCAGCCGTCTCCTCGCCCGCCTCCGCCGTCTCGCCGGAGTCCTCTTCGGCAGCCATGGTTATCGCACCGGCTTCTCGGCGTTGCCGCGGACCAGTTCGATGAGCGAGACGCCGTTGACCTTCTCGACCTTGTAGTTGACCCCGGAGATGTCGCCCATCGCGCGACCCTTCGCGCCGCCGATGCCGGCGATGGTGACCTCGTCGTGCTCGTCGATGAAGGAGATGGCCCCGTCGCCCGGGCAGAAGGCGGTGACCTGCTTGCCGTTCTTGATTAGCTGGACCCGCACGCACTTCCGGATGGCCGAGTTCGGCTGCTTGGCCTCGATGCCGATCTTCTCCAGTACGATGCCGCGGCCCTGGGGCGCTCCCTCGAGGGGGTCGGTCTTCTCGCCGAGGCCGCGCTCCCTGCGGGCGTAGTCCGAGTCGGACCACCGGTGTTTCTGGCGGTCCTTCTTCAGTTTCCGGCCCGCGTACTTGCCGTTCGCCATAGTACGTCGTGGTTCCCGACGGAGGCACTTAAGCGTCCTCTTTCGGGGTGGCGGCCACCGTCGCGGGGGGGCACGGCGACCGGGGTATCCGTCGCGACAACTCGGTTTCCGTCGCGACGACTAGAACAGCTCCGATAGCTCGTCGTCCTCGTCGGTCACGAGTTCCTCGATGCGCTCCTCGCTCAACTCCTCGGATTCGGCGATGGTCTCCTGGGCCTCGACGGCCTGCTCCTGGAGCCGCGTGATGCGCGGCGCGTCGGTGATGCCCGACAGCAGGACGACGCAGGCGATGTGGGCCTCGCCCGGCAGCGGGTAGTCGCCGCCGCGGACCTCCATGCTGCCGGTCTCCTGCTCCAGCCACTTGCGGCCCTGCTCGACGCCCTTCCGGCTCAGGTAGTCCGGTGGCCCCGCGAGCACGACCAGCGCGCGCTGGACGCCCTCGAGCTGGCACGGCAGGGTCAGCCGCCCGAGCGTCGCCCGCCGGACGAGGCTCGTCGCGCGGTTGATGGCGTCGGCGCTGTCGATGCCGTCGTCCTCGCCGAAGCCCAGCCGCTCCATGAGCCCCTGGGACTCTATCTCCTCGATGGTGACCGACGCGAACCCGACCGACGACACGCCGCCGCCCTCGAGGGTGTTGATTATCTCGCTGGAGTCGACGATGCTCTCGGCGACCACGTCGTCGTTGTCGACCTCCCCGGCCGCGAACAGCACGCCCAGCCGCCGGACCAGCTCCGCGTTGATGTTCTCGAACGCGCCCTGCATCGACTGGCCGGACTGTCGCCACGCGTCGTTGTCTATCAGCAGGAGGTTGTCCACCTCCCGGACGAACGTCCGGAACGACCGCGCCGCGTTCAGCGTGTAGAGGCTGCCCTCGTCGCCGCCCGGCAGCGCCCCGAGGCCGTACACCGGCTCGGTGTAGATGCGCTTTATCTCCTGGGCCAGCACCGGCCCGGCCCCGCTGCCGGTGCCGCCGCCGAGGCCCGCGAGGATGAGGAAGGCGTCCACCGCGTGGACGGGCACGTCGTCGAGGGCGTTCTGGAACTCGTTGGCGTCCTCCTTGGCTATCTCCGCGCCGAGTTCGTTGTCGGCACCGACGCCGTGGCCGCTCACGCGGGTCTGTCCGATGAGCAGCCGGTTCTCCTCGGGGACGTGCTCCAGCCCGGAGAGGTCGGACTCGGCGGTGTTGACCGCCACCGCGGCGCGGACGATGTTCGTCCCCGCCTGCTTGTCGCGGGCGAGGAAGGCGTCGAGTAGCTTGCCGCCCGCCTGCCCGACGCCGATCATCGCCAGCTTCATCGGTCCCACCCGGCTGGTCGCCGCGACCGGTCGGCCGGCCGCCCGGCCGCAGGGGCTGTGGATGTCATCGGTCCTTGGCGGGTTGTGGCAGGACGGGCTAATAAAACCCACCGGGCGAAATCCCCCTGGCGGACCGGCGGCGGGCCGCGGGTGAGCGCGTGGACGAACTCCTCTCCGATGGCGAAACTCCTCCCCTACGGCGAACGCTTCCTCCACGATGGCGAACGCTTCCTCCACGA
>CAZPIG010000210.1:0-2681 GCA_964586205.1 uncultured Halobacteriales archaeon | reverse complement strand
GGCGAACGCTTCCTCCACGATGGCGAACGCTTCCTCCACGACGGCGAACGCTTCCTCCACGACGGCCAACTCCTCCCCCGACGGCGAACCCCACCAGCGGACGACCGTAGCTTGTCCGGCCGACCGCCCGGACAAGCTAACACAACCCTGATACGTTTGGCGGCCCACGCGCGTCCCGTGGCGACGGAGTCGCTTCCCGGTTCCGTCGACAGTCCCGTCGAATCGTTGCTGAACTACGTCCGCCGGCGGCGGGGACTCGCGGGCGTCTCGGCGTCCATCGCCGTCCTCCTCGCGTCGGGGTGGCTCTCGTCGGCCGTCTACCCGGACAGCACCTTCGCCAGCCTCGCGACGGGCATCGCGTGGAGCCTCGCGTGGCTGCTGGCGGCGACCCTGGTCCTCTACGCGGGGAGTCGGGTCCGCGGGCGGGTGCGCCGCTACAGGGCGTGACGGTCGGGCAGTCGCCGGCGCTACCTCGGTTCGGCAGGCGGCCGCTCCGCTTCGGCAGGCACCCCATCCTTCGGCAGGCATCCGCGCTGCTTCGGCCGGAGCGCACTTCGGTGCGGCCCGAGTCCGCATCGATTCCGCCACCGGAGGGGAAAGTTCCTTCCGTCCGGCGCGAGGAAACATCGGTCATGGCAGACCGGACCGGCCGCATCGCAGAGCCCGAGCGGGAGTGGTGGCAGAACCGTCTCGTCCTGTGGCCCGTCGGCAGCGTCGTGGGGCTCTTGGTCGGCGGCTACCTCGTCTCCACGCTGTTCCCGACCAGCACCATGGCCAGCCTCGCGACGGGCATCGCGTGGAGCCTCGCGTGGCTGACGGCGCTGGTGATCCTCGGCGGGTTCGCGCTCTCGAAGGTGCAGGCGCGGCGCGCCTGACCGGCCGCGGCCCGGCGAGCGGGGCCACGGGCGACGAGGCCCACTCGCGAACGCCCCACGCACACAAGACCGTAGTACCAGCGCGTCGTAGGCCCGGCCGTGATGGGAGAATCGTCCCAGTCCGCCGACGCGGGGCGAGCAGCGGCGCGGACGCCCCCGTGGCGGCGGCGCGTCCTCCTCCTGCCGGCCGTCGCCGTGGTCGTGCTGTTCGTCGCGGGGTTCGTCGTCGCGAACCTCCCCGGCAGCGAGACGTCGCCGTTCGCCAGCCTCTTCGTCGGCATCGTCTGGAGCCTCGCGGCACTCATCGTGTTCGTGGTCGTCGTCGTGGGTGGGTTCACGCTGCTGCGCCGGGCGCTCGGCGACTGACTCAGGCGAACTCCACGTCGTCGATGCCGAAGTGGCGCTCGGCCAGCAGCCGCGCCGCGGCGATGGTCCGGCCGTCCGCTCCGATGGCGACGCCGCGGTCGGCCGCCGGCACCTCGACGTAGGCGACCGTGTCGGTGTTCTCGCTGACGGTGACGTTGCGGACGACCGCGGGCGCGAGCGCGTTGCGGACGAACGCCTCCGGCGTGTCTGCGTCCTCGACCAGCTCGACGTCCGTCCCGAGGCGCTCCTCCACCTTGCGGACCGTGCTGCCGTCCGGGCCGATGGCGCGGGCCATGTCCCCCGGCGCGACGACGAACAGGACGCGCTCCTCCAGAACCACGCAGTCCCGCGCCGTCGCGCCGGTCACGTCCTCGAACAGCGCGATGTGCCGCCGGGCCTCGTCCGACAGCGATATCGTCATCAGTCGGCGGCCTCGGTCTCCTCCTCGACTGCGGTCTCGGAGGGCTCCTGCTCGGACTCCGGCAGCGTCGCGGTGAACGACCCCATCCGGAGGTTCACGTCGCCGGTCCCGAGCTTGATGGGCTTGCCGACGATGACGTTCTCGGTCACCCCGTCGAGGTCGTCGACCTCGCCGTGGATGGCCGCATCGAGGAGGTGGTTGACCGTCACCTCGAAGGCCGCGCGCGCGAGGACGCTCTCCTTGCTGCCGGAGATGCCGTGGCGGCCGATGGACTCGATGGTGCCGCGGTTGGTCATGATGTCGGAGACCAGCATCAGGTGCCGGACGTTCACGTCGTCGAGGCCCTGCTCCTCGAGGGTGTCCATCGTCTCCTCGATGATGGACTCTCTGGCGGCCTCGACGCCGAGGTTCCGGTAGACCTCGTGGATGTTGTTCGTCGTCGTCCGGGTGGCGTCGACGCCCTCGATGTCGAGGACGTCGCCGAACGCCGACCCCTCCGTGTAGAGGACGAACTCCTCGTCCTCGTCGTCCTGCTCCTTGCGGATGACGACCCGCGACACGTCCTCGATGCCCTTGAAGACGATGTCCCGCAGGTCCTCGACTAGCTGGAGCAGGTCCCGGTAGCTGGGCTCCTCGGGGCCGAACTCGACGACGGTGCCGTCCTGGACGGTCTCGACGCCGAGCGCGCCCTCGATGGTCTCGGCTATCTCGCCCGCGACCTCGGTCACGTCGTCGGCGCGCGGCCACCGCTCCGCGAGGGTCTCCTCGTTCAGGTCCACCTGGACGCGCATGTCCGCGACGTTCGTGCTCACGTCGCCCAGCGCGAGGACGTGCGTGGCCTCTATCTGCCAGACGACCTCGTGGGCCCGCTCGCGGTCGGCGGCGTACTCGTCCTCCAGGTGGACGGTCATCATCGGCGTGTCCGGCTCCTTGCGGGCGTCGACTAGCTCGATGAGGCGGGGCAGCCCCTGCGTGACGTCGATTTCCGCGACGCCCGCGTAGTGGAAGGTGTTCATCGT
>CAZPIG010000209.1:0-5117 GCA_964586205.1 uncultured Halobacteriales archaeon | reverse complement strand
ACCCTCCCCGGCGACGCAAGCAGGACGGGACGCCAGCGGCGTCCCGCTTGCCGTGCGGCGCGCTCGAACGCGCGCCGCACAACACCGTAGCGGAGGGAGCGTAGCGAGCCGCGGGTGGTCGAGCGCCGGGAGAGCTAAGCTCTCCCGAGTTAACGGCGGCTTCGCCGCCGTGAACGACCGGGAGCTTTCGAGAACGCAGTTACCCCTCTCTAGCGGTTACTGAGACCTCGAAAGCCCCGACGCGCTCGGCTCGCGCGCCTCGCTGCGCTCCTCGCCTCGTTCGCTCCGCTCACTCGGCTGCGGTGCTTGCGTCGTCGGGCTTCGCCGAGCGCGTCGCCCCTTTCAGTCCCGCCCGACGGTGGAGTTTCCCGCTGGCCGAAACGACGGTGAAGCCCTATACCCGCCCGACAGTCACGTAGAACGGCACCGTCTCCGTCCGGCGGTAGGTCCCCTCGGCCATCGCCTCGACGACCGAGCGGCCCATCTCGCGCCACGCCGAGTGGAGGTCGTCCAGCGCCGCCGGCGACGCGCCGCCGGCCCGCAACGTCGCGCGGTCGTCGGAAAGTCCCGCGCCGCTCGCCTTCCGGCGGGCGTCCGCGAGGTCCGCCTCCGAGTACGGCGGCTCGACCACGCGCGTGTGCTCGTAGCGCCGCGTGCGCACGTCCGACAGCCCGGCCGCCTCGAAGGCGGCGCGGGTGCCCTCGCCGCCCAGCGTGGCGTCCGTCTCGACGCCGTCGAGGTACAGCGCCCGCGCCCGCCGCTCCAGGCGCTCCTCTTCGGCGACCGACGACGCCACGTCCACGGCGGCGTTGTCGGGCTCGACGGCGGCCACGAGGTCCGTCGATGCCCGCCGGAACTCGGCGACGGCGGCCCCGGGGTCGGGGAGATTGACGAGCAGCGCCTGGCAGACCACGAGGTCGACGGCCCCGTCGCGGACCGGCAGGCGGAGCGCGTCGCCCGCGACGACGGGGACGTGCTCGGCGGCGACGGCGAGGAGGTCCGTGTCGGCGTCGAGGCCGACGACGGTGGCTCCGGACTCCTCGGCGAGGACGCGAGAGAGCGCGCCCGTGCCGCAGCCGACGTCGAGGACGCGCTCGCGGCCCGGCAGGTCGAGGTCCGCGAGCGCCGCCCGCGAGTCCTCCCACATCCCCTCGCGGGTCCGCCGGAGGTACGCCTCGGAGAACTGTCGCACGGGTGGTTCCTGGGGTGGTTCGGGTGGCGCGGTGAAAAACGTACGCGACCTCAGTCCCGCAACTCCCGCGCCCGGTCGACGTTCCACGCGAAGCCGCGGTCGTCCTCGTTCGGGGTCTCCAGGACGAACGGCAGGTCCCGGAGGTCCGGGTGGTTGACGACCGCCCGGACGCCCTCGACGCCGACCTCGCCCTCGCCGAGGTGGGCGTGCTCGTCCTTGTTCGTGCCGCAGGCGTGCTTGCTGTCGTTCAGGTGGATGCAGCGGAGGTGCTCCAGCCCGACCACGTCGTCGAACTCGGCGACGGCTTCGTCGACCGCCTCCGCGGTCGAGAGGTCGTAGCCCGCCGCGAAGGCGTGGGCGGTGTCCAGACAGACGCCCAGATCGAGCGGACACTCCGCCAGCACCGTCGCGAGGTGCTCGAACTGCCCGCCGAGCTTGGTGCCGCTGCCGGCGTCGCTCTCCACCAGGACGGTCACGCCGTCCGGCACGTCCAGCTCGCCGAGGGCGCTCGCGGCGTTCGAGAGGCCCGCCTCGACGCCCGCGCCCGTGTGCGCGCCCACGTGGACGTTCACGTACTCGACGCCGAGCTTGGCGGCGGCGTCGACCTCCCGCTGCATGCTCCGGACGCTCTTCTCGCGGAGGTCCTCCTTCGGCGTGGCGAGGTTCACCAGATAGGACGAGTGCAGGACCCACGGCCCGTCCAATCGCTCTGTGGTCCCCTCGCGGAAGCGCTGGGCCTCGTCGTCGCCGACGTCCGGGTCCTGCCAGACCTGCGGCGAGTGGGTGAATATCTGCCCGCAGTTGCCCCCGACGTCGACCTGGCGCTCGACGGCGTTGTCCACGCCGCCGGCGATGGAGACGTGTGCTCCGATCTTCATGGGTCGAGATTGGCGGATGGTGTGATAGGGGCTTCGGAAGTGTCTGGGGGACGGGCTTGTTGCGAACGGCCCGGACGGTAGCCAGAGCTAAAGTCCTCCTTCACGACCACACACCCATGGACGCGGGCATCGTCACCGTCGGCGACGAGCTACTCGCCGGCGACGTCGAGAACACCAACGCGACGTGGCTCGCGAGCCGGCTGACCGAGCGCGGCGTGACGGTCCGGGAGGTGGCGGTCCTGCCCGACGAGCGCGCGGTGATAGCCGAGCGGGTCCGGCGGTTCGCCGACGACTTCGACGCCACGGTCGTCACCGGCGGCCTCGGCGCGACGCCGGACGACGTGACCGTGGAGGCGGTCGCCGACGCGCTCGGCCGCGACCTCGCCGTGGACGAGCGCGCCCGCGCGGACGTCGCCGAGACGGTCGCGGCCATCCGCGAGGAGCACCCCGAGTTCGAGCCCGATGTCGACAGCGAGGCCACGCTACCGGCAGGGAGCCGGCCCCTCTGCAACCCCGCGGGCATCTCGCCCGGCTGTGTGGCCGCGGGCGTGTACGTCCTGCCGGGCATCCCCGACGAGATGGAGGCCGTCTTCGACCTCGTGGCCGGGGAGTTCGACGGCGACCGCCACGTCGAGTCGTTCGTCTCGGCGGTGCCGGAGAGCAACGCGGCTGGCGTGCTGGCGGAGGCGGAAGCGGAGTTCGAGGACGTCTCCGTGGGGAGCTACCCGGACCCGGACGGCGGCGACAAGCACATCAAGGTCGCCGGGGAGGCGGAGTCGGTCGCGGAGGCGCGGGCGTGGTTGGAAGAGCGACTTTGAGGGAGTGGCTGTAGGGGTCGTTCGGGGGTTCGGCGGCGGAGATAGCTGCGAGTCGGCTACCGCGAGGGGCAGTCCGTCGGACCGTCGGGTCAGAGGGAGCGGCGAGCGACCTACCGGCGGGGCCGTGTCGGGTACTCCCGTTTGGACTTATGGTCAGTGATTACGTACGAAGTCCCATGCACCGCCGCCAGGTCCTCGCCGGCATCGGTGGAGTCGCCGCTTCCCTCTCGGGGTGTCTCGACGGCGGAGCCGCGTCCACACCGACGACGGACGCGCCGACGCTGGCGGTCGAATCCCGAGTCGATGTCCCTCCGTGCCCCGAGCGCCCCGACTCGTTCACCCCCGAAACCGCCCTCCAGTTCGCCACCCAGTTCGAGAAGTCCTACCGCATCCGGCGGACGCTCCGGGAACGCGAGCGCGTCGTCTCAATCTTCGTGGAGATCCGCGGGACGCTCACGGAGAAAACAGCGACCCGGACGGACGAAGGCTGGCTGGTGCGCTTTACCGTTCTCGGGCCCGCCTATCGGTACCGGCCCACTCCCGGTTCGACGAGAACCGCGCACGTGGACCCCTCGATGACGGTCGCCCACTACCTCATCACCGACCAGAAGGTGTTCCGAGCGGTGTCGCTCGATACCGTCGACCCCCGCGAGTCCGGCTCCGCCGTCCAGTGCCCGCCCGAGTGACGGGAGCAGCCCACTTCGTTGGGCCCTCGCACCATCGAATTCTCCGGTGGTCCCCGTGCTGTCGCCTACACCGTCGGGTCCTCGCGCCGTCGATTCCACGCCTCGCTCGCGTACTTCGCCTCCGCAAGCGCCCGCGCCCGCTCTAGCTCGTCGTCGGTCCACGTGCCCTCTTCGGCGTCGGCCCACTCCGCAAGCGCGTCCTCCAGCGTCCCCACGGCCGTCTCACGGTCCACGTCCGCGTGCTCGCGGATGGTGGTCACGCGCTCGCGGAGGGCGTCGGGACCGACGTCGGGGCCGTCGGACCCCACGTCGGCGGTATCGAACACCCCGAGGTGGCGCTCGGGCCGCAGGTCGAACATCAGCGAGCCGTGCTGGACGACGCTGTCCTTGCGGCGGTACTGGGCATTGCCGCTAACCTTCCGCCCGCCGACGACCACGTCGTGGGCGGGGTGGACGGCCCGGAGGTAGCAGGCGGGCTCGTGAACCGCCGGCTGCTCCTCCTCCGCGAACTCCGCATCCACGCCCAGCCGCTCGAAGGCCTCCAGGACGGACTCGCAGAGCAGCGCGTACGTCTCCATCAGGTCGCCCGGCACCTCGTCGGCGGGTGCGACGATGGAGTACGAGATGTCCGCGCGGGCGTCGTGGTAGATGCCGCCGCCGCCCGTCGGCCGGCGGGTGACGGTGACGCCCTCGCGGGCGCAGAAGTCCCAGTCGACCGTCTCCGAGGCCTGGCGGTAGCCCAGCGAGAGAGTGCTCGGCTCCCACCGGTAGACGCGGACCGTCCGCGGGCCGCCCGCTGCCGCCGTCCCGGCGGCCACCTCGTCGAGCGCCATGTTCAGCGGGCCCGGGCGGGCCTCCTCGCGGACCAGCCGCCACTCGCGGTCCCGGAGTGCCATCGGGGTGGATTGGGAGGCGGGGCTCAAACCGGTTCCGGAACGCGGTCCCGGATGCGACAACGCGGCCACTACTTACACAACGCACTTACCACTCCACCCCCAATCGGGCGGGCAGATGCAGGGCCGCGACCTGCTGGTAGCCGCCGAGACCGATCTCGCGTTCGACCCCGAGACCGTCGCCATCGACGACGCGGACGTCTTGGACCTGCTCGAACCCGCCGTCCGGGAGTGGTGGGTCCGGGAGTTCGGCGAGTACGTCCCCGAGAACGGCGGCTTCTTCACGCCGCCCCAGAAGGAGGCCGTCCCGCTCATCCACGAGGGCGAGAACGCGCTCATCTGCGCGCCGACCGGGAGCGGCAAAACGCTAGCGTCCTTTACGTCTATCATCGACGAACTGTACCGCCGCGAGCGCGAGGCGGGGCTCGACAACTCCGTCTACTGCCTGTACGTCTCGCCGCTGAAGTCGCTGGCCAACGACATCCACCGCAATCTGGAGGTGCCCCTCGAGGGCATCCGGGAGATAGCGAGCGAGAATCTCGATTCGGGCGGGACCAGTGGGGCCGAGGACGCGGACGAAGCGGACGCAGAAGCGGACGACGAGGCGGCCGTCGGAGCCATCCGCCACGCCATCCGCCACGGCGACACCG
>CAZPIG010000208.1:0-5119 GCA_964586205.1 uncultured Halobacteriales archaeon | reverse complement strand
CCGAATCGAACGCCCTCACGCCTCCAACTGTCGCACCGTCAGCACCGGCACGGGGCAGGTCCGGACGACGCGCTCGGCGACGCTGCCGACGAGGAAGCGCTGCTCGCCGTGGCGGCCGCGGGTCCCCGTCGCCACCACGTCGGCGTCGTGCTCGCGCGCGTACGCCGCTATCTCCGCGGCGGGCCGGCCCTCCCGGATGGCCGTCGTCACCTCGCGGTCCGCCGCCTCGTGGACCGCGGCGACGGCCGCCTGCCCCTGGTCGGCCAGCGCCGCGCGTAGCTCCTCGCGCAGCGGCTCCGGCGCGGACTCGACCTCGCCCTCCTCGACGACGTACAGCGCGTGGACGGCCGCGTCGAACCGCCGCGCGAGGTCCAGCGCGACGGCGACGGCCCGCCGGACCGACTCCGAGCCGTCGGTCGCGACGACGACCGTGTCTATCATCGTCGGTGAGTACCCCGGCCGGGTGCTTAAACCTCGTCGGTCGTGGTCGGGGCGACGAAAAGACGACGCGGGCGGGACGGCGACACCGGTCGTTTATTGGTCCTCCGACGCCGACGTTCGCGTAGACCGATCGCATGAACGCCGGGGGCTCGGGAGGGCGCGCTCGCCCGCCGTCGAGGGTGATGCTCCGTGGATAGTCACTCCGAGTGCACCTTCTGCAGGCAGCCCATTCAACGCGAAAGCGTTCACGACGGGGAGGGCGCTCACGACGGGGAGCGCGGACCGTTCTGCTCGTCCGGCTGTCGGGATGTCCACCGGACGCTCGGGAGCGCGGACGACGTGGAGTCCACGGGTGATGCAGCCCCCACCGGTGACGCGAAGACCTTCGGCGGCGGGGAGTCTACGGACGACGCGAAGTCCGTGAGCGACGCGGAGTCTACGGACGACGCGAACTCCATGGGCGACCCGGAGTCCGCGGCCGACGCCGAGACCGGCGACGGCACGGACGTCACGCGCTCGTTCCTCCGCGTGGACGGCATGCACAGTGTCACCTGCGAGGCGTTCCTCGAGGCGCTCGCGGAGGGCTGCGAGGGCGTCGCGGCGGCCGAGGCGAGCTACGTCACGGAGACGGTACGCGTCGACCACGACCCCGACCGGGTCTCGCGCGCCGCCCTCTGCGAGACGCTGACCACGACCGGCTACACGGCGGTGCCCCGCGAGGAAGCGCCCATAGACTCCAACGCCGCGACCGGGCGGGGCGACCGACAGCTAGACAGCGTCCTCGGGTACCGATACGCCGCGGGCGTCCTCTTCGGGTCGTTCCTGATGCTCACGTACGTCGCGGTGCTGTACCCCGCCCACCTGTCGAGACTGCTCGGGGAAGGCGCGCTCCCCATGTTCGAGGAGGTCTCCGGATTGAGTGGCGAGGGTGCCCTCCTGGTCCTGCCGCTCTTCTTCGTCCTGACCGGCGTCGTGCTCCTCTTCACGGGGCTGCCGCTGCTCCGCGGCGCGTACGCGAGTCTGACGGTGCGCCGGCCGAACACGGAGCTACTCGCCGCCATCACGGTCGTCGGGGCCTACCTCTACAGCACGGTCGCGGTTCTGGTGGGCCGGGGGGACGTGTACTTCGACCTGACGATAGTGGTAGCCGCGGCCGTGGTGGCGGCGGTCTTCTACGAGTCGCTCGTCAAGCAGCGGGCGATGGACCGTCTGACTGACCTCACGGTCTCCCGCATCGACGAGGCGCGGCGCTACGACCCGGACGGAACGACGCGAACAGTCCCGGTGGACGGCCTGGGGCCCGACGACCGCGTGCTCGTCCGCGAGGGCGAGCGGGTGCCGGTGGACGGGGTGCTGGCCACCGGCGAGTGCACGGTCGACGAGGCGGTCGTCACCGGCGAGTCGCTCCCCGCCGTCAAGCGCGAGGGCGACGACGTCGTGGGCGGGTCGGTCGTCACCGAGGGCGCGGCCGTCCTCGAAGGTATCGACGGCACTACCAGCAGCGTCGACCGGCTCGTCACGACCGTCTGGAACCTCCAGAGCGCCGACCACGGGGTGCAGCGAGGGGCGAACCGCCTCGCGGCGCGCGTCGCCCCCGTCGTCGTCGCGGCGGCCGTCGTCGTCGGTGGCGCGCGGCTGGTGCTCGGCAGCGGTCCGGCCCCGGCACTGCTGGGCGCGCTGACGGTGCTGCTGGCGGCGTCGCCGTGGGCGCTCGGTCTCGCCACGCCGCTCTCGGTCGCCACGACCGTCGACGAGGCGATGCGGCGGGGCGTCGTCGTCTTCGACGAGACCATCTTCGAGCGACTGCGGGCGGTCGACGTCGTCGTCTTCGACAAGACCGGCACCCTGACGACCGGCGAGACGAGCGTCGTCGACGCGGACGCGCCGGACGACGTGCTGACGGCGGCCGCGGCGCTCGAGCGTCGCGCGTCCCACCCGGCCGCGGAGGCGATTGCGGACGAATTCTCCCCGGAGGGCGGCGTCGAGAACTCCGACGAAACGGACCACGACGACCGAATACGGCAGTTCGAGAGCCATCCCACGGGCGTCGAGGGGGTCGTCGGCGACGAGGCGGTGCTCGTGGGCCATCCCGACCTCTTCGCGGACCGCGGGTGGTCCGTCGGGGACGCGCTCCGCCGCGAGGCGCGGGACGCGCGTGGCGTCGGTCGGCTACCGGTGCTCGTCGGCCGGGACGGCCGGGCGGAGGGGCTCGTCGTGGTCGGCGACGAGCCGCGGGACCGCTGGGACGAGGCCGTCTCCCGGCTGGGCGACCGGGGCATCGACGTCGTGGTCCTGACCGGCGACGACGAGGACGCCGCGGAGTTCCTCCGCCGCCATCCGGGGGTCGACCACGTGTTCGCGGGCGTCCCGCCCGCCGGGAAGACGGCGACGGTCCGGCGGCTACAGGCGGACGGCACCGTTGCGATGGTCGGCGACGGAACGAACGACGCACCGGCGCTCGCCCGGGCCGACCTCGGGGTGGCCCTCGGCAGCGGGACGGCGGTCGCGTCCGACGCGGCCGACGTCGCCATCGTCGCGGACGACCTCGCGGCCGTCGAGACGGCGTTCGACCTCGCCCGCGCGGCGGGCCGTCGGGTCAGCCGGAACACCGCGCTAGCGCTCGTCTACAACGCGGTGGCGATTCCACTGGCGGCCGTGGGCCTGTTCAACCCCCTCCTCGCGATGGCGGCGGTCGTCGCGACCGGCGGCCTCCTCGCCGCGAACTCGTTTCGCCCCCTGCTCGACGATTGACGGCGACCCGGTCGAAGCGACCGCCGCAGCGATTCACACCTGCCGACAGGGTGTGCCGCTCCGGACGAGCGTGCCCCGAATCAATCGCCCGGCACGACCGACGCCGTGCCGCCCGGCCGGCGGGCCGACTCGACGGAGTAGACCAGGCTCCCGGCGAACAGCACGAAGCTCCCGACGACGAACAGCGCGCTGAGCGGCGAGGCCGAATCGACGAACACCCAGTAGAGCGGCGCGGCGACCGAGGGACCCGCCGCGAGGACCGCTATCTTCGCCACGAGCGGGCCACAGCACCCGCAGGTGCACGTGCCGACGACGGCCGCGCTCCCGGCGGTCCCCTCGGCGAATCCGGCCCGCTCCTCGGCGCGCCAGTGGCGGGCGATGACGGCGGCGTTCAGCCCGACGAGCGTGCTCAGCGTCCCGACGACGATGGCCTGGCCGGGCGACACCGCCAGAAAGAGGGGGACGTGCGGGAGAGCTACCTCGAGCGTCGGCCACGTCACCAGCTGATAGACCGTCGGCAGGACGACGACTGTCACCTCGTGCGGGAACCCCTCCTCGGGAAACAGGGAGAGGTAGCCCGTCACGGTGACGAAGAACAGCGCCACCACGAGCCCGACGCCGACGCCGAACCGGCGGGCCACCGGGTCGCGGAAGACGGCCCGGAGAACGTCGCCCGCGTCCGTCCAGACGACGTACCCGACGAGGACCGGCGTCGTCAGCACGATGGCGTAGCCGAGCGGGTGCGTGTCGCTCGCGGGGCCGGGGACGAGGTAGGGGTACGATAGCCACAGGCCTAGCAGGACGCCGAGGAACGTGTACCACGGGCGGGTCGGCCAGCGGAGCCAGCCGACGACGAAGCTCGCGACCGCTATCGTGAGGCCGGCTCCCAGCGCGAGTGGTCGGTACCACGACCGCGGGAACGGCATCGTGGCGGCCGCGTAGGTCGGGTCCGGCGAGAGGCCCTCGAAGAGGACGGCACCCAGTGCGGTGACGGTGATGCCGGCAAACACGCCGTAGAGTGCGACCGTCGGGGAGACGCGGCCCGTCCGCTTGAGCACGGTGACTCCGACGACGGCGGCGACGCCGACGAGCGCGAGGACGAGGCCGTGTCCCGGGGCGAGCCCTCCGGTCGCGGTCACGTCGTGCGCCGACGCGGTGGGGACCCGGACGAGGGCGAGGAGGGCGGCGAGCCCCAGGGCTATCGGTCGCAGCCCCGGCCGCCGTGGTCGTCCGCCGGCGTCCACGTAGCGGTCCGATTCCATCACTCGGTCTTGTGGGGCAGGTCACTTCGGCCTTTCTCAATCGGATCGGTCCTCGTCCGTCGCGTCGGCCCGCCCGAATCAGGTCGTCCGCCGGCGAGATTCGACCCGCGTAGCCGCCCGGGCATCGACGCCCGGAGCCGAACACCGACGATGTATCGAAATCTATAAGGCGAGAAGCTTCGAAGTGTTAGGTGAAAGCGGCTCTCTGCCTTCGAATCGAAAAATTTATTGCCGATGCGGGTCACGTCTCCTAATCCCCTCGTACAGAGGGACGTGTCCCCTCGCACAAAGGGGCGCGTCCCCTCGCACAGAGGGGCGTGATTCCGGAGCACGGCTCCCCCGCCACGGGGCGAGTTCTGGCGACGGCCCGGACACCGCGCCACCCTGCCCGCACCGCCACCGGACCGCCTCCCCCCACGCCACACACTTGTCCGTAACACCGCCACCCGACGCCGCGCATCGCCACTCGACCGACGCTGCCAGTCGTCACCCGACCGACATCCGGCACCGCGACCCGACCGACACCGCCCGTCGTCACTCGGCGACCGTCGCGCACCGCCATCCGACCAACGCTACGCACCGCCGCGCGGGCGGGGCCGCCGCCCGGACCGACGCCGTCCCGGCGGAGCGGCCCCGCCGGCCGCCGCGGCTGGCCGGGCAGGCCG
>CAZPIG010000207.1:0-5209 GCA_964586205.1 uncultured Halobacteriales archaeon | reverse complement strand
CCGGTCGCCCGCGAGCACGACGAGCGCCGCGAGTACCCCATCGACCTCGTCGAGAAGGCCGCGGAGTACGACTTCGTCGCGCCGGGCATCCCCGAGGAGTACGGCGGAGCGGGCATGGACACCCTCGGCTCGCTCGTCGTCACCGAGGAGCTCTGGCGCGCGGACCCCGGCATCGGCTCGGCCATCGGCAGCCGGGGGTTCGGGACGAACATGCTGGTCCGCTACGGCGACGAGTGGATGAAGGAGGAGTGGCTCCCCCGCGTGGCGGCCGGCGAGTCCGCGACGGCGAGCGCCATCAGCGAGCCCGCACACGGCTCGAACGTCGCGGGCATGGAGACCCGCGCCGAGAACGAGGGCGACGAGTGGGTGATAAACGGCAACAAGACGTGGATCACCAACGGCACGGTCGCGGACGTGGCCATCGTCATGGCCAAGACGGACCCGGGTGAGGGCCACCGCGGCATCACGGCGTTCCTCGTGCCGACGGACACCGACGGCTTCGAGGCCGAGAAGATAGACAACAAGCTCGGCATCCGGGCCTCCGACCTCGGCGAGCTGTTCTTAGACGACGTGCGGGTCCCCGAGGAGAACGTCGTCGGCGAGGTGAACCAGGGCTTCTACCAGCTGATGACGTTCTTCGCGAACGGGCGCGCGGGCGTGGCGTCCCAGGCGGTCGGCGTGGCGCAGGCGGCCGTCGACGCCGCACGGGAGTACGCCGTCGAGCGCGAGCAGTTCGACCAGCCCATCGCGGAGTTCCAGGCCATCCAGCACAAGATAGCGGACATGGCGACCGCCGTCGAGGCCGCGCGGTCGCTGACCTACCGCGCCGCGTCGTACATCGAGTCCGGCGACGACGAGTTGGCGGCCCGCTACGCCAGCATGGCGAAGCTGTTCGCCAGCGAGCGCGCGGTCGAGGTGGCCGACGACGCCATCCAGGTCCACGGCGGCGCGGGCTTCGTCACGGACCACCCCGTCGAGCGCTACTACCGCGACGCCCGCATCACGAAGATATACGAGGGGACGAGCGAGATACAGAAGAACATCATCGCCGACCGGCTGCTATGACGCTCGAAGGGGCTCACGGTGGAGAATCCCCCATCCCGGACGGCGGCTCCGTCGACCACCCGGACCACGAGGCGTGGCGCGACGCCCAGTCGACGCTCGACGCGACCGTGGACGGCCACGAGGTGGAGATAGCGTGCTGGGAGGACGGTCCAGAGAACGACGCCGCGGGAAGCGACAGCGCCACCGGAGACAGCGACGGCAACCCTCCCATCGTCCTCCTGCACGGCATCCCCACGTGGTCGTACCTCTGGCGCGGCGTCGCGCCGGCGCTCGCAGAAGACCACCGCGTCCTCGCGCCCGACCTCGCGGGCTACGGCTACTCCTCGAACTACGACGGCTTCGACCGCTCCATCCGCGCCCAGGAGCAGGTCGTGGACGCCGTACTGGAGCATCTGGATTCGGACGAAGCGGTCCTCGTGGCCCACGACGTAGGCGGCGGCGTCGCCCTCCGGTACGCGGCCCACCACCCCGACCGCGTGGCCGGCCTCGTCGTCTCGAACGCCGTCTGCTACGACTCGTGGCCGGTGGAGTTCGTCTCCGACCTCGGGCTGCCGGAGACGGCCGACCGCGACGGCGAGGACGTGGCGAGCGAGCTCAAGGGCGCGTTCCGGGCCGGCGTGTACGCCGACGAGCCCGATTCCGCGTTCGTCTCCGGCATGGTCGCCCCGTGGCGTCGCGAGGGCGGTCCACGCGCACTGGCCCGCGCGGCCGTGGCGACCAACACCAACCACACTACCGAGATAGACTACGACGGCATCGACGCGCCGCTGCTCTGCCTCTGGGGTGGCGACGACGTGATGCAGCCCCTTCCGTTCGCCGAGTGCCTCGCCGACGACGTGGGCGGCGAGGTGGTCGCGCTGGACCGCGCCTACCACTGGGTGCCCCACGACCGGCCCGACGCCTACGCCGACCACCTCCGGTCGTTCGCGACCGAAACGGTCTCGGGAGGGGAGTGAGAGGCCACCACCATGACCGACGACACGTCGCGGGACGGACGCGGCGGCGGGGCCACGGACGGCCGGGGAGGGGGAAGCGACGCGGGCGCGACCGACCGGGGCCAGCCGACCGACGGCTCCGAGCGCGGGACCGACGGCTCCCCAGCCACCACCGACGCTTCGCCGGCCACCACCGATGCGCCGCCGGACTGGGAGTTCAAGGAGCGCGACGTGGCCATCCTCCGCGAGCTGGCGAGCGACCCGGAGCTGTCGTCCCGCGAACTGACCGACGTGCTGGCCGAGCACCACGACATCGACGTCTCGCACGTCACGGTCAGCGAGTCCATCCGGAAGATGCGCGAGGAGGGCGTCTTCCGGGAGGCCATCATCCCCAACGAGGAGTACTACACCTTCGCGCTGTTCGAGTTCAAGTTCAACCCCGAGCACTTCGCCGACGGCTGGCGGCCGGCGATGGAGCACATCCGCGACGACGAGAACACGCTGTTCTACTTCCTGTCGGACGGCGAGTACCAGTGGAAGTCGGTGATGATGTTCCCGACCCGCGAGGCCACCTCGCGGTGGATACACGAGTTCTACAAGGACCACGGCGCGGTGGTCGACAACATCCGCAACTCCGTGGTGACGAACGTCCTGAAGTTCCGGACGGACCCCGCCATCTTCGAGAGTCTGGCGGGCGAAGAGGGGGAGTAGGAGAGGGGTCGAATCGCCGGCGGCGTTCGTCGGGTCCGGTAGAGGTCAGGGACGGCCCGCGACGAGACCGGCGAGGACGAGCAGCGCCCCGACCGAGGACCCGAAGAGGACCGTGGTGGGACCGCCCGCCGATTCGAGGGCGAGCCAGAGCGCGCTCGCGAGACACCCGAGCGCGACCGCTGCGGTGGCGAGCTCGACGCGGCGTGGCCCCGTCGCTCCCGTGCGAATCCGGCTGCTCGCCCCGTGTGCCAGCACTGCGAGCGGGAAGACGCTCGCGACGACGACCGCGAGGTGGACCGCTATCACGCCGACCGTATCGAGCACCGGCGTGACGTCGCTACTGGCCGTGCCGAGGGCGTACAGCCCGAGCAGCCCGACCAGGAGGACGGCGAGCGACCGCTCGACTGTATCTGCCGAGACGCCGGGGAAACCGTTCGCGGTACTGACCATGTCGGAGGGTCCCGACCGCCGGTGAAAGTTCTTCTCATACATCTAGTCCGAGGGCCACGTCGATGGAGCTTCCAGCGCCGTTCGAGGGGAGCGAGCGGCCGGTCGCCGGTGACGGGCGAAGGGCTTCACCGTTCCCTTCGACATCGGCGCGTTCATCGCCACGGGCTGCCCCGTTCGGCGGGCAGGCCGGGCGTACCTGAACAACGCTCTCGGAGGCGCGCGTGAAGCAGATGCCGATAGCGGTGTACCTGCCTGTCGGGGTGTTCGTCGTGGTGCGGACGGTCGTGTTGGGTGGGGCAGGGCATCGGGAAATCGAGTCAGCGATTCCGTTCGATTCCGGAGGTACAGGCGCTCACGTTGTATCGAGGCACGCGAAGGTTTTAGAGGGAAACTGCACAAGCTCCGGGTAGCCCTCATGACACAGTCGACCGACGAGCGCGGCCGCATCCAGCTCCCCGAGGACGTCCGCGAGCGGCACGGCGACCGGTACCACGTCGTCGAACTGCCCTCCCACGTCGCCCTGTTCCCGGTCGACGACGACCCGCTCGAAGGGCTCCGCGAGGCCGTGGGCGACGCCTTCGAGGACCTCGATTCCGACGATGTAAAAGCCAAAGCCCTGAAGACTGCATCGCGTCTGGCCGAGGAACGGGCCGAACGTCGGTCTCCCACGGGAGAGTGACGCGTGTACGTCGAGGCCGACTTCCTGACCGCTCTGGTGAAGGACGACGACTGGCTCCGTGACCACGCGCTCGCGGCCCTGCAGGACAGGGACGACCTCGAAACCTCCATGCTCGCCGTCGCGGAGGTGCTGGTCGTTCTGTACGACCGAGACGACGCGGCGTACGATGTCGATGCACCCCGTGCACTTTCGAACCTCGTCGCACTCGTCCCCATCGACCCGAGAGAACACAAAGCGGCCGTGCTCGCTACCGTGGACTTCCTTCGTGACCACGACCTAACTCCCTTCGACGCGTTCCACGCCGGCGTCGTCGCCACGCGCGAGGTACGCGTGCTCTCGACGGAGCAGGACTACGACGACGTCGGACTGGAGCGGGTGCCGCTGGCGGAAGAGTACGGGAGCTGAACCATGGCTGTTCCGAACGAACTGACGGCCCCCGCAAACGTCGACGCCCTCCGAACCGTCCTGCTCGGCCGGAACGACCCGGCCAACTACGTCAGCGTGGGCGTCGGAAGCGGGGTAGGGCTCGCGTTGTGGAACACGCGCTTCATGATGGGCGGCGGTTTCGACAGCCCCGGGTGGCTCATCTTCACTGCCCTCGTCGCACCAATCGTGTTCACGGCGTGGTCCCGAGGTGGATTGCTCGCTTGCCTGTGGTTCCCGTTCCCGAGCGTGCTCGTCGGCTTCCTCCACTACTACCTCGACGGTCCCGGACAGATCGTCGTCATCAGCCTGCCGAGAATCGTGGTCTTCGCCGCCGTCACCGCCATGACTCTCGGAACGGTGGGCTACGTGCTCGGGGCCGGTGGTCGGTGGGGGTACGAGCGAGTCGGGCCCGAGAAGCGTCCGAAACTGCCGTCCTGACCCATCGACCGCGTGAAGTGGACGACAGAAATCGCCCCGAACGCCACTATACTCCCGACTGCTACTCGTACAGCGCCAGCAACTCCGCCGCCAACACAGTCTCGCCGTCCTGCTTGACGACCTCCGCCTTCGTCCGCACCACACCCGACGCAACGGGGTGCTCGCGCTCCTCCTTGTCCACGACCTCGGCCTCGACGTGCACCGTATCCCCGAAGAACGTCGGCCCGATGAACCGAAGATTGTCCACGCCGTAGAACGCCAGCACGTCGCTGCCCTCCTCGCCGGCGCTGTTCTCCTGCCAGAGCAGGCCCATCATCACCGAGAACACCAGCGCGCCGTGGGCGATGCGCTCGCCGAACATCGAGTCCGCCATGAACTCCGCGTCCGTGTGCAGGTCGTTGAAGTCGCCCGAGACGCCCGCGAAGTTCACCACGTCGGCCTCGGTGATGGTCCGGCCGGCCGTCTCGGTGGTCTCGCCTATCTCCACCTCGTCGAAGGGGGTGGT
>CAZPIG010000206.1:0-5228 GCA_964586205.1 uncultured Halobacteriales archaeon | reverse complement strand
TCCGTCGGCGTCCCCGGCGTCGGTGGCGGTCTCGAAGAGCGACGGCGCACTCATGGTGACCTGCAAGTCGGCCGCCCCGGATAGTCGTTCGCTATTCAGTTCCGACAGGTCGCGGGCGATTGAACGCCGGTGGACACGGGAGTCACCGCCGGTGACAACTGCGGCTGCCGGGAGTCTGGTCCACCGGGCACCAGCGACGTGTGCGGAGCGTTGCGGCGACCGGGGCCGTAACTGGATTGCTACGAGAGGCGTTTGAGTCACGGGAAAGCACTTACTCCGAACGACCCACCCCACGACCACGATGTCCCGCTACGGAGCTCTCCCCCGCGTCCTCGCCTGCGCGCTGGTCCTCGTCCTCGCCGGCTGCGCCGGGTCGCTTCCCGTCGGGAGCCAGCCCGACGGCACGCCGACCGCGGCGACGCCGACGCTCGCCGAACCGAGCGTCCACTCCGGCCTGACCGCCGGGCTGACCCTCTACACGCACCAGCCGGTCCACGTCACGGTGACGGAACTCGGCCAGCAGGGACGCGGCGTGGTCGTCGACCGGACCTACGCCGACCAGCCCATCGTCGAATTCGAGGAGGGGGCACCCTTCCGCGAGAACGGCGACTACCGGGTGGTCCTCGAAGTGAACGGGACGGTGCGCTGGAACGAGACGATACGTCACTACGAGTACTACGAGCTACGGGTCGTGGAGAACGGCACTGTGGAGGTGGAGGGCCACTCGACGGCGTGAGGGAGTGGATGCGAGCCGCGAGCGATTGCTTCGAGAGTGGCGGGTGCGAGAATTGAACAACGCCGAGACGGTCCTGCTCGCCTCGCTTCACTCCGCTTTCACTCCGTTCCGCTCGGCTGCGCGGGCTGCGTCTCGTCTCGTTCAATTCTCGACCATAGACTTCACACGGCGCTCACGTCCGTTCGCGCCGAGAAGAAGTCCGGGTGCGAGAATTGAACTACGCCGGACCGTTCCGGGTCGCTCCCTGCGGTCGCTTCCCGGGCGTGCGGTCCGTCTACTTCAATTCTCGCACCGAGGACTCACCCCTGCTCACGGTTGTCGTTCGCGGATGCCTCGCTTCGCTCGGCACCGCTCACAGGTGTTCGCAGAAGGTGAGGTCCGGGTGCGAGAATTGAACAACGCCCGGACGGTCCTCGCTCCCTCCGATCGCTCGGCTGCGTCCGGTCTAGTTCAATTCTCTCCCGAGACTCCCACCGCACGACGTTCGCTCGCGGTGCTCTCTGGCGAGAGCACACGCTCGCGAGGTGTTGCGGTGGGAGTCCGGGTGCGAGAATTGAACAACGCCGAGACGGTCCTGCTCGCCTCGCTTCACTCCGCTACGCTCCGTTCCGCTCGGCTGCGCGGGCTGCGTCTCGTCTCGTTCAATTCTCTTACCATGGACTTCACCCGCTCACGGGCGGACGAGCACACGGCTTCGCTTCGCTCAGCCGGTGCTCGTCGGTCGTTCACGGGATGAAAGTCCGGGTGCGAGAATTGAACCCGCGTCCCAGCCTCCACAAGGCTGGAGGATAGTCCACTACCCTAACCCGGACGCGCACCACCCGCTATTCGCGCGCCGAGTTTATACGTTACGACTGCCGGCCAAACGACCACACACCGCACTCTGAACGACCGCACCGCACGACGCTTCCGACTATACACTACCCGATACCCACCACACTCCACGACAGATTCCAGGGCGAACCACGGACCCCATCGCCGCCGGGACAAAAGACATATCGGCGCGACCGACCACTCCACGACCATGACCGACGCGTTCGGCGTCGACCTCGCGTTCGGCGACGACGGCCTCCTGCCGGCGGTCGCCCAGGACGCCGAGACGGGAGCCGTGCTGATGCTGGCGTACGCCGACCGGGAGGCCGTCCGGCGCACCCGCGAGACCGGCCTCGCACACTACTACTCGCGCAGCCGCGGGGAGCTGTGGCAGAAGGGCGAGGAGAGCGGCCACGTCCAGCGCGTCGACGCCGTCCGCGTCGACTGCGACTGCGACGCCCTGCTGTACCTCGTCGACCAGACCGGCGGCGCGTGCCACACCGGCCACCGCTCGTGCTTCTACCGCACGCTCGACGGCGAGACGGTCGGCGAGCGCGCCTTCGACCCCGAGGAGGTGTACGGATGACGCGCGGCCCCTCCACCGCCGACGAACCGACCGACCGTGGCGACGCCCCGCGTTCCGAGTACTCGCCCTCCCCGTCGTCCCATGAGCGGTGACGCCACCGAGGTCGCCGCCCCGCCGGAGCTGGCCGAGGAGCTCCGCGCCGCCAGCGAGGCCCGCGAGCGCGTCGCGAGCGACATCGAGACCCTCGGCGAGGACGACGTCCGCGCCGTCGCGGACGCCCACGACGAGGCGACGACCCTGCTCGACCGCTACGTCGACACGGCCACCGGCTCCGGCAACTTCGAGGCCTTCGTCGAGTTCGAGAGCGAGTTCGAGTCGCTCGTCGAGGGGCTGGACGACGACCTCCCCGAGCGCGAGGCCTTCGAGGAGGCCGGCGAGATAGTCGACCAGCGCCGCCTCTCCGAGAGCCACTTCGAGCGCGGCCGCGAGGCGCTCGCGCCCGCGGCAGAGGTCGCGGCGCTCCTCGAAGAGCGCACGGACGCCCGGAGACGCTACCGGGACGCCCGCGCCGCCGTGGCGACCCGCCGCGACGAGCTCCGCGAGCGCATCGACCGCCTGGAGCACCTCCGGACGCTCGGCGAGGCCGACCTCGACGCGCCCGTCGAGGAGGTCCGCGAGCCCGTCGGGGCCTACGACGACGCCGTCCGCGAGGCCTTCGAGCACTTCCGCGCCGAGGAGAGCGCCCGGACCGTGCTGCGGTTCGTCGCGGCGACCCGCCAGTACCCGCTCGTGGACTACCGGTCGCCGCCCGAGGACCTCCGGGAGTACGTTGAGACCCGCGACGCCGGGGCCGAGTCCATCGCCACGCTGCTGGAGTACGCCGAGTACTCGAACTCGAAGCTCGACCACTACGTCGACGACCCGATGGCGCTGAAGCGCGCGGTCGCCACCAACCAGACGTACCTCCGGCGGCTCTCCGCGGACCCGCTGACGGTCGGGTGGCCGCCGCCACCGGCCGAGGACCTGCTGTGGCGCATCAACGAGCTCCGGCCCGTCGTCTCGCGGTTCGCCGACGAGGACGTGGTCGCACGGCTCCGCGCGGTGGCCACCCTCGCCCGCGAGGACCGCTACGCCCGCCTGCGGGAGTCCGCGGTCGCGCGCGCGGAGCTGGACGACGAGGAGCGCGAGCGCCTCGCCAGCGGGGCCGTCGACGCCGAGCTAGAGGCCGCCCGCGGGGAGCTGTCGGCCGTCGAGGAGCTACTCGAGGAGTACCCGCCGCTATAGGTGCGACGGACTGCGAAGGACACGTGCCGCCGACGGCACGTCCGCAGTCGAGACGCCCTAGCTCCGGTCCCGCAGGTACCCGAAGACGCTCCCGAGGATGACGCCGTACAGGAAGTGCGTGCCGCCCGCCGTGAGCACGACGTTCGGAATCGGGGGGTCGGTCGGCGTGACGGCCCCGCTCCAGATGGGCTGGATGATGCTCGCGGCGATGAGCCAGAGCACCATCGCCCACACGACCCCGAGGGCAGCCCCGGTGACGGGGTTGCGGGCGTACGGGGCCAACTCCTCGACGGACACGAGCGCGGCGAACACGAGTGCGAACAGCACCGCGATGGCGACGTGGAGCACCCACCCACCGAGCGACGTCTGGACGCCGTACAGCGCCCCGACGAACCGCATGACGCCGAGTCCGAAGTGCATCACCAGTCCCATCGGAATGGCAGCGGCCAGCCCCGCCAGCACCGCGTCGAACCATACCTGATTCGGCGACTCGTCGACTGCTACAGTCTCTGTGGCCATCTTGTGGGTTCCAATTGGACAACTACGAAATAAGTGGTTTGTAAACTTACCTTCCAGTGGTGGATGGATTTAGTAGCCCTGCGGTCACTTCTGCCGGTACTTGCTCCGGAAGGGTGACGGAGGCGCGTACCGTCCCGGACGGTAGTGTTCAGATTGCACGTGAAACTGGCTGGACCTGCATCTGTGGCCTCGAAAGCCCCTGGCCACTCGCCTCCCGCGGCGTCCACGCGAGCGAAGCGAGCGCGGGCTCGGGAGAGCGTTCTCTCCCGGCGCTCGCGGCTTCGCCGCTCGCGCGTCAAGGTCCTCGCTTCGCTCGGACCTCGCGCTCGCTGCGCGCTTCGGGCGCTTCGCGCCCTGCAGTGTCTGCGGCGCGCCCGTGCGCGCGCCGCACGGCCTGCGAGGCCCGCAGGGCCTCGCTCTGCTTGTTCCGGAAGACGGTCCTGCTCACTTCGTTGCGCGGGCTGCGTCTTCCGTCGCTCGCCTCACTCCGTTCGGCTCGCCGTCGCCGGGGTTCGGCGAGCGGGCAGCCCCTTTCAGTCCCACCCGATGGCGGTTGGTTCATTGGCTGGAGCTTGCCAATTCGGTCGCTTATCTGAACACCGCCGTCCCGGACGGTGGTGTTAACTTTGGCATCGATTGTGCCAGACGGCGAAGGCCTGCAACCACGACTCGGCGGTCGCTGTCGCGGCGTGGCTGAACGTGTTTGAAAACGATGAGGTCCGGCGTTTTACCTCACGAAAGACACGTTCGACCGCGTTGCGGTCGCCGTGACGAGTCACTCGGAACGACAGTCCGAGGCGGTCGAGCGCGCCCGTCAGATGGTGAGCGTCGTCGACCAGGACCGTCGCCTCCTCGAGGTCGTGCTTCTCGCCGAGCTCGCGAAGGAAGCCAATCGTGAGCTGGGTCGTCCGGGTCTGAAACAGCCGCACGTGGAGGAGGTTGTTCGTCTCGGGATCGACCGCCGCGAAGAACCAGTGGCGCTCGTCGTTGACCTGGATCACCGTCTCGTCGAGGGCGATCTGGCGCGGCGCGACATCGCTGACCGGCTCGATGTCGGCCTTGGCCACCCAGTCGTGAATCGCCGTGCGACTCCGGTCGACGCCTCGCTTGTCGAGTTCTCGTTTAGTATTCGAAAGTGAGAGGCCAGCGAGGTGGAGACGGATCGCCTCTTGAATGATCGCCGGCGGCGTGCGCTCGCGCTCCACAAACGACAAGTCAATCCACTCGCTAGTCCGGGTGAGGCGGTCGCTTTCGGGCATAGGCACTCGAATCGTCGACCGCCTCGTCCTTAACCTAACACCGCCGTCCCGGACGGTAGAAGGATTTATCACGACCAATCCCGTCCGCTCG
>CAZPIG010000205.1:0-5240 GCA_964586205.1 uncultured Halobacteriales archaeon | reverse complement strand
CGCACCGCAAACCGCCCGCACCGCGCGGTCGGCCGCGTCCGCGCCTCGCGGCTCACTTCGTTCGCCGCTCGCCGTTCCGAGGCGCTCACTGCGTTCGCGCCTCGCGGCCGACACGCGCTCTCGGTCCTCGCGGCTCACTTCGTTCGCCGCTCGGCCCTCACACAGCCCCGCGTCCTCCCCCGGCGGCTCGCGGTTCGCTTCGCTCACCGCTCGCTCGTTCCGAGGCGTCCTGCCGAGCGGAGCGAGGCAGGGCTCGGAAGACCGAGGTCTTCCGGCGCTCACTTCGTTCGCGCCTCGTGGTCGCCACGGGGGCGACCGCGGGCGTCCGGCAGTTCCACACTCCACCACGATTCCGCGACGTCGAATCACGCCGTCAGCACCGCCCGACGTCACGCACGCGACCCATCGGCTACACACCGCGACGAACGGACCACACGAGATAGCGGCGGCTCCCGGTCAGAACACACGAAAACACCCGCCGCCAGTGGAACGAACAGGTACTCAGAAGTCGTGTTCGACCTCGTCCTGGTCCGCCTTCTGGATGATTATCTTGTCCTCCCGCACGCGGACGAACACCTCGTCGCCGATGTCCATCCCGGCGACGGCGAGTTCGTCCTCGTGGAGATTGATGTGGACGTTGTGGTACTCGCCGTCCTCGTCTTTCGCCCCGCTCGGGCTGAGCTTCTTTTTCCGGACCATCGCGCTGTCCTACGTAGGGGTTCGCCGTAGCATTCACTTAAGTTTGACTACGACCGGCGCACTGTCGCCGCGCACCTACGCACCCGGCGGCCTTAGTAACTGCGCCGCGCGCCACTCGCCAGCCGACCGACGTCCAACCACCTCCGACCCCTCGCCGAAGCACCACGTTACCCCGCCGTTAGGGTCCGCCGACACCCGCCGCGGGCGACGACGTGCCCCGCGCGCGAGGGGTTCGGACGCGGCGATTTTCGCCCGGAAGGCGACACCTACTATTTGAATCTTTCGCTGAAAAGCCCTCAATCGGGGGATATATTTATAATGGGGCCTGTGTTGGGTTGGCATGGAGGTAAAACCATGGTACGCGAGGACGGTAAGCGAAACTTCGCACTCCGCCAGCACGACGGGGACGAGTCCAGCGTGTTCTCGGGCAACACTCCCCGCCAGGCCGCGCTGAAGGCGGCCCGACGGCTGGACCCGGCACCGTCGGAGCGAGCGGCCGACCGGACGGAGCTGCGGCTTCGCGAGAAGGGAACGGACAAGGTGCACATCTACGAGGGCTGGTCCTGGCGCGAGGAAGCCCCGGACGACAAACCGGACTGGATGCCGGAGGTCATCACCGAGGCGAACGTCTCGAAGCAGGGCATCGAGCACCTCGACGAGTAACCGCCGGCGACCTTTTTGCGGCGCTGCTGGCCGTGAACGGAGCGTTCGACGGGGAGCGACACTTTTGCTTCCCCGCGGCGTCTACGGGATATGGGGCTCATCGTCGAGGGGGACGTCGAGTCCTCGCTGTTCCAGGCGGCGCTGGCGGCGGTCCCCGACGTGACGCTCGAGCTGGTGGACATCCGCACCGGGGCCGACGGGGAAGGACGGTTCGTGCTCTGGGCCCGCGGGGGCGACCTCGACGCCTTCGAGCGCGCGCTGGAGTCGGACCCGACCGTCGCCGGCCACCGGGTGTTCGCCGAGGTCGACGAGCAGCGGCTGTACCGCATCTCGCTGTCGCCGGCCGGCGACCGCGTGGCGACCTACCGGGTCGCGTGGGAGGAGGACATCGTCGCCGTGGAGCTGACGGTCCGGGAGGGCGGGATGCACGTCCTCGCGCGCCTGCCCTCGCGCGAGGCGCTGCTGGCCTACCAGGACGCGCTCGTCGACCACGACGTCCCGTTCACCATCGAGCGCCTGTTCAACGAGGTGGACGACGGTGCCGGTCGTGGCGACTCCTACGGGGTCACCGAGCCCCAGCGGGAGGCGCTGGTGGCGGCCCTCGAGGCGGGCTACTTCGACGTGCCGCGACGGGCCGAGCTACAGGCCGTGGCCGAGGAGGTGTCCGTCTCCCCGCAGGCGTTCTCGGCGCGGCTCCGCCGGGGCCAGGCGGCGCTGGTCCGCAACACGCTGGCCTCCGACGGGTCTTAAACCGTTGACCTGGGTACGTGCGAGGTGGTTTGCCCGCGGACGGTCTACGAGGGGAGAACGATGGCACCGACGAGCGACGCCGGCGGTGGATGGAGCGACGGCGGGACGACGAGCGGGGACGGCTACCGGCACCGGGTATCGCCCGGGCAGTCGGTGTCGGAGGCGGTGGTGGCGGCCGTCGCCGCGGCGACCGGGCGTCCCGAGGTGGTCGCCGTCGGGGACGTGGAGCCGTCGGCCGCCGGCACGGGCGCGGACGCCGCTGCCGGCGCGGACGGCGGTGTGGAGGACGGTGGTGCGGGCGTTGGGGACGGTGATACGGGTGTCGAGGACGGCGATGCGGGCGTCGGGGACGCGCGCACGGAGGTCGCGCGAGCGGACGTGGAGTCGGGCGCGCTCGCCCCGCTGTACGAGACGGTCGACCCGGACGCGCTGGACGCGCTGTTCCGTCCGGACGGCGTCTCGCCGGTGGCGGTGACGTTCACCTACTCCGGGCGCGAGGTGACGGTGGAGGGCGGCGAGGTCGTTCGGGTATTGGGCGGGTGAGGGGCTTCGACGCGAGTGAGGCGGGCTTCGACGCCCACACACCAAGGACGCCCGCGGTCGCCCTCGTGGCGACCGCCGGGGAGGGTGTGGGGGCTCGTGAGCGCGTGTCGGCCGCGAGGCGCGAACGCAGTGAGCGCCTCGGAACGGGCGAGCGGCGAACGAAGTGAGCCGCGAGCCGCCGCGGCCGACCGCGCGCCACGGTCGCGGGGCGGGTAGCGGGATTCATGAACGCCAGCGCGAGTGGCGGTCGCGGGTGCGGTAGGCGGTCGCGGATGCGGTGGCGGGGCGGTGTCGCCAGCGACCGTAGCGGGGTTCAGGAACGCCAGCGCGAGCGCGAATCCCGCATCGACGACACTGAAAACCGCGACCACCGCATCCACACGCCCCGCTCGCTCGTGACGACGCTGCAACCGCGACCGCAACAGCACCCGCCCCCGCACGACCGCTCGCGCCGACGACAGCGAGGACCGTAACCGCACCAGTCCGCCACCGCAACCGCGACAGCGCCCGCCCGCGCGAGCACGATGACACATGAGAACCGCAACGCATCCGCCACAGCGACCGCGACAGCACCTGCCCGCGCGAACACGACGACACTGAAACCGCACCGCAACAGCACCGCTCGGTACCGCGACCCCATCCCGAGAGCGACGACACTGAAACCGCACCCGCAACCACACCCGCCACTGCATCGCGCCGACACCACTTCCGAAAGCGACGACACCGAAACCGCACCCGCGACAGACACCACTCCCGACCGAAAACTCCTATTTCAGCGCCGCTAGCCGAACCTCGAACGCCGACACGGGCACCTCCAGGTCGTGCTCCACCAGCACGGCCGGATGCACCTCGCCCACGACGCCGGCCGACTCGCCGTCCAGCACGACCTCGGCCACGCGCCCGTCCACGAACGTCGGGTGCTCCGTCGCGGGCGTCTCCAGGTCGGCGTCGAAGCTCCGGGCCAGCGCGGCCAGCCGCGACTTCGCGTCCTCGTAGGAGGCGTCGTGGCGCGCGACCACGCCCGCCACCGTACGCCACTCCGCGACCCCGGTGGTCTCGGAGTCGTCCACGCGCGCGGCCAGCCCGACCTCCGCGAGGTCCTGCGGATACGACCGGTGGGTGTTGTTCTCCAACACCATCAGCAGCGACGGCAGCGCCCACGTGCGCACGATGGTGTAGTCCTCGCTGTAGGCCTCCCGGATGGTCGCCGGCGCGGCGTAGCCGAGCGGCGCGTCGGGGTCGTCCCAGCCGACGGTGCCGTCCGACGCGTCGCTCGCACCGCTCGCCGCGTCGGCACCTGCGCTGGTCGCCGCGTCGCCACCCGCGTCGACCGTCGCCGCGCGCTCGCCCAGCTCCGGCACGGTCACACTCTCGCCAGCATCCGTATCGACACCGGGCGCGTCGGGGACGGGCAGCCCCATCCGGGCGTAGTTCTCGGCCTCGCTGACGAGGTGGAAGTTCAGCAGGTCCTCGAAGCCGAGGCCGACGAGCGTGTCCCGGACCGCACGCTCGTGGCGGGAGCCCTCGTGTCGCCCGCCGACGGTGTTCACGTCGGGGTACTTCGGCACCAGGTCGCTGAAGCCGTAGGCCCGGCCCACGTCGTCGACCACGTCCTGGGGGTGGAGCACGTCCACGCGGTACGGCGGCACCGTCACCTCGTAGGCCACCTCGTCGTCGCCGACTTCCTCCGTCGCCGCGTCCAGCCCGGAGCGCTCCAGCAGGTCCACGACCTCCTCGGGGTCGAAGTCCACGCCGATGGTGCCCTCGACGCGCTCGTGGGTGACGGTCTTGGTCTTCGTGGCGAGGTCCGGCCGCACCAGCGACCGGCCGGCGTAGTCCACGGCCACGTCGGCACCGCCCGCGCTCCCGTCGCTCGCCCCGTCCGCGCGCTCGCCGCTCCAGTCGTCGGCGTACTCCACGACCACGTCCTCGATGGTCGCGCCACGGGCGTCGAGCGCGTAGCAGACGATGTTCAGCATGTGGTCGACGGTCCACTGGTCGGTCCCGGTCATCTCGACGAACAGCTCCCGGGAGTCGGTGGTGACCTCGGTCCGGCGGCCGTTGACGACCGGCGGGAACGAGAACAGCCCCAGGTCGTCGTAGATGGCGGGGTAGCGCCCGTACTCCGAGACGAGGTCGGCGTACTGCTCGCCGATGGCGTGGTCGGAGAGCACCTCGGCGGGCGTCATCTCGCGGTCGCCGTCCAGCGGGACGAAGCGGTCGCCGTCGGGCTCGACGCCGACGTAGCGGATGGCCTTGTCCGTCCGCACCGTCGTCCCGGGGTCGCCAGCGCCGCCCGCCGCGTCGCCACCGCTGCCCACCGCATCCCCAACATCGCTTTCGACCGCATCCTCCAGGGCCTCCCCTTTCAGCATCGCGAGGTCGTGGATGCCGATAGCGCCCTTCGCGCGCTTGCGGCCCATCGTGGCGTGGAGCTTCTCCTGCAGTTGGATGAGCGACTCCAGGGCCTGCTCGTCCAAATCGACGCCCCGGATCACCGCGCCCGTGACGTACGGGCGCTCGGCGGGGACCGACGCCTCGACCTCGATGGTCCAGTCGGCGTCGTTGGTCGACGGGAGGTACAC
>CAZPIG010000204.1:3115-5240 GCA_964586205.1 uncultured Halobacteriales archaeon | reverse complement strand
GGCCGCGCTCCTTCGCGTACCAGTCGAACGCCGACCGGTGGTCGGTCCCGTGCTCTCGAAACGCCTCCATCAGCGCGATGGCGTCCTCCATGGCCATCTTCGTCCCGGAGCCGATGGTGAAGTGGGCGGTGTGGGCCGCGTCGCCGACGAGGACGACGTCGTCGGCCGACCACCGGGCGCACTCGACGACCGGGAAGTTCCGCCACTGGTAGAGCTTGGCCTCCAGGCCGTGGTCGCCGAGGTGGTCGGCGAAGAGGTCCTCGAAGTACGCGATGGCCTCGTCCTCGCCCTTCTCGTCCATTCCTGCCGCACGCCACGTCTCCTCGGTGCACTCGACGATGAAGGTGCTCTTGCGGCCCGGGTAGGCGTGGACCCGCCAGAGGCCGTGCTCGTTCTCCCGGAAGACGAACGTGAACACGTCGAAGGGCTTGTCCGTCCCGAGCCAGACGAACTTCGCGTCCCCGTACTCGACGCTCGGGCGGAACTGCTCCTCGTAGCGGTCGCGGACGGTGCTGTCGAGGCCGTCGGCCCCCACGAGCACGTCGCACTCCTCGCGGTACTCCTCGGGGTCCTCGACGGTGTGGTCGAACTGCAGGTCCACGCCCACCTCGCGGCAGCGGTCCTGGAGGATGGCGAGCAGGTCCGCGCGCATGATGCCGGCGAAGCCGTGGCCGCCGCAGCGGAAGTACTCGCCGCCGACGTAGGTGTCGATGGGGTCCCACCGCGCGAAGGCGTCCGTGATGGCCTCGTGGCTGGGGGCGTCGGCCTCCTTCAGGTTCGAGAGGGTCGCGTCGGAGAACACCACGCCCCAGCCGTAGGTGTTGTCGGCCGGGTCGCGCTCGTACACCGTCACGTCCCAGTCCGGGTGCTCCTTGCTGACGAGCAGCGCCGCGTACAGCCCGCCGGGGCCGCCCCCGATGACCGTCAGGTCCATCAGCCGGCCCACTCGTCGCCGACGACGGCTTCGAGGCGGTCGTACTGCTCCATGCCCGGGACGGTCGGGAACAGCAGTAGCTCCTCGCAGCCCGCCTCCTCGTAGCCCCTGGCGAACTGCACGACCTCCTGGGGCGTCGTGAGCAGCCCCTCGGCGATGCGCTCGGCGAACGGCCCGGTGAAGGAGTAGTAGTCCAGCAGGTACTCCCGGCCGCGCTCCGCGGCGTCCTCGCCGAGAGCGAAGTAGCCGTGGCCCCAGAGGGCGGGACCGCCGGGGCGGCCGGACTCCGACCACGCCGCGCGGGCGCGGTCGGCCTGGCGCTCGAACGCCCGCGGCGGGCCGCCGCCGTGGACGTAGCCGTCGGCGTACCGGCCGACCCGCTGGAAGGTGGGGTCGCTGTCGCCGCCGACGAGCAGCCGGGGGCCGCCGTCGCGGACCGGCTCCGGCCCCACCTCGTCGTCGGCCCAGTGGGTCCGTAGCTCGTCTAGCTGGCGCGAGAAGCGCCGGCCCCGTCCCTCGAAGTCCGAGAGCGCGCAGCCCTCGACGCCGCAGCCGGCGGCCTCGTAGTCGTCCCGGCGCGCCCCCAGCGCGACGCCGAGGGTGAACCGTCCGTCGGAGAGCACGTCCACGGTCGCGGCCTTCTTCGCGAGCATCGCGGTGCTGCGGATGGGGCCGCTCACGATGGAGGTCGCCAGCTCGACGGTTTCGGTCACGCCGGCGCAGGCCGCGAGCGTCGTCATGGGGTCGGTGCTGTGGTACTGGAGCCGGTCGAAGGCCCCGAGGCTCGTGAACGGGCCCGCGTCCGCCGCGCGCGCCCACTCGAGGGTGAGCTCCCGGTCCACTCCCGCCAGCGTGTTGGGGAGCCCGATTCCCACCTGCATGGTACCCATCCGGTGTCGGGACGAACCTATAAGTATCGGTGGCGGCGGTGGGGTGTGGTTTCGTCGGCGGATGGTCTGCGGTCGAGGTGGGGGTGGGACGCTCGTGGGGCGGTGTCTCTCGAATCGGTCTTCCGGTCACGACCCCGACGACCGCCTCGACCCCGCTCGCGATGCCCGCGCCGAGGACTTCACCGACGACCGCCTCCGCTCCGGCCGCTCCTGCCGTGACAGCGACGACACCGAGGACCGCGACCGCCCGGACCGCGACCGCAACGACGACCACTCCGACCGCGACGACACTGACGACCGC
>CAZPIG010000204.1:0-3015 GCA_964586205.1 uncultured Halobacteriales archaeon | reverse complement strand
CGACCACTCCGACCGCGACGACACTGACGACCGCACCGTAGACTACGACCACGCCGACAACGACTCCACCGGCTACTCCCACTCCGGCTCGCGGTCCTCTAGCTGCGCCGCGACGCCCTCCCGATAGTCGGGGTCCTCCCTGGCCGCCTCCAGGGCGACCGACTCGAGGTGGGACTCGGCCGCGCTCGGGGACATGTCCTGGGTCGTCCACAGCCCCGCCTTCAGCTTCTGGAGGACGCGGGGGCTCTTCTCCAGCAGGGCCTCTACGACTGCGTCCACCTCGTCGTCCAGCGCCTCCGCTTCGACACTCCGCGCGACCAGCCCCGCCCGGTCGGCCTCGCGGCCGGTCAGCGCCCGGCCGGTCAGCAGCAGGTCCGTGGCAGTCTGGCGGCCGAGGCTGGCCACCAGCCGGGGCGGCGAGAAGTGGTTGACGATGCCCAGCCCGACCTCGGGCTGTGCGAGGTGGGCGTCCGCGGCGGCGATGGCGATGTCGGTGTGCAGCACGAGGTCGAAGCCGCCGCCGAGCGCGTAGCCGTCCACGCGGGCGACCGTGGGCACGTCGAGCGAGGTCATCTCGTCGAACAGCTCGGCCCAGCTCTCGGTGAACGGTCGGAGGGCGTAGTCGTGCTCGCGGACCTCGTGGACGTCCCCGCCGGCGCAGAACGCCTCGCCCTCGCTGCGGACGAGGACCGCGCGGACCCTCCCGTCGCCCTTCCAGTCCCGTAGCTGGTCGACGATGGCGCGCTTGGTTTCGAGGTCGACCGCGTTCAGCGCCTCCGGGCGCTGTAGCTCGACCGTCGCGCGTCCGTCCGCCAGCGAGAAGTCGGCGTCGACCATGGGCGGTGATGAGCGCCCCCGGCTATCAGTATTTCTCCCTCGACTGCTGGGCCTGTCTCCCCGTCGTCCGGTGTCCTCACTTCGACGTCCACCCGCCGTCCACGACCAGACACGCCCCCGTGACGAACGACGCGTGGTCGCTCGCGAGGAACAGCGCGGGCCCGGCGACTTCCGCGGGCTCCGCGAACCGTCCCATCGGCGTGTCGTCGACGAGCGACTCGTACAGCTCCTCGTCCTCGCGCACCGGCTCCGTCAGCGGCGTCTCGACGAACCCCGGCGCGATGCAGTTGACGCGCACGTCCGGAGCCCAGTCCAGCGCGAGGCTCTTGGTCAGCCCGACCAGCCCGTGCTTCGAGGCGGTGTAGGGGTGCTGGCGCTTGAAGCCCACGAGGCCGGAGACGCTGGCGACGTTGATCACCGCTCCGCCAGCACCCGCTCCACCCGACCCACCGGATTCGCGGAGGAACGGCCCCGCCTCGCGCGCGCAGGTGTACGCGCCGTGGAGGTTCACGCCCACCACGTCCGCGAAGTCCTCCGGGGCCACGCGGTCGGGCGTCCCGAGGCCGGACATCGGATTGACCCCGGCGGCGTTGACGAGCACGTCGACGCCGCCGAACTCCGCCGCCACCGCCTCGAACAGCGCGGCGACCTCGGACGGGTCGGCCACGTCGGTCGTCACGGCCAGCGACTCGCCGCCGGCCGCGCGAACCGCCTCGGCGGCCGCTTCGACGTCCTCCGGCGTCCGCGCCGTCGGAACCACGTCCGCTCCGGCGCGGGCGTACGCCTCGGCGATGGCTCGCCCGATGCCGGACGACCCGCCGGTCACGACGGCGACCTGACCGCTTAGGTCCACCTCGGGGGCGACGGTCATGGATGGACGTCCTCCCGGGACCGTCGGTCTCCGGACCGTCCGTCCTCAGACCGTCCGGCTCCGGCCCGTCCGGTGTGTCGCTCGCTGCTTCCCGGCACGACCACGCCCGCCGCGCCCTCACTCGTACAGTCCATCGAGCACCACCTGTCGATTTATCTCGTTCGTCCCGTCGTATATCTGGGTCCCTTTCGCCTCGCGCATGTACCGCTCGACCGGGTAGTCCGTCGAGTAGCCGCGCGCGCCGAGCACCTGGACCGCCTCGGTCGTGCCCTCCATCGCCACGTCGGTCGCGAAGGTCTTCGCCATCGCCGCCTCCGTGGTGATGCGCTCGCCGCGGTCCTTGCGGTCGGCCGCCCGGAGAGTGAGCAGGCGCGCGGCCTCCGTCGCCGTGAACATGTCGGCGAGCTTGAACCCCACGCCCTGGAACTCCCGGATGGGCCGGCCGAACTGCTCGCGCTCGTCGGCGAAGTCCGTCGCCGCGTCGAGCGCGCCCTGGGCCAGCCCGACGCCCTGGGCGGCCGTCCCGAGCCGCCCCACGTCGAGGGCCTCCATGACGTAGCGGAAGCCGCGACCCACCTCGCCGACGACGTTCTCGGCCGGGACGCGGACGCCGGAAAAGCGGAGCTCGCTCTCGACGGCCGTCTCGCCCTCCATGCAGTCGATGTCCCGGACGACCTCGAAACCGTCGCGCTCGCGGGGGTCCGGCACGCCGAGGAGGCTGACCGCGCCGCCGCTGTCTTCGGTATCACTCGCCCCGTCACCGGTGTCTTCGCTACCGCTTTCCTCGCCACCGCCACCGGTCCGCGCCGCCACTACCACGAGGTCGGCGACCGAGCCGTGCGTGGTCCACCACTTGTGGCCGTCTATCACCCACTCGTCGCCGTCGCGCTCGGCGGTCGTCCCGATGGACGCGGCGTCGCTGCCCGCCTCGGGCTCGGTGAGCGCCAGCGCGGGGATGGTCTCGCCGGTGCAGATGGGCTCCAGCCACGCCTCGCGCTGGCGGTCGGTGCCCCACTCGTGGATGGGGTAGCCGACGAGCCCGCAGGCGATGTTGACGTGGCCCGCGAGCAGCTTCCACGACCGCGCCAGCTCCTCGACGGTGACGGCGAACGCGCGGTAGTCCCGGCCCGCGCCCCCGACCGCGTCCGGGAAGGGGACGCCGGTCAGCCCGACCTCGCCGAGCCGGCGGACGAGGTCCTCGGGGAACGTGCCGCGCTCCTCGTAGTCCGCGATGCGGGGCTCGACCTCCGCCTCGCAGAACTCGCGGACCGCCTCGCGGTGGGCGACGTGGTCGGCGGTGAGCTCGA
>CAZPIG010000203.1:0-5271 GCA_964586205.1 uncultured Halobacteriales archaeon | reverse complement strand
TCCCCTCGTGGAACAGCTCCTCCCACTCGATGGCCTTGTTGTAGAGGAAGCCCACGCCGAGCAGGAACGTCACCGACAGGCTGGCGACCAGCCCGCGCGTGCTCTCCTTCTCGGCGGCGACGAGCGCGAGCACGACCGCGAAGCTGCTGGTCAACAGTAGGTACGTGTTTATCAGCCCGGGCAGGGAGTTGTGCGGGACGACCTCCCACGCCTGCCAGCCGTGGGCGAACCGGATGAACACGTACGAGCCGATGAACGCCCCGAACAGCACGACGTCCGAGGCGAGGAATATCCAGACGCCCACCTTCGTCATGTCGAGGCCCTCGAACGGCCACTGCTCGCCCAGCGGGTCCTCGGGCGGGACGAAGTGCTCGCGGCCCAGGCCAACGAGCGAGTACGCCCCCATCACCAGACCGAGGCCGAGCAGCCCGACGTAGGGCAGGCCGATGGTCGCGCCCTCGGCGGCCCCGCCGCCGACGAGGACGCGGATGGTGTCGCTGTTGATGCCCGACAGCCCGATGAACACGACGAACGCCGACAGCGAGATGGCGAAGGGCCACGGGCTCGCGTGGCTCGCGTGCTCGTGGTCGTCGTGGGCGTCTGCGCGGCCACTGGCGTCCGCGTGCGCGACGCCGCCGTCCGTCGCAGCCTCGCCGCCATCGGTCGCAGCCGCACCGCCGTCCGCGGCCGCTCCAGCACCGTCGGCGGCCGTCTCGCCGCCGTCGAAGCTGAGCTTCCCGCCGGCGTAGGAGGGCAGGCCGGGGAAGTTCTCCAGGGGCGGCGGCGAGGAGACGGCCCACTCCGCGGAGGTGACGAACGCCCACGGGTCGTCGCCCACCTCCTCGCCCGTCGAGAGGCTCCGGTAGAGGTTGTAGAACATCACGAGGAACGACGCCCCGAGCAGGAAGCCGCCGACCGTCGCGAGGCGGTGCCACGGGACGTACGCGGGGTCGTAGTTGAACACCCGCCGCGGCGTCTGCCACGCCACGAACATCGAGAAGTAGAGGACGTTGAAGCCGACGAAGTACATCGCGAAGTGGACCTTCCCGAGGAGCTCGTCGTACATCCGTCCCGTCATCTTCGGGTACCAGTAGTAGAGGCCGCCGAACATCGCCGTCGCGCCGCCGACCATCACGTAGTGGAAGTGCGCGACGACCCAGTAGGTCCCCCGTAGCTCGTAGTCCAGGACGACCGCGCCGAGGAAGACGCCGGTGATGCCGCCGACGATGAAGAGGATGACCGACCCCAGCGCGAACAGGAAGGGCGTCTTGAACCGGATGCGGCCCTTTATCATCGTGTAGATGAGCGCGAACATCATCAGGTCGAACGGCAGCGAGATGCCGATGGTCGTTATCATGAACAGCGTCTTGATGGGGAGGTTGATGCCCGTCAGGAACATGTGGTGCATCCACACCAGGAAGCTCTGGAGCGCGACCAGCGCCATCGAGAGGACGAACCACTTGCGGCCGACCAGCCGCCGGCCGGTGAAGGTCTGGAATATCTCGGCCATCATCCCCAGCGCGGGGAAGAAGACGATGTAGACCTCGGGGTGGCCGAAGAACCAGAACAGGTGCGCCCAGAGCAGCGACCCGCTCTCCCTCGCGCTGAAGTAGAGCGTGCCGAGGATGCGGTCCGAGGAGAGGATGATCAGCGCCGCCAGCAGCGCCGCGAACGCGAACAGCATCATCCACACCGTCAGGAGGATGGACGACGAGAACAGCGGCATCCGCGCGAGGGTCAGCCCCTCCGCACGCATGCGGTGCATCGTCGTCAGGAAGTTCACCGACGAGGCCGTCACCGAGATGACGAACAGCGTCAGCGCGAGGATGGCCGTCGTCCCGCCGACCGACGGCGTGTAGGTGGGGACGTTCAGCGGGGCGTACATCGTCCACCCGCCCGCGAAGGTGCCGCCCTGGAAGAACGATATCAGAAAGAGCACGCCCGAGAACAGGTACAGCCAGTAGGAGAGGGCGTTCAGCCGCGGGAACGCGAGGTCCTTCGCCCCCAACTGCAGCGGGACGACGTAGTTGGCGAAGCCGAACGCGAAGGGGGAGATGAACCAGAACACCATCAGCAGGCCGTGGGCCGTCACCGCCTGGTTGTAGCCCATCCCGGACATCGGCCCCGCGCCGGGCGTCCAGAGCTGCGTCCGGAACAGCAGCGCGAGCGCGCCGCCGAACACGAGGAAGAACAGCGACGTGACCGTGTAGAGGATGCCGACGTCCTTGTGGTTCGTGGTGATGAACCACCGCTTGACCGACCCGAGCGGCGGGAAGTCGTGGCCGTGGTCCGTCTCGCCGGGCAGCGCCGCGTGGCCGCCGTCGGCCTCGGGCTGGCCGCCGTCGGTCGCCGCACGACCACCGTGGGGCAGCGACTCCTCACTCGCCGTGCCGGACTGCTCGCCGTCCGATGCCGTCCGTGTGGTGTCGTCGTCCGTCATGTGGTATCAGCTCCCCTCCGTCGCGTTCGTCGATTCGTACCAGTCGCGGTACTCCTCCTCCGGCATCACGATGACCTCGGCGGTCATCTGGGAGTGGCCGGGACCGCAGAGCTCGAAGCACTTCGCGGTGTGGTTGCCCGGCTCCTCGGCCAGCAGCCACGTGGTCGTGGCCTGGCCCGGGATGGCGTCGGTCTTCGCCCGCAACGACGGTATCCCGAAGTTGTGGAAGGTGTCCCGCGAGGTGACGTTGAGCCTGACGGGCGTGTCGACCGGGACCCGGAACTCCCCGTTGAGCTCGAGGCCGTTGGGGTACCGGAACGCCCAGCCGAACTGGTAGCCCTCCACGTCCACGGTGATGGCGTCCTCGCGGTTGTCGACGGGCGAGTCCTGCTCGACGTACAGGAGCGTCCCGTAGGTCCAGAGGATGAGCGAGAGCACGATGACCGCGCTCAGCGTGAACGACAGGGCCAGCTTCCGGCCGCCCCCGCCGCCGCGCGGTATCTCGCCCAGTTCGGGCCGGTCGACGTCGGCGTCGACGCCGTCGCCGTCGCCGTCCCGGTACTTGTAGGCGTTGTAGAGGGCGTAGCCGATGACGACCACGCCCACCACCGTCCCGAGGACCAGAAAGACCGTGAATATCTCCCGGAACACGTTCACGCGCGACCCGGTCGGGATGATGCCGCCGCCGCTCTGCAGCGGGACGACCCCGCCCTCGAGGGCCGCACGAAGTACGAATTCGGTCCCCATCATGTGATTTTCCGTCATACTCGTCCCGTAGATGCCTTATCTATTACGGAGTTCTTGTGGCGCGCACCGCTTCGCCCGCGGGCGGTCTCCACGCGGGGGAATCGGTGGTTCGGCCCCCGAGCCGGCCGGTCCGCCCGGGATGGCGACTGTCGGGCGTGCGGCCGCGGGCGACGGTCGTTGCGGGACGGTAGGCCGGTCGTCTCGGACCGGTAGGCCGGTCGTCGCAGGGTGGTAAGCTGGACCTCGCGAGCGGTAGTGCGGTCGTCGCGCGGCGGTAGGCCAGTCGTCGCGCGGCGGTAGGCCGGTCGTCGCGGGGCGGTACGTGCGGCCTACCGACTTCCCCGACCGCCCACTGGCCGCCACACGAACGTTTAGAAGTCATCGCGGGACCACCTCCCCCCGTGTCGCTCGTCCCGTTCCACGAGGTCGCGCTCGCGGCCTACTGTCCCCGGAAGCTCTACTACGCCCGCCGCCACGACGACGGGCCGCCGGAGGGCGTCGAATCCGTCCGCGCCCTCGCGTTCGAGTACCCCGCGCTGCTGGCGGCGGACGCCGCGGCCCTGCGCGACCGCCCGACCGCCGCCCCGCCCGAGCGGCTCCGGGCGAACCTCCGGCGGGCGCGCGGGCGCTTCCCGGGCGCGTGGCCGGAGCTGGTCGACCCGGACCGCCGGCGGGCGCTGGTGGCGGGCCGGGACTGCCGCGGCGTCGTCCACAAGGTCCTCGCGCTCGACCCGCCCGCGCCGTCGCTCGTCTCCCCCGGCGCGCCGCCCGAGGAGGGCGTCTGGGAGCCCCAGTCGGTCCGGGCGGTCGCGGCGGCGAAGGCGCTCGCCAACGAGGCGGAGCGGCCCATAGAGCGCGCGTTCGTGGAGTACCCCGCTCACGGCGTGGTCCGCGAGGTGTCGCTGACGGTGCACCACCGGGCGGCCTACAAGCGGGCGCTCCGGACGGTCCGGAGCATGGAGGGGCCGCCGCGACGGACGGACAACGAAGCGAAGTGCGAGGCCTGCGAGTACCGCGGGGAGTGCGGCGTCCGGACGCGGTCGCTGCGGTCGCTGTTGGGTGGATGAAGGGTGCTCCGCCGAAGGGAGCGCGACCGTCGGCAGGTCACCCGGGGTGCTCGTCGAGCCACCGCTCCACGTCGTCGTCGAGCGCCCCCCGACGGATGACCTCGCCGGCGGCCACGTCCACGACGGTGCTCGCGGTGCCACCCGTCTCGCCGCCGTCCACGACGACCGCGGCCGCCTCGCGGATGGCGGCCGAGAGGTCCGCCACCCGCCGGGCCGACGGCTCGCCGCTGACGTTCGCGCTCGTCGCGGTCAGCGGGCCGGTCCGGGCGAGCAGGTCGGCCGCGAGGTCGTGGTCCGGCACGCGGACGCCCACGCGGTCGCGGCCGGCGGTCAGCGCGTCCGGCACGCTCTCGCGGCGCTCGCAGACCACCGTCACGGGCCCGGGGAGGAACGAGCGAAGGAACCCCTCCTCGCGTTCGTCCGCGCGGACGTACTCCAGCGCGTCGTCCACGTCCGGCACGGCCAGCGAGATGGGGTCGTCGCGGTCGCGGCGCTTCGCGGCGAAGACGCGCTCGACGGCCTCGGGGGAGAGGGCGTCCGCCCCGAGGCCGTAGACGGTCTCGGTCGGGTAGACTACGAGGTCGCCGCGCTCGATGGCGTCTACGGCGCGGTCGATGGCGTCCCCGGTACGCTCCGTCGCGTCCGTGGCGGGGTCGTGGGCGTCTGCGGCGCGGTCCTCGTCGCTCATAGGCGGTGGTCGAAGGTCGGGGGCGAAAAGGGTGGCGTCTAGGGGTGAGATAGGCTGCCTCCGCAAACCACCGTGGGGTGGGACTGAAAGGGGCCGGTCGCTGGACGAAGGCGGCCGACGTAAGCACCGCAGCCGAGCGACCGAGCGAAGCGAGGGAGTGAGGCGAGGAGCACAGCGAGGCCCCCGAGTCCAGCGACCGGGGGCTTTCGAGGACCAGTGTGTCGCTTCACTCGTCTCACAGTGGCCTCGAAAGCCCCGACGTTCTCGGCTCCCGCGGCGCTCGCGGCTTCGCCGCTCGCGCGGGTCGCGGCGCTCCCTTCGGTCGCGCC
>CAZPIG010000202.1:0-5273 GCA_964586205.1 uncultured Halobacteriales archaeon | reverse complement strand
GAGTTTATAAATGGTGGCGATGTGTCGGGTTCTGTTTACTTACTCCTAAAACCCCTGTTTGAAAAAGTGAGCTGGCGGATTTTGATACTCGTAAGGGGGGAATTTCAGTCGATGGTTTTATATGCCGCTCTAAGACCACAATCGGCAGTAGGTCGGTTAGCAGCAGGATTTCTCGCCTGTTGGAGGCTAATGAACCAGCGTCGGTAAACTCAGCTATCGTTCCGCTTTCGAGCACGGCTACAACGCAGAATAAGAGTTCCCGTTACTCCATTTCCTCATTATTTATCTTTCGCCCCTCCTCCGGCAGCATCCCACCCAGGTACAGCACCACCAGCACCACCAGAATCCCCGTCAACACCGCCGCGAACAGGTGGAAGATGTCCCCGAACGCCATCCCGCGCTCCCGGAGCGTCCCCACCGCCCACCCGCCGGGGGCCATCGAGAGCATCATCCCGGCGCTGTACACCGAGTACGCGCTCGCGCGGTGGGCGTCCGGCAGCGAGTCCAGCAGGTAGGTGTCGATGGCGGGGAAGGTGCTGTGGGCGACGTAGCCGATGGCCGCCGAGGCGGCGACGAGGGTCAGCGTGCTCGCGGCCGCGGTCAGCGCGAGCAGGCTGGCGACGAAGCCGCCGAGGACGGCCAGCAGCAGCGGGACGTAGGGTACCCGGTCGGCCAGCCGGCCGGTCACCCAGAACGCCGGCACGCCCGCGGCGAAGACCACGGTCAGTAGCTGGCGGGCCGCGGGCTCCGCTATCTGGCGGGACGCGCCGAGGTAGGTCACGTAGAAGTTGAACACGCCGTTCCACGCGAAGCCGGTGGCCCCGATGACGGCGACGCCGGTGACGACCAGCCGCCACTGCCCGCGCGCGGCCGCGAGGAAGCGCCGGTCCGCCGCGCCGGCGTCGGGGAGGTCGGTCCGCCGCGCGAGCGCGACGAACGCCACCGTCGCGAGGACGGCCGCGACCGACACGAGCCGGAAGGCGAGCCGCCAGTCGGAGACGAGGAGGACGCCCGTGACGAACGGGGCCGCGCCCACGGCCGCTAGCTGGCTCGCGGTGCCGTGGACGCCCACGGCCCGGCCGACGCGGCGGGGGAACAGCTCGCTTATCAGCGGATTGGCCGCGATGAAGTACGCGCCGCTGGACAGCCCCATCAGCAGCGCGGCGACGGCCAGCGCGCGGAACGAGCCGGCGACCGACGCGAGCGCCGCCGAGCCGGCCAGCACTGCCCCGGCAGTCGCGACGACGGAGTGGCGGGGGACCCGCGTCAGGAGGTAGCCGACCGGGAGCCGCGGCAGGGCGCTGCCGACCCACGCGAGGCTGGCCAGCAAGCCGGCCGCGGCGGGGTCGAGTTGGAACGCCGCCCGAAGCGGCTCCAGCAGCGGGGCGAACACGACGCGGGCGAGGTTGACCAGCAGCACCAGCGAGCAGAGCGACCCGAAGAGGCGACGGCGCGACACTGCCGTCGGTCGGTACCGGCGGTAGTCAAAGCTACCGGTCCTCGGCGTGCGCTTCCGGTTCCGCCTACGTCGCTCGCGAGGACGCCGCCTCTTTCGACTTCCCCAACTCCACACGAGGTCATCTCCGATGCAGCCTCGCCACTGTCACAACCCTCATTACGCCAGCAACCGAGGCCGGAGGCATGCGACGCGTGGCGACCGTCGGCGTAGCGGCCCTCGTCTGTGCGCTGGTCCTCGCGGGCGGGTCGGCCGCCCACTACCCCAGCATCGCCTACCGGTCGCCCGCGCTCGGCCCCGACGGCGGCCTCTACCTCGCCGGCGGGGCCGGCTACGTCTACTCGCTGGAGGGCGACGGCTCCGTGGTCTGGAGCCACGGCATCGAGGGCGAGGCCATCGACCGGCCGACCGTCCACCGGGGCGCGGTCGTCGTGCCGACCGTCGACGGCCGGGTGGTGGCGGCCGACGCCGACACCGGCGAGCGTATCTGGGACGCCGACGTGGGCGACCGGCCGGGCCGCTACGGGGCCACGGCCACCGCGGGGACCGTCTACGTCGCCGGGCCGGCGGGCGTGGCCGCGCTCGGGGTCGCCGACGGCGCGACGCAGTGGACGACCGCGCTCGACGGCCCGGCGGTCGCCGGTCCGGTCGCGGTCGGCGACCGGGTCGTCGTGGGGGTCGGCCGGGGCGAGGCAGCCCGCCTCGTCGCGCTGGACGCGGCGGGCGACGTCGCGTGGCGGGTCCCGCTGGACGACCACGTCCGCGCGCTCGCGGCGGCCGGCGGCCACGTCCTCGTCGCGTCCGGGGGCGCGGTTCGCGCCCTCGACGGCGGCGACCGCCTGTGGCGGGTCCGCACCGGCGAGGTGTCCGGGCTGTCGCCCGCCGCCGGCGGGGCCGTGGTCGGCACCTACGATGGGGCGGTGGTCCGCATCCGCGACGGGGCTGTGGCGTGGCGCGCGTCCGTGGACGCGCTGGCGGTCGCACCTGCGCCGGGGCCAGCCGACGGCACGTCCGAAACGGCCAATGGCGCGTCCGAAGCAGCCGGCGGCGGCTCCGAAGCAGCCGACGGCACGTCCGAAGCAGCCGACGGGTGGGTCTACGCCGTCACGCCGGACGCCGTCGTCGGCGTCCGCGACGGCGCGGTGCGGTGGCGCACCCGCGTCGGCCTGACCGTGGTCGCGCCGCCGGCCATCGGCGAGCGCGTGTACGTGGGGACCCAGGTGAACCGGACCTACGCGCTCGACCGCACCGGCGACGTGGCGTGGGTGGACCGCTTCGCCACGCCGGTGGGCTCGGCCCCCGGCGCGGACCACGGCGCGGCCCCGCCGGCGTTCATCGACGACGCGGTGGGTCCGACGACGCGGGTCGTCTACCCGAACGGGACGACCGAGCGGCCGGGCGGGTCGCCCGGTCTCTCGGGCGTCGACCCACTGGACGTGGCCGCGCTCGTCGCCGTCGTCGCCCTCGCCGCCGGCCTCCTCGCAGTCGGTCGCCGGTGGGGCTGACGGTGGGGGTGCCGACCGGTCCACAGCGGGATTCCCTTAGTTTTATGAACGAAAGCGGGACTACCAACTACTGCCGGTCGACGGCGCTTTCACGCCGGAGGCCGGTACGACGGCAGGTCACCCACTCGCTGTCCACCACCCGACCGCCGCGCGGCGGTCACCCCACCCCCGGCTCCCACCCGCTTCCGGGTCGGTGTCCACCGCTCGCGTCCACCCCCCCCCCCCTTTCGTCCGCTCGCGCCGCACTCGCTCGCGTCCACCGCTCCCCCCTTTCGTCCGCTCGCGTCCACCCACCCTTTCGCGTCGCCGAACGCTCGCGCTTTCGCGGGTATCACTACTCGCGTTCCCCCGACGAGTGGTCGTCGAGCACCCGCTCGCCAACACGCTCTCGTGACACGTCGCCGGGACCCGACGGCCAGAACCGACAGCAAGCAAAGGGACGTGGAGCCGGCGGTCGCTGGCAAGCCGGGGTTACCGCGAGAAACCCGGCGCTACCCGAGACTGCCACTGCATAACAAAGTCCCGTACGGCCGCGGTCCGCCTATGGAGCGCCGAACTGTAGCGACCGTCGTAGCCGTGGCCGTCGTCGCCGTCGCGGGCGTCGCTCCGGTCGCCGGCGGAGCGTCGAATCCGGGACCGTCGAACCCGGCGTTCGGGGCCGTCGACGACCCCGCGACGGCCGCGACGAACGGCCCCGTCGGAGCCGACGACGGGGCCGCGAACGCCGACGACGAAGCCGCGCAGACCGACGGCGAGGCCGTGCAGGCCGACGGGACCGCGCAGGCCGCCCAGAACGGGTCCGCGGCCGGAACCGACTCCTCGACCGAGCAGTCGCCGGCCACGACCGGACAGCCCCGGACGGCGACTGAACAGTCCCGGACCGGACAGCGCGAGGACCCCGAGAGCGACGTGCTCGGGTGGGAGGCGGGCTACTGGTACGACGACCCCATCGACGTCGACCAGACGGACGGGCTCTCGCAGTCCGAGATGGACGCGCTGGTCGCCCGGAGCATGGCCCGCGTCGAGTACATCCGCCGCCTCGAGTTCGAGCAGGAGGTCCCGGTGGACGTGGTGCCGCGCTCGGCGCTGTCGGGCGCGGTCGCCGGCCAGCCACCGCCGCCCGACGTGGTGGCGTGGCGCAACCAGGTCTGGGAGGCGCTGTTCGTCGACGGCGAGGACTCGAACGTCCTCGATTCGTTCCGCAACCTCACCAGCGGGGCCGTCCTCGGCTTCTACTCCCCCCAGCGCGACCGCATCGTCGTGGTGACCGAGTCGGCGGCGAACCCGGTCGTCGACAACGCGACGCTGGTCCACGAGCTGGTCCACGCCCTCCAGGACCAGCACTTCGACCTCCGCGAGGACCGCTTCGACCCGCGGCTCCACGACCCCCGCCTCGCGGCCGACGGCCTCGTCGAGGGCGGGGCGGCCTACGTCGAGGCGCGGTACGCCCAGCGGTGTCGCAGCGGGACGTGGAACTGCGTCGCGTCCGCGCCGGACCCCGAGGACGTCGAGGTCAACCGCGGCCTCCACGCCGCCGTCTACCACCCGTACTCGGACGGCCCGCCGTTCGTCGCGTCCGTCCGCGCCCGCGGCGGGTGGGACGCCGTGAACGCCCTGTACGGGGACCCGCCGGAGACGACCGCGCGCGTCATCCATCCGGGGACCAGCAGCCAGCGGAATCGGACGCTTCGCTTCGAGAGCAACAGCCGGAACGGCTGGCAGACGTTCGTCGGGCAGGGCGTCGACGGCACCCAGACCGTGGGCGAGGCGACCGTCTACGCCATGTTCTGGTACCAGGGGGAGCGCTTCGGCATCGACGCCATCGAGTGGCGGTCGTTCGAGCGGCCCGAGCGCGGCCCGCTCGACACCTACAACTACACGAGCGCGGCGTCGGATGGCTGGGTCGACGACGTGCTCGTGCCGTACCACCGCGGCGAGGCCGGCGGCTACGTCTGGCGGACGGCGTGGGCCACCGAGCGCGACGCCCGGCAGTTCCGCGCGGCGTACCTCGAGGTGCTCCGGGGCCACGACGCCGAGCAGCGCGGGCCCGCGACGTGGGTCGTCCCCGACGGCCCGTTCGCCGACGCCTTCCGCGTCCGCCGGGACGGGCGGACGGTGACGGTCGTCAACGGGCCGAACGTGACCGCGCTCGGCCAGATACGACCGGGACTGAACAGCTCCGACCCCGATTCGGGACTCCGATCCGGTTCGGAACTCCGGAGCCCCTAGCCGCCCGGAGTCCCTTAGTCAAGGGTGTCGACGTTAGCTTCGACCAGTCCGTCAAACCACCGTCGGGCGGGACTGAAAGGGGC
>CAZPIG010000201.1:0-5281 GCA_964586205.1 uncultured Halobacteriales archaeon | reverse complement strand
CGTCGTCGCTTACCGAGCAGCAGCGCCCGCTCGCGAGGACCGGTGATGGCGATTGTGCTCCGCCACGGCGACCGTTCGTAGTCGAGCCCCGACGACAGCGACCGCGCCACTCCGCTCGGGATCGACGACCGCGCGTGGCCGAGCGACCGTGAATCACACCGTGCCGTCCAGCAACGACGACCGCGCGTGGCCGAGTGACCATGAACCACACTGCGCCGCCCCGCTACGTGGCGACGCGCGACACAACCGAGCCACCCTGACCCGCCCCGCCCAGCACCGCCCCGGAACGACCCACGGCAATCGAGCCATCCCGAACCGCCCCGCCCCGGCCCACCCGACGACAGCACCGCTCCGCCCGACGGTAGATGCTCCGCTCCGCCCGACGACAGCACCGCCCCAATCCGACGGCAGAAGCTCCGCTCCATCCGACAGAACTCCACCGCCTGCTCTACGCCCGTCCGTCAGGACGCGCCCGGCGAGGGGCCGCCGCTCCCGCGTCCCTCCCGGAGGAACAGCCAGTAGAGCAGGACGAGTATATCGAGGACCGCGGCCGCGACGATGGCCGCGAGGCTGCCGCTCCAGAACGCGACCCCCAGCACGGTCCAGAGCACCGCGTTGACGGCCGCCCGCTCGCGGTCGCCGCGTGCGTACTGCCGGTAGGTCGATACCAGCGCCACGACGGCGACGACGCCGACGAGCAGGCTTCCGACGACGAGGAGGCTGTACGCCGCAATCGCGGCGGAGACCGCCGCGACGGCAATCGGGAGGGCGTGCTCTCGCATGTGCTACGACGTGGGTCGAAGCGACGTAAATGTCCGGGGTCACGGGTGACAGCGGCGACTGCGGTCCGACTAGCGGGGGGCGACCGGGACGTCCCCCTCGACGGGCGACGGAGGGCCGCCGAGACGTACTGACCGCACCGCATCGCGTCACTCCAGGAGCCGCGACCGCTCCCATCGAGCCACACTGACCGTGCCGCTCCCGACCGTCGGCGATGGCACCGTTCCGCACCGTCCAGCCACTGCGACCGCTCGCTGCCGAGCCACACTGACAGCACCGCTCCCGCCCAGCCCGCGACCGCCTGCCCGCACTGCACTGACCGCACTGCACCGCTTTCACCCGTCGGCGACGGCACCGCTCCCGCCCAGCCGCGACCGTCCGCGGGCGAGCCACACTGACCGCACTGCACCGTCCCGCCCAGCAACCGCGACCGTCCGCGGGCGAGCCACACTGACCGCACTGCACCGTCCCGCCCAGCAACCGTGACCGCCCGCGTGCGAGCAGCACTGACCCCACCGCACCGCTACCGTCCCGTGACCACGACAGCCCCACACCCGGAGGACGACACTACCGCACCCCAAGGACGACAGCACCACGCCGCGGGGAGCGAACAGAGGGAGAGGGACCCGCGAGCCAGTCTCCCGAAACCAGACCCCTCAGTACGACTTGCTCGCGTGCTGGGTCCCGTCGGCCTCGAACAGGAACACCGTGTCGCCGCTGTTGTTCCAGATGTACGAGCCGCCCCAGTAGAGGTCCGTGCTCGAATCGGTCCCGTCGCCCGAGTGCAGCCGGACCGTCGCGCCCGCGGCCAGCGTGAAGCCGTCCGGGAAGGCGTAGGTGTGCCCGGCGTCGTCCTCGACCGTCCAGCCCGTCAGGTCGCGGTCGCTGCTACCGGTGTTCTCGAAGTCCACGTACTCGTCGTTCAGCGTCGCGCCGTCCTCGTGGATGGTCGCGATGCTGATGGTCGAGTCGGTGCCGCCGCCCACCTCCGAGGAGTGCTTCTCGGCGGCCAGCACCCGGTTGTCGTCGAAGACGCGCGCCGTGTCGCCGTCGTTGTTCCAGACCGGAATCCCTTGACCCCAGTAGAGGTCCGTCCCGGTGTCGGTGCCGCTGCCGGTGTGGACCCGCACCGTCTCGCCCGCGCCGAGGCCGAACGAGTCCGGGAAGACGTAGTCGTTGCCGGCCGCGTCCTCGAGGGCGAAGCCGCTCATGTCGAGGATACTGCTCCCGTCGTTGGTCACGTCCACGTACTCGTCGTTCAGCGTGTCGCCGGAGAGGCTGATGTCCGTGATGGAGACGCTGTACGGCGCGGGGTACTCGCGGGACTGGACGAGACTGCCGGCGTCGTCGTACAGGAATACGGTGTCGCCGCCGTTGTTCCAGACGAACGAGCCACCCCAGTAGAGGTCCGTGTCGGAGTCCGTGCCGTCGCCGGAGTGCAGCCGGACCGTGGCGTCCGACGCCAGCGAGAAGCCGCTCGGGAACGCGTAGCTGTTGCCCGCCGCGTCCTCGACCGTCCAGCCGGTCAGGTCGACTGTATCGTCGCTGACGTTCCGGAAGTCCACGTACTCGTCGTTCAGCGTCGCGCCGTCCGGGCTGACGGTCGGGATTATCACGTCCGGGACCTCCCACGAGTGGTCGGCGGCGACGTCGCCGTCGCCGTCGCGGACGGTGCAGGTGTCGGCGTCGGTATCCCAGCGGAACGACGACGCGCCCCAGTAGAGGTCGCTGCCGGAGTCGCTCCCGCTCCCGGTATGGACCCGCACCGTGTCGCCCGCCGCGAGCGTGAAGCCGCTCGGGAACGAGTACGTCTGGCCTTCCTCGTTCTCCATCGTCCAGCCGCTCAGGTCGACGCTCGACGCGCCGTCGTTGGCGAGGTCCACGTACTCGCCGTCGAGGGTCGCGGCGTTGCGCTGGACCTGCGAGATGGAGACGACGTACTCCTGGGCCGTCCCGGAGTAGGGCCCCCACAGCGAGAAGTCGGCCTCGTTGTGGTTCGTCGTCGTCACCAGGGCCTCGCTGCCGACGTTGTTCGCGGCGTCGGTCACGCTGTCGGCGTTCAGCCGCAGGTCCGACCCGAGGTCGGCCGCGAGCGCGTCGAGGTTCGAGCGCGCGCCCGCGGGCGACCCCGCGCTGCCCATCAGGACGAGCGCCCCGCCGTTGGCGACGAAGTCCGCGACGGCGCTGACCTCGCTCGCCGCGAACGGGTCCTGCGGGCTGGTGACTATCAGCGCCCGCGCGTCGGCCAGCGCCGGGCCGACGGTCGTGTCGAGGTCGTTGATGCCCGCCGTCTCGATGCCCTGGCCCTCCAGATAGCGCTGGAAGAAGGCAACGTCCTCGGCCGAGCAGGCGTGGTCGCCCTCGAACTGGTGGTGGCCGCCGTCGACGAGGACCATCCCCGAGCGGCCGTCGGCCGCGAGGTGGTCCACCAGGTTCGCCACGAACACGAAGTGCTCCAGGTGCTCGCTCGCCTCCTCGTGGTCCTCCTGGATGGGCTGGCCGCCGAGCAGCGCGAGGTTGTTCGCCTCGTCGACGCCCACGAGCGGGACCGAGCCGCTGGCGTAGCTCACCGCGCCGCTGTTCGTCTGCTGGGTCGCCTCGCTGGCCGCCCAGACGGGCACCCGCGAGTCCGCGATGGCCCCGCTCGTCGTCCGCACGCTCGACGTGTGCGGGTGGAACGTCTGGGCGACGGCGTCGTCGCGCACCTCGGGCGTGGCGCTTGGGTCGCTCTGTCCCCAGACCCCGCGGCCCGCGTCGCGGGCGGCGTCCTCGGCCGCCCAGTACTCGTCGTGGGTGGTCGTGCTCGCGCTGTAGACGCGGGCGTAGCCCTGCTCGACCGCGTACTTGTTGTAGACGGTGTCCATCGAGCCGTCGCCGGTCCGGTCGTACCGGACCTTCGCGAGCAGCCGGTCGAACTCGTCTATCTCCTCGGTCCCGGGGTCGAGCGCTATCTGGCAGGCCGTCCCGACCGGGAGCTCGTTCTGCGCGAACGTCGTGGCCTCGTTGCCCCACGTCTCCAGGTGGGCGGGGTCCTCGATGCCCTCCCACTCCTCGGTCTTGTCGAAGCGCGTGAACCCGGACTTCTCGGGCGTGTCGATGCCGACGACCCGGACGTTGAACGCGGTGCCGTCGCTGTCCAGCTCCACGTCGAGGGTGTCGCCGTCGGTCGGGTCGGTGACCGTCGCGTCGTACCACGTGCCGGGCTCTAGCTGGCTGTCCGCCGCTGCTGTCGGTCGTACGGCCGCGGCGAGCCCCCCGGAGGAGGCCGCCAGCGCCGTCAGGAACGTGCGTCGGTGCACGATGGCCTAACAGGACCCTCCGGATAAAATACTATCCTAATAGCGATTAAAATCAGAATCGAGCGGTGAGGTCGGCTATATCGCCCTACGGAGCGGGGATGACGGGTCGGGTGAGGGGCGTTCGGGTGCGCGGGCGCGCCCGCTCACTCCTCGCGGTCGACGTTCACGCCGACCCACTTGCCGGGGCTGCCGAGGTCGCGCAGGCTCTCGACGAAGCCCTTGCTGTCGTGCTCGTCGGGCCGCAGCCGCGCGCGGATGCGCGTGGACAGTAGCTCGATGGACAGCACGACCACGAACACCATCACGATGCCCGCGGCGGTGTTCTGGAACTGGAAGAGGTCCTGCTGGTTCCGGATGTAGAGCCCGAGCCCGCCCGCGCCGACGACGCCGAGCGAGATGGCGATGCGGGTGTTTATCTCTATCATGTAGAGCGTCCACGCGACGTACGAGCCGAGCACCTGGGTCAACATCCCGAAGCCCACCGTCTGGGTCCGGGACGCGCCGGTCGAGGTGATGGCCTCGATGGGGCCGTCGTCTATCTCCTCTAGCTCGTCGGTGAACAGCCGCCCGAGGTTGCCGACCGTGTCCGTGGCGATGGCCAGCACCGCCGTCGCCTTGCTCGGCGGCCCGAACGGGACGAACAGGAATATCCAGACGATGGCCGGGATGGCCCGGATGGCGCTCATGACGCCGCGGAAGATGAAGTTGAACGGGAACGGCGTCACCCGCTCGCTGCCGAGGACGCCGAACAGGAGCGCCGGGACGAAGCCCAGCACCGTCCCGAGGAAGCCGAGCAGCAGCGTCACGACGCTGGCCTTCACGAGCGTCAGCCGCGGCGAGAGCAGGCTCTCGACGATTCGGCCGGGGTCGGCGAAGCTGGCGAGGACGGCCGCCGGGCCGGTGACGCCGCCGTCCTTCGTGTAGATGGTGAACGCCTCGAAGTTCGGCGGGAAGAACGCGGCGACGAACTCCCGGAACCGCGGGACGCCGGCGAGTATCTCGCTCAGCTCGAAGTCGATGAACCCGAGCCCGAAGTAGGTCACCGCGAGGATGGCGGCCACGAGCACCACGGTGCCCGTCTGCCTGATGCGCCGGGCGCGCTCTAAGCTGGCCAGCGTCCCCTCGACGGTGGGGGCGAGGGTCGCGTCGGCGGCTCGCTCGACGGTCTCCGCCGCGTCGCCGCCGTCCGCAGCCGCGTCGCC
>CAZPIG010000200.1:0-5282 GCA_964586205.1 uncultured Halobacteriales archaeon | reverse complement strand
CGTCGGTGTTCTTGAAGTCGAACTGGTAGGTCTGGTGGTCGCAGTACTGGGCTGCCAGCTCCGTCTGGACCTCGTCTAGGTCCATCGCCTCGAACTGCAGCCAGACCATCGTCCCCGTCGTGTCCTGTGTCAGGACCTGGTCTATCTCGACGCCGATCTCCTCGCCGGGCTCCAAGGTGCCCTCGACGAGGTGGTCGTCGAGAATCTTTTCCGTGAGCGTCTGTCCCATATCGGACGGAACTGGGGCCTCGCGGGTGATAAATCCCGCGCGTTCGCTCCGGGCGCGGGCCCGGAGTTTCGCAAGTATTGCGTGCTCCGGACGGCGACCTCGTCCAGGCCGTCGAGTCTACACCCCAGAGCCGTCGAGTCTACACCCCAGAGCCGTCGAGCCTACACGCCGGTATCGTCGTCCGCGCCCGTGACCACGTGGTCGACACCCTCGTCAGTGGCTTCCTCGTCCGGTGCGCCCGGGTCGCCCGTCACGGCCTCGTCGTTCGCGGTCCCGGTGTCCGCTGTCGTCTCCTCTAGATGCACCTCGGCGATATCGACTTCAGAGACCGTCGGCCGGTCCTCACCGTCGCGTGCCCACGACAGCTCCGGGGTGACCGCGTACGTCTCGCCCGGGCCCACCTCCAGGGTCGCGGTCCCGCCGCCCGCCAGCCGGCTGGCCACCGCCTTGCGGTCGCCCTGCGCGAACTCGTTGGTGCCCTCGGTGCCCTTGCCGCGCCGGACGGCCACCACGTCCACCTCGAGGCCGTCCGCGGTCGTCCGGAGGTCGACCCGCAGCGGCACCGTCGCGCCCTCGCTGTCGAGGAAGTCGAAGCCGAGCACGGCGTCCTCGGCCTCCGCGAGGCGGTCTATCTCCACGTCCAGCTCGCGGTCGCCGGCGGGCTCGGCGGGCTCCGGCGGCTCGTGTGGTTCGGGGGCCCACCCCTCGCCGAGGTCGGCTAGCGACTCCTGGAGCGACCGGGCGACGCTGCGCTTTATGCGCTCGCCGAAGTCCGGGTCGAACGGCGTCGCGCCACCCGCGTTCACCGAGACGTGCGCACCGGGCCGCCCGCGCTCGCGGAGCCCCCGCCGGAGCGCCTCCTCCCACGAGAGGTCCAGCTGGCGCTTGCGCCGGCGGAGTCGCTCGAAGACCTCGTCGTCGTCGATGGTGATGCGTATCTCCCTCGCCATAGGACGCGATTCCGGACCGACCGCCTTAACTCTGCCGGATGAGGTCACATTCAACTCACAACAGAATCACATCGAACCCATGGTTTGATGAACCCCCGCGGGGAAGTGGGGGTCGACCATGCGAACAGCGGGAGACGACGGGATGGCCGTCAGTGGACCGACGCGGCTCGACCGCGTGGACGCGCCGTCGTTCGACGCCGCCGGCGACACCGAGGTCGCGGGGGACGTGCGCGCGAGTCGGGTGCACGTCGCGGGCGCGACGAGTATCGGCGGCGACGTGGCCGCGGACCGCATCGAGACCGCCGGCCGGACGCACGTCGGCGGCGACGTGGCGGCCGACAGCCTCGACGCGGCGGGCCAGACACACGTCGTCGCGGACCTCCGGGCGGACCGGGCCGACCTGAGCGGCGCGACCCGCGTCGACGGAGCCACGAGCGTCGACACGCTCTCGACCGAGGGCGCGGCGCGGTTCGGCGCGCTCGCGGCGGACTCGGTCGAGGCCGACGGTGCAATCGCCGCCGACGAGGTGCGCGCCGACGGCGTGACCGTGACCGGGGCCGTCGAGGCCGACGAGATACACGCCGAGCGGGTGTCGCTCACTCTCGGCGACGCGGACTCGGCGGTGGGCGAGGTGACCGCGGAGTCGGTGACCGTCGAGCGCGCCGGAGGTGGTGACCGATTGGATGCCCACGACGGTCGTCTCACAGTCGAGCGCGTGCGCGCGGCCACGGTCGACCTCGCCCACACGACCGCCGGGACCGTCGAGGGCGGCGAGGTGACCATCGGTCCCGGCTCCGAGGTGGAGGTAGTCCGCGCTCCCGACTCCGAGATTCACGAGACGGCTAGCGTCGGGCGTATCGAGCGGCCGGAGTAGGTGGACCAGAGACTGTGGGTCTGACCACCGTCGGGCGGGAGTTTCGCGAGCGAAACGTCGGCGAGCTCCGCTCGCCGGGAATGAAAGGGGCCGGGCGCTCGACCCGTCCCGGACGAAGTAAGCACTGGAGGCGCGAACGGAGTGAGCGCCGAAGCGCGCAACGAGCGCGAGGTCCTCGCTTCGCTCGGACCTCGGCTGCGCGAGCGGGGAGCGAAGCGACCCGCGAGCGCCGCGGGCGGTCGAGTGGCCGGGGGCTTTCGAGAGCTCTTGTATCGCTTCGCGCCACTCACTGTGACCTCGAAAGCCCCGACGTGTTCGGCTCGGGGACACCGGAGGACTCACTTCGTTCGTCCTCCGAGCCTCCGCTCGGGCCGTTGGCCCTCGAGGAAACCTCGCTGCGCTCCTCGGTTCGGTCGCTTCGCTCCCTCACCTGCGGTGCTTACTTCGGCCGCCTTCGCCGAACACGTCGCCCCTTTCATTCCCGCCCGACGGTGGATTGCGTCACCGCAAACCGAACGCCCCACTTCCGATAGCAAGCCTTTCGGTCGGGCGCGGTGGCCACCTGCGTATGTTCAGGCCGGGCACCTTCGTCGCCGACCACGTCTCGCCGACCACCGCCGAGCAGGTCCAGCCGAACGGCGTGGACCTCACCCTCGAGGCCGTCCTCGTCCAGCGCGAGGCCGGCCGCATCGCCCGCGACGGCAAGACGGTCGGCGAGCGGGAGCCCGTCGAGCCCGACCAATCGGGAGGGGAGTCCGTCCCCACCTACCGCCTCGACCCGGGCGGCTACGTCGTCCGGTACGGCGAGCGCGTGCGGGTGCCCGAGGGACACGTGGGCTTCGTTCTGCCGCGGTCGTCGCTCATGCGCAACTCCTGCATGGTGAACACGGCCGTCTGGGACGCCGGCTACGAGGGCCGCGGCGAGGGGCTGCTGGAAGTCCACCACGCCATCGAGCTAGAGGCCGGCGCGCGCGTCGCGCAGTTCGTCCTCGCCGCGGCGGACCACGCCACCAGCTACGACGGGACGTACCAGGGGGAGAATCTGTGAGGGGCGCGGCACAAGCTATAGGCCCACTCGACGACTCGTCGTCCCCATGCCCCCGTCTCTCGCGGACGCCTACGGCGACGACCTCCGGGAGTTCGTCGAGCGGCTGCTCCGCGTCGAGTCCACCGCCGGCGAGGAGGCCGCCGCCCAGGCCGTCGTCGAGGACCGCCTCGACGCGCTGGGCTTCGAGACCTACCGCTGGACCGCCGACGCCGAGCGCCTCGCCGGCCACCCCTCCTTCCCCGACGACGCGGGCGAGATTCCGGTCGCCGACCGCCCCAGCGTCGCGGGCGTCCTCGAGGTGGGCGACCCCGCGGCCGGCCCGACGCTGACGCTGAACGCCCACACCGACGTGGTGCCGGCCGAGCGGGACCTCTGGTCGTCCGACCCCTTCGAGCCAGCGTGGGACGGCGACGACCTGACGGCCCGCGGCGCGGCCGACACGAAGGCGGGCCTCGGTGTCTGCGTCTACGCGGCGCGGCTGCTGGCCGACCGCGCCGACGATACTGACGACTCCGACGACGCCACGTCCCTCGACGGCCGCATCGTCGTCGAGAGCGTCGCCGGCGAGGAGGACGGCGGCGTCGGCGCGGCCGCGGCGGCCCTCGACAACCCCTATCCTTTCGAGCGCGGTGGCGACCTGGAGGGCAGCGATGACCCCGAGCGTGACGCCGAACCCGAGCGCGACGGCGACCCAGGACGCGACAGCGACTCCGAGCGCGGCGACGGCCCCGCCGACGCGGCCGTCGTCGTCGAGCCGACGGACCTAACCCCCGTCGTCGCCACGGAGGGCGTCCTGATGAAGCGGCTCCGCATCTCGGGCCGGTCGGCCCACGCGGCGACGCCGTGGCGCGGCGAGTCCGTGCTCCCGCACTTCGAGCGCATCCGGGCCGCCTTCGAGGACCTCGAAGCGGAGCGCGCGGAGTCGGTGACCCACCCGCTGTACGACGACTTCCCCGTCCCGTGGCCGGTGGTCGCCGGGACCGTCGAGGCCGGGTCGTGGGCCAGCACCGTCCCGGGCCGGCTGGACGCGGAGTTCCGCATCGGCGTCGCGCCGGGCGAGACGGTCGCCGAGGTGGAGCGGGCGTTCGACGAGCGACTCGCCGAGGTGGTCGCCGCCGACGAGTGGCTCGCCACCCACCCGCCGACCTTCGAGCGCTTCTCCGTGCAGTTCGAGCCCGCCGAGATCGACGCCGACGAGCCGGTCGTGCGGGCGCTCGGCGCGGCGCTGGACGCTCGCGGACTCGACGCCACGCCGCGCGGCGCGACCTACGGGACCGACGCCCGCTACCTCGTCGCGGCGGGCGTGCCGGCCGTCGTCTTCGGCCCGGGCCGCATCGAGCAGGCCCACTACCCCGACGAGACGGTCCACTGGCCGGACGTGCTGACGGCGGGCGAGGTGCTCGTCGAGACTGGGCGGACGCTCCTCTCGTAGTCGGGAATCGCTCCGAGAGCCTCCGACGGCGCGCCGCTGCCCACCTCGTCGCCGGACGCTACTCCTCGAGGTAGTCGTCGAGCGCCGCGGCGACTACCTCGCCCGGGGTCCGCCCGTCGAGCGCCGCGGCGCGCCGCAGCGAGAGGTAGGCGTCGGTGGGGAGCTGGAGGTACAGTTCGCCGGGCTCGACCCCGGCGTCGCGGAGGGCGGACTCCACGTCGCCGTCGGCCGCGTCGCTGGCGACGGCCCGGACCTCACGGACTGTCAGGTCCGCGTCGAGGACCGCCCACGCCAGCAGGTACCGGCCGCGGCCGCCGAGGCGGGCGATGTGCTTCGCCGCGGTCGGCGGAATCGACCCGGTCGCCACGTGCCGCCGGATGGACTCCGGCAGGTCGTGGACCCGCGCCCACTTCCGGATGAACCCTACCGTCGTGTCGGCGCGCTCGGCGGCCGCCTTGTAGGAGCCGACGCCACGAACGAGCGCCGCGCACGCGGCCGCCCCGCGGAGGACGTAGATGCGGTCCGTCTCGCCCGCGGCCGCGGCCGCGAACGCGGCCACGGTCCCGGCGGCGTCGGCGACGCTGTCGGGGTCGTCGGGGTCGAAGGCGACGGCCTCCGTCGCGCGCGTGCCGACCAGCTCCGGGTTGCCCCGGATGACCGGCGCGCCCACCGGCGACTCCCGGTCCGGCGGCGGGTCGCCGTCGACGGGCGGGTCGCCGCCCTCGGACGGCGAGCCACCGTCGGACGGC
>CAZPIG010000199.1:0-5298 GCA_964586205.1 uncultured Halobacteriales archaeon | reverse complement strand
GGCTTTCGACCCGCTAGCGCGAGGACCGATAGCGCCCGTCCTAAGTTAACAGTGCCTCTCGTCCCGGCCGGGCGCTTAAGCGCCTCGAACACGTCGCTACAGCTATGAGCCAGACGACCCTGGACGACGACGAACTCTTCGGCGAGGCCGCGAGCGAGGTCCGGGCCGACGTCGAGGAGCACGTCGCCCGCGCCAGGGCGGCCCTTCCCGCCGGCGAGGACGTCTGGGAGGTCGAAGCCGACAACGTCCTCGGGGTGCTCAACGGCCTCCGGTCGGCGCTCGACGTCGAAGAGGCCCGGACCCACCTCCGGGACGCACGGAAGTGGTACACCATGGGCGAGCGCGCCGGCGCGTTCGACGAGGACGACGACCTCGAAGCCGAACTCGAGGAGCTGGAGGAGTTGCTCGCGGACGTCGCCGAGGCCCGCGAGCGCACGGGCGACCTCGCGAGCACGCTGCCGGCGTTGCGGAGCACCCTAGAGGAGTTCCACGGCGAGGAGTGACCGTCTCAGCCGTCGTCGGTGACGGCGGCCGCCACCGCGTCCGCCACCGCCCGCCACGCCTCGTCGCGCACCGACGGCCCCTGCTCTAGCTGCACGCCACCCGGGCCGTCGGGTAGCCAGTTCACGACGTTCTCGGGGCTCGTGCCCCCGTACGGCCCGCGCGAGACGACCCGGACCGGGGCGTCGACCACGCGCGCCACGCTGTCGGCGACGCGGCGCTTCTCGGGGCCCGGAGCCGCGCCGCCGACCAGCACGCCGGCCCGCCGGCAGCCGTGGAACGCGACCGTCCGGTCGAAGCCGCGGTCGGCGACGCGGGCGAGCAGCGGCAGCGCCGCCGGGTCGAGTTCGATCGAGGGGACGTGCCACCGGTCGAACGCGCCCGCCTCGGCCGTGCCGCGACAGCGCCAGCAGGCGGCCCCCACGCCGCGGGCCGTCGCGCGGGCGGCGAGGCGGGCCGCCTGCAGCCCCGTGCCGGGTTCGACGTGGCCGCCGTGGGGCGCGAGGGCGACGAGCCCGTCGGCGGTGCCGTCGTCGACCAGCTCCTCGACGAAGCACCCGTCGTCGCCGTCGGCGTGGGTCACGACGAACCGCTCCATGGCGGCTACGGGTCGTCCGGACGGAGGTCGCGGTCTGTGCTGCGGTCCCGCTCGCGCCCGCCACCGGAGCGTTCGTCCGCGCCACCGGACCCCCTGTCCCCGCCACCGGTACGCTCGGCCCCGCCGTCGAGCGGCCGGTCCGCGACGGCGGCGAGCAGGTCCGCGAGCGCCGCGCCGGCCTGGTCGAGCAGTTCGGCCCCGAGGTCGGCGTCGCCGGCCGCGGGGTCGCCCACCACGCCGTTGTCGGTGAACTCGTCGCTGTCGTGGGCGAGGTTGACCCCCGACACCCAGTCGCCCCACCGGTCGGCGGCCCCCGCGCGGGCCGCCTCGACCCGGTCCTCGCGGACGAGGTCCGGGTGCACGTGGCGCAGCAGCGCCGTCTCCAGCGGGCCGGCGTGGCCCATCGGGACGTCCACGTCGACGGCGTCGAACCACGTGAACGCCACGGCATAGCAGCCTTCGCGCCGGGAGAGGCCGGCCGCGACCTCGTCGAGCGCGGCCGCGTTGCCGCCGTGGCCGTTGACCAGCACGACCCGCCGCCAGCCGCTGGCCGCGAGGCTGCGGACCACGTCGGCGACGTAGCCCCGGAAGGCGTCCTCGCGCACCCAGAGCGTCCCGTCGAACCGCCGGTGCTCCTCGCTGACGCCGACCGGGACCGACGGGGCGACGACCACCTCGCCGTCGTAGGCGTCCGCGCCGGCCGCGGCGACGGCCTCGGCGTTCAGGGTGTCGGTCCCGAGCGGTGCGTGTGGACCGTGCTGCTCGGTGCTGCCGACCGGGACGAGCGCGAGGGCCGCGTCGGTGGCGGCGGCGTCGGTCGTGGTTGCCCCGCGTAAGTCCATACCGACACGAGCGGGCGCGCCGACTTGTAACCGCCGGTGGCAGGGGTGGGTCCGGACGACGTGGTCGCTGCCGACTCCCGTACGAGCCACCTACTCCCGGTAAGCGCTGCCAACTCCGCGAACGGTCGGTGCCGTTTATCCCGTCCGGGCAGGTATCACCCGGCATGAAGGGGGAGGACGACCGGGAGTCGGGGGTCCAGCTAGGCGAGTTCGACGAGGCCATCGAGACGGTGGACTATCCGGCGACGAGCGAGGCCATCGTCGAGGAGTTCGGCGGGATGGAGGTGGCGCTCACGGACGGCACCGAGACGGTGGCCGAACTGTTGGGACCGCTCGACGACGAGTTCGAGGGCCCCGAGGAGGTCCGCCAGTCGGTCTACAACATGGTCGGCGACGGGGCGGTCGGCCGCGAGCGCTACACGGACCGCACTACCGGCGAGGGGGGCAACCAACCCCCCGGCGACGACGAGGACGTCTCGTTCTAGCGCAGCGGGGGCGATAGCGGCGACGGAGAGGTGATGGGGTCGACGGGGACCGCACCGGCTGCCGTCGCCCCTTTCCGACGAGACTCCCGGGCCGAAAGCCGCGGCCGCCTGCGGCTAGCCCCGCCTTTGTCTCCATCTAGCCCGTCACCGTCGTGACGTTCGCCTGGATTACCGAATCGAAACAGTTTGAACCGACGCGGCCTCTTTTGGCCGTTCCGGCGAAATCGAAGGACGCAACGTGATCTCACTGGTTCACGAGGACCGGCTGAGCCTCCGGGGTGGGGGCGTCCGGAGAGCGAGTCGTTCGCAGTTGCCGACTATCGTACACCGGGACCCGCGGGACGATTCCGGGGGTTCCACCGTCTGATGGCAGGGCGTTCCGCCGGCGGGGACGCTGGCGAGGGGTCCGCTCCGCTCGCCAGCGACCGCCCGCCGACCATCGTGTCGAACCGCGAGCCCTACAGCCACGAGCGCGAGGACGGGACCGTCGTCGTCCGCGAGCCCGCTGGCGGGCTGACGACGGCGCTCGACCCGGTCGTCCAGCGGCTCGGCGGGACGTGGGTGGCGTGGGGGAGCGGGGACGCCGACAGCGAGGTCGTCGGCGACGACGACCGCGTCCGGGTGCCGCCGGACGACCCGGCCTACGACCTCCGCCGCGTGTGGCTCGACGACGAGGACGTCGAGGGGTACTACTACGGCTACAGCAACCGGGGGCTGTGGCCCCTCTGTCACGGCATGACCGCGCGCGCGTCGTTCGACGCCGAGGAGTGGGCGCGCTACCGGGCGGTCAACGAGCGGTTCGCCGAGGCGGCCGTAGCGGAGGCCGGCGAGGACGGGCCGGTCTGGTTCCACGACTACCACTTCGCACTCGCGCCGCGAATGGTCCGGCGACGCCGCCCCGACGCGCCGCTGGCGCAGTTCTGGCACGTGCCGTGGCCGTCGTGGGACGCGCTCCAGACCTGCCCCCAGCACCGTCACCTGCTGGACGGCCTGCTGGCCGCCGACCTGGTGGGCTTTCACACCGAGCGGTACTGCGAGAACTTCCTCGACTGTGCGGCGGCCGGTCTCGGGGCCGACGTCGACCGCGAGGCCCGCGAGGTCCACTACGACGGCGGGCGGACCCGCGTCGGGGCGTTCCCGCTCGGGGCCGACGGGGAGTCGCTCGCCGACCTCGCGCGGTCCCCGGCCGCCGAGGAGTTCTGGGACTCCTTCGCGGCCGAGCACGGCCTGTCGGGCGTCGACTTGCTGGTCGGCGTCGACCGCCTCGACTACACGAAGGGCGTCGTCCGCCGCCTCGACGCGATAGAGCGCCTGTTCGAGCGCCGGCCCGACCTCCGCGGCGCGGTGACCTACGTCCAGAAGGGCACCGAGACCCGGACCGGAATCGAGGCGTACCGCGAGTACCAGCAGCGGGTCGGCGAGCGGGTCGCCGCGGTCAACGACCGATTCGGCACCGACGACTGGCAGCCCGTGGTCGCGGTCCGGGAGATGCTACCCCGAGAGGGGCTGGCGGCGCTGTACCGCCACGCCGACGCGGCGCTGGTCAGCCCGGTCCGGGACGGGATGAACCTCGTGGCAAAGGAGTTCGTCGCCGCGCAGGTCGACGAGAGCGGGGTGCTGGTGCTGAGCGAGCTCGCCGGCGCGAGCGACGAACTCGGCGACGGCGCGCTGGTGGTCCATCCCGACGACGCCGACGGCTTCGCCGCCGCCATCGAGGGGGCGCTCTCGATGCCGCCCGCCGCCCGGCGGCGGCGGATGCGGACGCTCCGCGAGCGGGTCGTGGACGGAGGGGGCGACGGCTGGGCCGCCGAGCAACTGTCGCTGCTCGCGGACCTGTCGACGGACGGCGGCGGGGAGCGTCCGACCCGCGGGCGGCCGGGGACCGACGCGGCGCGGGCCGCGCGCCCCGTCCCGGCGTGGAGCCGACTGGACGACGTCGGCGAGCGGCTCCGGGGGGCCGACGGCCTGCTCGTGCTGACGGACTTCGACGGGACCCTCGCCGACGTCGTCGCCCGTCCGGGGGCCGCGACCATCCGGCCGAACGCCCGCCGGGCGGTGGCGCGGCTGGCCGACCAGCCCCGCGCAGCCGTCGCCGTGGTGAGCGGTCGCGGCCTCGCGGACGTCCGTGCCCGCGTCGGCGTCGAGGGCGTCCACTACGCCGGCAACCACGGCTTGGAGCTGCTCGCCGACGGTCACCGGGTGGGCCAGCCCGACGCGGCCGCGGCCAGCGAGACGATAGCAGCCCTCTCGGAGAGGCTGACCGAGCGGCTGGACGACGTCGACGGCGTGGTCGTCGAGGACAAGGGCCTCACCGCGTCCGTGCACTACCGGATGGTCGACGCGGACGCCGTTCCGCGGGTCCGGCGCGCGGTCCGGGCGGCCGTCGACGGCGCGGAGGGGGTCCGGCTCACCGAGGGCAAGCAGGTGCTGGAGCTCCGGCCCGCCGTGGACTGGGACAAGGGCGACGCCGTGTCGTGGCTGCGCGACGAACTCGTTCCGGACGACGAACGGTGGCTGGCGGTCTACCTCGGCGACGACGCCACCGACGAGGCAGCCTTCGCGACGCTCCCCGAGGACGGGCTGGCGGTTCGCGTCGGGTCGGACGACGGCCCGACAGCCGCGACGGCGGCGGTCGCGGGCGTCGAGGAGGCCGCCGACCTGCTGTCGTGGCTCGGGCGGGAGTGCGAGGCGGTCGTCGGTCCGCGCTCCGCGTCGGTGCCGGGGAGCCGGTAGCGCGCGTCGCGGGCCGACGCGGCTCCGGACGGGGTCCGCGACCGCCGACGCAGGCTGGAGACGAGCCCGCTCAGTCGTCCTGTGCTTCGGCCTCGACGCGGTTCTCCCGCCGGCGGGCCCGCTCGATGAACTCGTCGGG
>CAZPIG010000198.1:0-5310 GCA_964586205.1 uncultured Halobacteriales archaeon | reverse complement strand
CGGAGTCAGCCGCGTCCGTTCCGGCGGCGTCCGCCCCCTCGGAGTCCCCGTCGTCCGCCCACGGCGACGCGGGGCGGTCGCCGCTCACGGAGAACGATTCGCGCAGGCGCGCGAGGTCGAGCCCCTCGGCAGCGAGGTCCGGGTCGTCGCGCTCCAGGCTGGGTGGCGTCACGTCCTCCGCTCCGACCGCGAATCCCACGTCGCCGTACCGCTGCATCTCGACCTGCTGGATGCCGTAGTCCGACATCCACTCCGGCCGGAGCCACTCGCCGTCCGCGTAGAGCGCGTACCGGTCGGACTGGTCGCTCGCCCAGACGAAGTTCCGGCCGTACCGCTCGCGGTACTTCGCGACGGCCCGCGTGTGCTGGACGACGACGTTCTCGGGGTCTAGCTCGGCGACGACGGCGTCGAGCGTCTCGTCCGTCGGGTGGTTGCTCACCTCGAAGTGCCGGGTGGTGCAGGTGGTCCCGCTGACCTTCCCCGCGCCGCCGGTGGTCACCTGCGCGAACAGCGCCGCCGGGTCGTCCCTGACGGCCCCGAGCAGCCGGACCGTGCTGCCCTTCGTCGGGGCCTCCGGCCCCGCGATGGTGACGCTCCCGGCCTCGAGGACTTCGGCGGTCTGGTCGAAGACGGGCACCGTCCGGACGTTCGGTACGTCGTAGTCGAGGGCCTCGTAGAGGTTGGCGACCTGACCGACGACGGTCACCGGCAGCCGCCGGCCGAGGGCGGCGGCCGCGTGGCCGAGCAGGTAGGCGTAATGGACGCCCGTCGTCCCGTTGGTCGCGAGGACGACGCGACCGCCACCGAGCGCCGTCTCCATGACGGCCGCGACGGACTCGGAGACGACCTCCTCGAAGGACTCGCTGGTGGCGACGTTGACGAACGCCGCCTCGAGGTCGGGGAGGTCCGTCGTCAGCCCGGGGTTGCCGGCGCAGGGCCGGCGGGTGAAGTCGCCCGTCGCGAGCACGTACCGCGGGCCGTCGAGTAGTTCGTCCTCGATGCGGACGAGGAACGCCGCCGCCCCGACCGCGTGGCCGGCGGGGATCGGAGCGGCGTCGACCGCGAAGTCGGGTCGTTCGACGAGCGTCGTCCAGCCCGCGACGCCTTCGAGTGCGTTCAGAACGCTCTCGACGTCGCCGACGTCGTTGTCCTTGGTGGCCTCGGTCAGCGAGTGCTCCAGCGCGGCCGCGGTGCCGGGCGCGGCGTAGACGGGCGCGCCGTGGCGGAGGTTCTTGCCGAGCGTCCGGTAGTGGTCGATGTGGGCGTGGGTCACCAGCGCCGCGGCGAGGAAGTCGTCGTCGCCGAGGTGGCGGTCGAGGTCGACGCCGTCGCCCGAATCGACGAGCACGCAGTCGGTCTGGCCGCCGTGCTCGAACCACAGCAGCGTGGACTCGTGGCCCGCGTGCGGCGCGAGGTGCTGGAAGCCGAATCTCATCCTGGGTGGTCCCGCTCTGGCCGGCGGCGATTCGTTCGGTGTTCGGGGTGACGGTAGATAGTATTATCCTTCGGCCGTAGTTCTCAGCCTCCGTGAGTAGTTGGATTGCAGAGAGTTAGTCCTTCGGGGTGTCGCGTTCAAATTACACGCAAAACTGACTGTAACTGCCCTCGCGTGGTCGCACGCTGGCCGTTGAACCGTCGAGCGTGGCGGTCGGCACGTCGCGTCTGCTTGCGTGGATTCGTTCGAGCGTCGGCTTCGGGCCATCGAAAGTCACTTGCGCGGGACGGAGCAACGTGGAGGCGCGCGGGGGTAGCCAAGCCAGGCCAACGGCGGCGGGCTTAAGACCCGCTCTCGAAGGAGTCCGTGGGTTCGAATCCCATCCCCCGCACTGTTCTCGGCGCGAACGGACGTGAGCGCCGTGTCAGTCGGACGGATGGGATTCGAAGTAGAGAAGACGCAGCGCCCGAGCGAAGCGAGGGCGACCGTCTTCGCGTGGTTCGAATCCCATCCCCCGCATCGCGTCGTCGCTGCCGGCGAGCACCTCGTGTGCTCGCAACGCACGACGACGGGGATGCCGGGTCGTGGGATTCGAACGAGGCGAGTCGCACGCCCGGGAAGCGAGCGGAGCGAACGGACGTGAGCGGAGCGAGCGACCCGGACCGTCTCGACGTTGTTCGAATCCCATCCCCGACTTCGTAACCGACACCCGACTGCATCGGCACACCGACCCGACCCTCACCACCCCCGCCACGCCCACCGCACCCCCGTCACCGAAACCGCACCCGCGAAGGACAGCACCACGAACAGCACCGCCTGGGTCTCGCCGGCGACCCGGCACGGCTCGGCGAGCGCGCACGCCGGCAGCACGACCGCCAGCGAGGCGTACGCCGCCGCTACCCCGATGACAGCGGCGAGCGTGCCGAGCGCGACCGTCCGCGGCTCCGAGGGCATCGAGACGCTCCGTGGGACGGCCACCGACGAAAGTACTCGCCGCCTTCGGCGCACCGGACGACGCTACGCGACCACTACCGAGCGCGTGGCGGAAGCGTAGCGATTGCAGTCGGTTCCTAGTCGTCCGCGCTCGCCGCGTCGCTGGCGTCCTCGTGCCCTCCACGAACCGCCCGGCAGGTCGTCGTCCGCGCCGTCGAAGCCGGACGTCAGTCGCGCGCCGACGTACGTCCGGGCGTCCTCGTCGTCGATGCCCTCGTGGGCGACCGACCCCGCAGAGAGGCCGACGCGGGCGACGTGGTCGTGGAAACCGCCGCGGTGGGAGCGACCGCGTCGAGACCGTCGGATGTTCAGTACCCGGGCTTCCAGTTGCCGCGCTGCAGCACTGCCCCGAGGAGGTCCTCGAACTCCTCGCGCTTGTACTGGATGCGCCGCGGGAGGTAGTTGAACATCTCGTACATCCGGAACTCGTCGATGTCGTGGTCCGCCGAGTCCGCCATCCGCAGCAGGAACCAGATGTTCCACTCGAAGTTCGGGTCGGTTATCCAGTCGCGGGGCTCCTTCTCGTCGCCGTACAGCGCCTCGGCGCGGTCGTAGGCGGCGTCGTGGTCGCCGATCTCGCCGACCAGCCGGAAGTCGCCGACGAACTCCCACGCCAGGCCCTTGGAGGGGTCGTCCTCGAAGACGTGGTCCCGGAGGTCCTCGGCGACGCAGATGCCCTGCCGGCAGCGGTTTCGACAGCGGTCCATGTCGTCGGCCAGCCGGAAGCACAGCGCCGCCGATAGCATGGCGTGTAGGCCGATGCCGAGGTCGGTGGCCTGCATCCCCGTCTCGAAGCCGCTCTCGCCGAGCTTCTCGTAGGCCGCCAGCGTGTAGTAGGTCCCCGCCTCGTCGAACGCCCCCCGCTCGCGGTGCTCGCTCCCCAGCCGCTCGTAGCGATTGTATCCGTCCTGGGTCATGGGCGGGACCGGCCTGTGGACTGCCCGGTTCTAACGTCGGGACCGTAATGATTTCGGCCTCCGGTCGGTTCGGCCGGCGACTCTGACGCCGCAGTACGAGCGGACCACGAACGCCGCGCTCGTCCGAACCTTCAAACCCCAGGCCGCACCACCTCCGACCATGTACGCGGTCGTCGGATGCGGGGACTGCGACGCGCTGTGGGTCGTCGCCGACGAGGACGGCGAGGACGCCGCCGAGACCGCCCAGTGCCCGCGGTGTGGCAAGCAGCACCGCCGCGAGCGCCTGCGGCCGCTGGCGTCGGCGGAGACGGCCGACGAGGCCCGGGAGGCCCGGACCGCGCTGCTCGCCGAGCGCGGCGGCGCGGCCGACGCCTCGCTGCCGGGCTTCGGCGACGACGCAGTCTCGTCCGGCGACGGAGCGTCGGTCGTCGCGGACGACGAGTACCTCGCCGCCTCGGGGCTGGACCCCGACGAGGTGGCGGAGGCCGGCGAGCGCGCGGGGCCCGCCGGCCGGGCCGACACTCCCGACCGCCGGACGGCCGTCCGCGACGCGCTCGCCGACCTCGACGCGCCGACCGAGGACGACGTCGCGGCGCGCGCGGCCGAGCGCGGCGTCGACCCCGAGCGGGCCCGCGAGACGCTGGCGAAGCTAGTCCGCGCGGGCGAAGCGGTCGAGTCGGGCGGCACGTACCGGTCGGTGTGAGGAGGCGAGCGAGTCGCTCCCGCGTCGAGACCATCGCCACTACCCGTCGAGTTGGCGGGAGAGGGAGAGGGGGTGGGGGAATGGGTGGGGGCAGGGGAGGCCCGACTGGAGCGCCCTCGTAGGCGTCCAGGACCGCGCTGTGCGCCCAGCATCCGGCTCACCAACGGATGCCGGGCGCATGCCGTGGGGGCGTGCTGTGGCACGCCCCTGGCATGGACCCGGCACCCGCGAGGCACCCCGCGAGAGGTACCCCACGGGTGCCATATTCCGTTATGGGTTGCAGTAAAATAAATTCTTGCCTCCCCCGCGCGCTGGAAGTGAAACTGGCCCGACGAGTGCGCTACCGCTGGTGTTGGCGGGATGACGAAAACCGGGGTCGCGGGCGTCGAGGTGTCGGAGAAGTGTTCGGAATCGAATACGAGGTCGGGCTCAGTACGACGAGTAGCCGCCGTCGACGACCAGCGCGTGGCCGGTGACGAACGAGGCGTCGTCGCTCGCGAGGAAGGCGATGGCCGCCGCGACCTCCTCGGGCTGGCCGAGGCGGCCCAGCGGGTAGCCCTCGGCCATCCCCGCGATGGCGGCCTCGCGGTCGTCCGCGCCGGAGAGGTAGCCCTCGAGCATGGCCGTCTCGGTGAAGCCCGGACAGACCGCGTTGACCCGGACGCCCGCGCCGCCCGCCTCGGCGGCGACCGAGCGCGTGAAGTTGACCACGCCGCCCTTGGACATGGAGTAGGTCGCGATGCGCGGCGCGCCCCGGACGCCCGCCAGCGAGGCGACGTTGACGATGGCTCCGCCGTCGGCGTCGGCTCCGCTCCCGCCGTCTCGGGTCCCTTTCAGCGCGGGCAGCGCGGCGTGGCAGCCGTTCCAGACCCCCTTCGCGTTCACCTCGACGATGTGGTCGCGGGTCGCCTCGTCGGTCTCCTCCAGCAGCCGGGGCGGGCTCCCGACGCCGGCGTTGTTCACGAGCACGTCGAGGCCGCGCTCGTCGGCGACCTCCGAGACGACCTCCTCGAAGCGGTCGAGGTCGGTCACGTCGAGGCGGCGGAACTCGGCGCTGCCCGCGTCGTGCTCGGATTCGACGACGTCGACGGTCTCCTCGCCGCCGCTCTTCGTCACGTCGGTCACGACGACGTGGGCTCCCTCGTCGGCCAGCCGTCGCGCGGTCGCGCGCCCGATGCCGGAGCCAGCGCCCGTTATCATGACCGTGTCGTCCGCGAAGCGCATACGGTGGGTGTGGGGGCGGGGTGGGATAACTGCGGGGG
>CAZPIG010000197.1:0-5373 GCA_964586205.1 uncultured Halobacteriales archaeon | reverse complement strand
GAGGAGGTAGTGTTGGGATAAGCGACCGAGATGGCAGGCTCCAGCCCGTGACCCAACCGCCCCCGGGTGGGACTGGAAGGGGCCGGCCGCTCGACTCGGGGGCCTTGCTGCGCGCTTCGGGCGCTTCGCGCCCTCCAGTGCTTACTGCGGCCGCCGTCGCCGAGCGGCCGGGGGCTTTCGAAGACACTATAGCAGTTCCAGCCAATTCCACGAGCAATCTAAACACCGCTCAGTCTCCGACCCCAAAACGCTTACCTTCGACGCCGACCACCTGCCGTCCATGCGACACCTCGGACTCAAGCTACGGATGCTCGTCACGGGGAGCATCCTGTTCGCGGTCTACGGGCTGGTGGCGCTGTACGCCTACGTGGCGGGGTTCCCGCTGCCCGTCATCGTGGCCGGCAGCCTCGTCGTGGTGGTCGGCCAGTACTGGCTCGGGCGGAAGCTGGCGCTCCGCAGCGTCGGCGCGACCGACCTCCCGGAAGGGGAGTTCCCGCGGATTCACCGGACGGTCGAGGAACTGTCGGCCGACATGGACATCGACAAGCCGCGGCTGATGGTCGCCGAGATGGGCGTGCCGAACGCCTTCGCCGTCGGCCGGCGCGGCGACGGCGTGGTCGTGGTCTCGACCGAGTTGCTCCGCTTGCTCGACCACGAGGAACTGTCGGGCGTGCTGGCCCACGAGCTGGCGCACATCCGCAACCGCGACGTGCTGGTCATGGTGCTCGGCCAGAGCATCTCGATGCTGGTCAGCTACGCCGTGTTCTTCGTCCTGCTGTTCGACGAGGACGTGGGGGCCATCGCGGCGTGGGTCGCCAGCTCCGTCGCGAACGCGCTCGTCATGCTGGTCGTGCTCGCCATCTCGCGGTACCGCGAGTACGCCGCCGACAGCGACGCCCGCGAGGCCGTCGGCTCCGGCGAGCCCCTCGCGCGGGCGCTCCGGAAGATAGAGGGCGCGGCCAGCGGTCGCCGGGGGTCCGCGAGCGGACGCAGGTCCGCGGACGTCGATGACAGCGTGGCGGCGCTCTGCATCTTCGGCGGCGAGCGCGGCCTGCTGGCGTCGCTGTTCGCCACGCACCCGCCGGTGGACAAGCGGGTCGAGCGGCTCCGGGAGTGAGACGGAACAGTTCCATCGGAGGTGTCCGTCGCAGCCCTCTATTGGGTGGCTGACGGGGTACCCTCGCTCATTCCTGCTCGAAATCCTTGTACCTCGAAAAGGCCGCGTACACTCGCTGAAGTTCCTCTTCCCAGAATTCGTGTTTCTCCTCTTCAGTCATGTGGTCGGGGTCCTTCTCCAACCGGGCGACCTCTTTCTCGTGAGCTAGTGTGTAGAAGCCATCTCCTGGCCTGTCGTCGTCTTGTCCGACGATTACTGCACTGAGCATCGGAAGGTCCTGGTCTGCCATCTCTCGGCTAATCGCCGCAGACCAGCGATTCATGTTCACTGGAATCACGTCGATCAGTTCGCCTGCTTCCTCGTAGTAGATCTTCCCTCGACGTTCTGCAACGTTGACACACTCCGCGAGAAGTCGATAGAATTCGGGAGGTCTCTCTTCGAGAATTTCGTCGGCTGTGGGCATACGGGATAGTTCCACCTGATTAACTTATAGGTTGTTGTAACGTCGGGGCTGCACTTCACTGAAGCGGAGGACACCGTTCGAGATGGAAGTACATCAGAGTCGTCACTGTTGATGGGCTGGTTGAGGTGTTGGTGACCATCCCCACCTAACTCGGCCCCCGGAAGCCCCGGCGCGCTCGCTTCCCGCGGCTCGTTGCGCTCCTCGTTCACTCCCTCCGGTCGTTCACTCCGGTGCTTACTTCGCCGGGGTTCGGCGAGCGCGCCGCCCCTTCCGGAGTCCCACCCATAGAGAATGATTGGCCGGCAACAGCACACGGATTGACCGGCTGTTCTATGACTGCTCGGTGAACCGTACCTCGAAGCCCGCCCGTCACTCCCCGTCCAGAATCTCCTCGCGGTGCTCGTCCAGTAGCGGTGCTCGCCCGCCGGGCTCCGGGGGCGTCTCGGTCATCTTCACCGGCGTCCCTGCAATCGCCACCTCCCCATCCGCTCCAGGCTGTTCGACGTCGACCAGCATGTCCCGCGCCCGCACGTGCGGGTCCGCGAACACGTCCGCGGCGTCCTGCACCGGCGCGACCGGGACCGACCCCGAGAGCGCGTCCACGACCTCGTCCACCGTCCGGTCGGCGACCCAGCCGGCGATGGCGGACCGCACCTCGTCCCGGGCGGCCAGCCGCGAGGCGCGGTCGGGATACTCCGCGGCGAGGTCCGGGCGGTCCATCGCCTCGCAGAGCGCGCGCCAGTGGCCGTCGCCGACGGCGGCGACGACCACGTGCCCGTCGGCCGCCTCGAACGCGTCGTAGGGGAAGATGGTCGGATGACTGTTGCCGCGCCGCGTCGGGGCCGCGCCGGTGTAGGAGTACTGGTAGACGGTGCGCTCGCAGAAGCTGACCATCGCGTCGTACATCCCCACGTCCACGAACTGCCCCTCGCCGGTGCGCTCGCGGTGGTGCAGGGCGGCGAGGATGCCCGTCGTCGCTAGCGCGGCCGTGAAGAGGTCGCCGACGCCCGGCCCCACCTTCGTCGGCGGGCCGTCGGGGTCGCCCGTGACTTCCATGACGCCGCCGAGCGCCTGGGCCACGAGGTCGAAGGTGGGCTGGCCCTGCTGGTCGGACTCGCCCGTCCGTGGGTCGCCGAAGCCCCGGATGGCTCCGTACACCAGCCCGGGGTTGCGCTCCGCGAGCGTCTCGTAGTCGAGGTCGAAGCCCTCCATCGTCCCCGCCCGGAAGTTCTCGACGACCACGTCCGCGCGGTCCGCGAGCGAGAGGAACGCCTCGCGGTCGTCCTCGTCGTCGAGGTCCAGTTCGACGCTCCGCTTGCCCCGGTTCACGCTCTGGAAGTAGCCCCCGTAGGGCTCGTCGTCCCCCGACCCGCAGAACGGGGGGTTCGACCGGATGAAGTCCCCGCCGGGCTGCTCGACCTTCACCACGTCCGCGCCCATGTCCGCGAGCAGCATCGTGCAGTACGGCCCGGCCAGCACCTGCGTCAGGTCGAGCACCCGGAGGTCCGACAGCGCTCCCATGGGGCGGGCGTCGGTCCCGGGGCGCAAAAACCCACCCGGTGAAGCCGACACCGGAACCGACGGGGGATTCATGACCGTGACCGACGAATCGAGTCGCACACCCGTGCATCGAGACCGACCCCTTCGCACGACCGACTGGACCGACCCCCTCGCATGACGGATTGGACCGACCCCGAGACGTTCGCCCGCGCGCTCGACCGCGCCGAGACGCTGCCGAAGGGCAACCACTTCGAGGACTTCGAGGTGGGCGAAACCGTCGAGCACGACGCGGGCCTCGCGCTGTCCGCCCACGGCACCGACCTGTGGGCGAGCCAGACGCTGAACCACGACCCCGCCTACTGGCGGGCCGACGCGGCCCGCAAGCGAGGGTTCGACGGCCCGCCCGTCCACCCCGACTACCTGCTGGCCTGCGTGATGGGCGCGACCGTCGAGGACCTGAGCGAGAAGGGCGGCTTCTTCCTCGGCCGCGACGACGTGGTCCTCCACCGCCACGGCGTCCCGCGGGGGACCGAGGTTCGCGTCGAGTCGACCGTCGAGTCGGCCCGTCCCTCCTCGTCGCGGCCGGCGTACGGCGTCGTGACGTGGGCGACCGCGGGCTACGACGCCGGGACCGGCGACCCGCTGGTCTCCTACGAGCGCACGAACACGGTGCCGCGCCGGGAGCCGGCGGCGACTGATGGCGGTGGAGGGAACGGAGCTGTCGACGGCGAAGCGGGAGCCGACGGCTCGCCGGAGAGCTCGACGCCCGACGCCCTCCCCGACCCGCTCGTCGCGCCCGAGGGCCCGTACTTCGAGGACTTCCGGGCCGCGCTGGACGCCGCAGAGGACCGCGGCGGTGCGGTCGCCTACCGCCACGAGCGCGGCCGGACCGTCGACGACGTGCTGCTGTCGGCACTGCCGCTGTCGACGCTGAACACCGCGGGCCAGCACTACGACGCCGCCGCGATGGCCGACTCGCCCGCCGGCGAGCCGGTGGCCTACGGCGACGTGACCCGCTCGGTCGCGCTCGGCCACGCCCGCTCGGACGAGCGCACGGTCCGCGAGGTGGGCTACGACGGCGAGCGCTTCCACGACTTCGTCACGCGGGGCGACACCGTCTACGGATTCACGCGGGTGCTCGACGCCGACCCGGACCCAGGGAGTGACGTGGGAGTCGACGGCGACGTGGGAGTCGGTGACGACGTATCCGCGTCAGCAGTACCCGGCGACGTCGCTGCCGGCCGCGTCGCGTTCGCCCACTACGCGTTCGACCAGAACGGCACCCCGGTCTACTCGGGGCGGCGGACCGCCCTCGTCGAGAAGCGGGAGGGCGGGGCATGAGCGACGACGGCGAGGCGCACGCTGGCGGTCCCACCGACGCCGCCCGCCTCTGTCGGTCCTTCCAGACCGCGCCCGCGGCCGTCCCGGGCGACGAGAGCGCGAAGTACCTCCGCTCCGGTCTGACCGCCGAGGGCTTCGAGACCCCCGACTGGCTGGTACCCGACGTGGAGGACGGCACCGCCCCCGACCTGAAGGACGAGGCCGTTGCGAACGCCGTCCGACTGCTGCCCGAGCACGCCCCCGACTTCGCCGGCGCGGTGTGGCCCCGCGTCGAGTGGGCGCACGACGACGCCGCCACCCGCGAGCGCGGCGGCGAGCAGGTCGACCGGCTGCTCGCCGAGGCCGGCGCGCACGTCGACGGCGTCGTCGTCCCGAAAGTCGGCGGGGCGAGCGACGTCGAGCGCGCGCTGGAGCGCGTCGCGGCCGCCGAGGCGGACGCGGGATTGGCCGAGGGCAGCGTCGGCGTGGCCGTCATCGTCGAGACGGCGCGGGCGCGGTCGGCGCTCCGCGACGTCGCGGTGCTCGGCCCCGATTCGCGGCTCTCGGCGCTGGTGTTCGGCCCGGTGGACTACGCCGCCGACCTCGGCGCGCGGGCGGTCTCCGGCGAGGGGCCGTCGTGGCCCGCGCTCCTCGAAGCCCTCTCCAACGAGGCGAGCGCGAACGGCCTGCTCGCCATCGGCGGCCCCTACGACAGCCTGTTCGTCGAGTGCGCGGGCGTCACCTACTACGACGCCCCGGGCTACGCCGAGCGGGTCGAGCGGGAGGCCCGCGTCGGGCTGGACGGTAGCTGGTCGCTGCACCCGAAGCAGACGGTCCAGGCGAACCACGTCCACGCGCCTTCGCCCGACGAGGTCGGCGAGGCAGTCGAGGCGCTGTCGGCCTTCGAGGCGGCGAAGGCGGAGGGCACCGGCGCGGTGACGGTGGACGGCCGGATGGTCGACGAGGCGACGGC
>CAZPIG010000196.1:0-5394 GCA_964586205.1 uncultured Halobacteriales archaeon | reverse complement strand
GGTGGAGGCCGACGAAGAGGAACACGACGGCGAGGGCACCCCACCCGAGCCACCGCCGGCGGTAGGGGTCAGTCCAGATGGTGGTGACGGTCGTGACGATGGTATTGTCGGTCGTGCTGGCGGCGTCGTCCGTCGTCGCGGCGTCGTCGGTCATCGTCCGGCTACCGTGCGCTCACAATCGTCTGTCGGGTGCAATAAGGGTTCGTTCGCGTACCTGCGAGCCCAGCGAGGAGAAGAAAAGCGGCTCGGAGCGGGAGAGCGAAGCCGCGCTTCAGAGCCTATCGAGGAAGTCCTGCGCCGACCACCCCGCGCTGTAGCTGTCGTACTCGACCTGCCACCACGCGTAGCCGTCGGCCCACTCCGGCCCGGCCACGATGCGGCCCTCCGCGCCGTCCGGCGCGGCGTCGATGGCCGTGTGGTGAGTCCCGGGTCCGTCGCGGATGTTCAGCCGCGTCGAGGACGTGTCGACGGCCACCCGGTCGCCCGACTTCAGGCGCTCGGTGTGCATCACGCCGCGGTCCAGCGCCTTCTCGATGGTCCAGCCGTGGAAGCCGCCGCCATCCTCGAAGTAGTGGACCTCCCACCACCGGAAGCCGTCGGCGTCGGTCGGCCCGCCGACCACCTGGCCGGAGGTGTAGAGCTTCTTGGTCGTGATGGTGCTCGCGCCCGTCCCGGCCGACTCGCGGGCCTCGATGTCGTTGATGGTGACGTGGACGCCGTCGCCGACCGCGAGGTCCTTCCGGACCTTCGTCTGCTCGGTCACCTGCCGGTGGGGGAAGGTGAACTGCGACGGGAACTCCGAGGAGTGCATGATGTGGGTCCCCTCGGACTCCCGGGAGTCGAAGTAGAAGGGGTCCGAGACGCCCACCTCGAGGCTGATGGTGTCGCCCTCCCGGAGGAACCGCTGGATGGGCGAGAACTGCACCTGGACCCGGTGGTGCTGGTCCGCGCCCTCCACGCGGAACGTCTCGCCCACGTCGTTTATCATGCGCGTGTGGCCGTCGCCGTCGGTGTGGTAGAACCGGAAGAACAGCCGCTCCTCCGGGCCCTCGGGGCGGACCCAGATGTCGAGCTCCGAGGTTCCGATGACCTCCAGGTCCGCGCCAACCGTCCAGTCGAAGCGGTGGCTGGTGTCGTTCCACCACCAGATGTCCTCCTCGACGAACGTCGAGTCGCCGGACTCGGTGGCGGACAGCTCCAGGGGCGTCGTGTCTATGTCCGCGGGCGGGAACTCCCCGCGGTGTCGCCACGTCCCCGGCTGCTTGAGGAACTCGGTGACGGTGGGGACCGAGACGCTCGCGCCCTTGAGGTGCTTGTCCATGAAGTCCAGCGCGAGGCCGTTCATGAACGCCGACTCCGAGTCGGTGCGCGAGAGGCCCTCGACGGCGTGGCCGCCCTCGTAGAACAGGAGGTTCGCGTCCACGCCCTTCGCCTGCAGCGACCGGAAGGTCCGTAGCGCCTCGACGGGCTTGAACAGCGTGTCGTCCCAGCCCTGCATCAGGAAGGTGGGCACGTCGACGTCGGCCATCTTCTCGGCGGGCGAGCGCTCCTCGAACGCGGTCACGGCGTCCTGGGGCAGCGTGTTGTCGATGGCGGCTTCGAGGTACCACTCGAAGAGGTCGCCGTCGAGGCCGGGGCCGCTGTCGAACTCCCACGTGTCGATGGTCCCCAGCGCCAGCAGCGCGGTCAGCCAGCCCACCTTGACGACGCCGTGGGGCTCGGTGGCGTAGTTCAGGTCGTTCCACGTGATGCGCGGTACCACGGCGTCGATGCGGTCGTCGGCCGCCGCGGCGAGTAGCTGGATGGCCCCCGAGTAGGAGTAGCCGTCCATGCCGAGCGTCGGGTCGCCCGCGGCGTCCATCGCCACCTCGCTCCGGCCGGCCAGCCAGTCTATCAGGTGGGAGACGTCGCTCACCTCGTTCGGGCCGTCGAGGCCGACCACGCCGCCGGACGCGCCGAAGCCCCGCGAGTCGTAGGTCAGCACGACGTAGCCGTTGGCGGCGTACGTCTCGGCCTTGCGGACCACGCGGTCGGAGCCGCGGTCCGAGCCCCAGCCGTGGGTCATCAGTACGGCCGGGTGCGGGCCGGTGGCGTCGGGCCGGTAGAGGGTCGCCGCGAGGTCGGTGCCGTCGTGGGAGGTGATGGTCACGTCGGTCGTCGTGAACGACCCCGCGGCGGCGGGCGTCGCGCCCGCGGCGGCCGCGGCCGCCGTCCCGGCCGCGCCCGCGAGGAAGTGCCGGCGGTCCACGTCGAGGGTGGGCTCCGCGCCGCCGGACTGTTCGCCCGCGCTGCTGCGACCGGCTCTCGCACCGTCGGCCGCGCCACTGGCGGCAGTGCCGGCCGGGTCCGCGGGAATGGTCGGCGTCGCGTCGGTGTCCGCGTCGTCGGTGTCGGCCCCGTCGCCGGGGGCAGTCGGATGGTGCATGACGCAGGATTCGTGAAGGACCGACGCGATATAATCCTTGTTGCCGTTGCTTAATTTAATACTCGACACACGCGACGGTGGGGGACGAGGACCGTCAGTCGTCTCCGGCCGCCGTCCCGGACCGGCCCACGTCGCGGTCGGTGGCCTCGCCCTCGACGTCGTAGGGGTACTCGCCGGTCACGCAGCCGAGACAGAGGTCCGCGCGGTCGGTCCCGACCGCCTCGGCGACCGCGTCGATGGAGAGGTAGGAGAGGCTGTCGGCCCCGACGACCTCGCGGACCTCCGCTACGTCGCGGCCCGCCGCGACCAGTTCGTCGCGGGTCGCCATGTCGATGCCGAGGTAGCACGGCGCGACGATGGGCGGCGCGCCGATGCGGACGTGGACCGCCTCCGCGCCCGCCTCGTACAGCAGGTCCACGAGCTGTGTGGAGGTCGTCCCGCGGACGATGCTGTCGTCGATGAGCGTCACCGTCCGGCCCTCGACCGTGCTGCGGATGGGGTTGAGCTTCAGCCGCACCGCGCGCTCGCGCTCGTCCTGGGTCGGCATGATGAACGTCCGGCCGACGTAGCGGTTCTTCATCAGCCCCTCCGCGAACTCCACGTCCGCGCCCGCCTCGTCGGCGGCCTCGGCGTAGCCGCTGGCCAGCGACCGCCCGGAGTCGGGGACCGGCATCACGACGTCCGTCTCGAGGCCGCTCTCGGCCCAGAGCTTCCGGCCGAGCTCCCGGCGGACCTCGTACACCAACTGGCCGTCGATGACGCTGTCGGGGCGGGCGAAGTAGACGTACTCGAAGAAGCAGTGGGCCGCGCGCTCGCGCTCGACGAGGCCGTAGGCGTCGAAGTCGCTGCCGTCCGGCTCGAGGACGACCATCTCGCCCGGCGCGACGTCGCGGACCAGCTCGCCGCCGAGGGTGTCGATGGCGGCGCTCTCGCTGGCGACGACGTAGCCGTCCGACAGCTCCCCCACGCAGAGCGGGCGGTTCCCGCCGGGGTCCCGGACTCCGAGGACGGTGTCGCCGTACATCACCGTCAGCGAGTACGAGCCGTGGATGCGCTCCATCGTGCGCTTGACGGCGCGCACGAGGTCCGCTTCGAGGAGATTGCGCGCGAGGTCGTGGGCGATGACCTCGGTGTCGCCGTCGGAGGTGAAGGCGTGGCCCAGCCCCTCCAGCTCCTCGCGTATCTCCTCGGCGTTGACGAGGTTCCCGTTGTGGGCCAGTGCCAGCGACCCGCCGCCAAAGGAGACGGTGAACGGCTGGGCGCAGGCCGCGTCGACGCTCCCCGCGGTCGGGTACCGGACGTGGCCGACGCCCGTCGAGCCGGCGAGGTCCGCGATGGTCTCCTCGTCGAAGGCGTCGCCGACGAGGCCCATCTCGACGTGGTCGTGCTGCTGGAAGCCGTCGTGGGTGACGATGCCGGCGGACTCCTGGCCGCGGTGCTGGAGGGCGTAGAGGGCGTAGTAGAGGGGACGGGCGGCGTCGCGCTCGGCCAGCGAGATGCCGACGACGCCGCACTTGTCGTGCATCGCGGCTACTCGCCGGCCTTGTCCTGCCACTCGTAGTCGCGGCGCTTCGCGGACTTGCCGAAGCCGCAGGACGAACAGACCTTCTTCTTGACGTGGTAGGACTTCTCGCCGCACCGCCGGCAGGGCACGTGCGTCGTCGTGTTCTTCTTCCCCTGGCTCGGGGTTCCGGCACCAGTCATGGATGTATCGAGACGACGTTGTCGCCTCGTATAATCGTTGTGTCTTCGACCGGTTCGGCGTCGGCCCCCTCCGAGTCGGCCGATTCTCCGTCGGCCGCTTCGAGGACGAGGTTCATGTGCTGGTCGAACCCCGCGAGGCGGCCGCTGTACGTCTGGCCGTCCTTGAGCCGGACGGTCACGCCGTCGCCGACGGTCGCCTCGAGAACGTCCAGCGGTCGTCCATCCATAGGAACGTGGGGCATCCTTGCGGGCTTAAACGTACCGGAAGATTCGTGCCGGCGTGGACGTTTCTGGAAGGTCCCGGACCGCAGTCGTGCGGTCGGCCGGAGCGCGGCGAAGCGACGCCGGGCGGTCGGGACGGCTCACACGTCCACCGCGAACGACCCGTAGTCGCTCGCCACGGCCGCGAGCGACCCCAGCAGGTCCGCCACGGCGACGAGGTCCTCGGTGTCGACCACCTCGACGGGGGTGTGCATGTATCGGTTCGGGACGCCGACGTTCAGCGAGGGGACGCCGCCGCGCTGGGTGTAGACGGCGTCCGCGTCGGTGCCCGTGCCGCTCGGCGTGGCCTGGAGCTGGACGTCCACGTCCGCCGCCAGGGCGGCCTCGCGGGCGGCCCGGACCAGCTCGGGGTGGTTCGCGCTCCCGCGGGCGACGACCGGGCCCGCTCCCAGCTCGACGTCCCCGCCCTTCTCGACCGTCGCGGTCGGGTCGTCGGTGGCGTGGGTCACGTCCACCGCGACGAACGCGTCCGGCGCGAGGTCGTAGCCGGCCATCCGCGCGCCGCGCAACCCCAGCTCCTCCTGGACCGTGCTGACGGCGTAGACGGTGGCCTCGACGTCCGCCTCGACCGCGCGGCGCAGCCCCTCGGCGGCCGCCCACGTCCCCACGCGGTTGTCCATGCCGCGGGCCGCCAGCCGCGAGCCGGCGAGGTCGCTCACCCCGCCGGCCACGGTGATGGGGTCGCCGACCTCGACCAGCTCGCGGGCCGCCTCGCGGTCCGCCGCGCCGAGGTCCACTATCTGCGCTTCGATGTCGTCGACGAGGTCCTTCTCCTCGTCGGGGTCCCGCAGGTGGATGGCCCGCTGGCCCACGACGCCGGGGACGGGCCCGTCGTCGGCGTGGACGGTGACGTGCTGGCCCTTCGTGACGGTGCGGTCCGAGCCGCCGATGGAGCCGAGCCGGACGTAGCCGTCCTCGTCGACGCGGCGGACGACGAGGCCGATCTCGTCGGCGTGGCCGCCGAACGCGACGGTCGGCGGGCC
>CAZPIG010000195.1:0-5407 GCA_964586205.1 uncultured Halobacteriales archaeon | reverse complement strand
ACCGACCATGGATGCGCGTCGGACGCCGCTCACCTATGCTTGCCGGTCGGGGGGCCGGAACAGTGTTCAGATTGCACGCCAAGCGGGCTGGAACTGCCGCTGTGGCTTCGAAAGCCCCTGGCCGCTCGCCTCCCGCGGCTCGCTGCGCTCCTCGGGCGCTTCGCGCCCTGCGGTGCTTACGTCGCCGGGGTTCGGCGAGCGGCCAGCCCCTTTCAGTCCCACCCACTGGCGGTTGGTCGACAGGCTATAGCGTGCCAACTGGCGCTCTTATCTGAACACCGCCGGGGCCCGGAGTCCACAACCCTTAGGCGGTCCCCCGCCAACCGCAACACATCCATGCCCCGCACGGACGTCGCCATCGAAGCGACCGACCTCCGGAAGACGTACGGCTCCGAGGTCGCCCTCGACGGGGTGTCGCTGTCCATCCCGGCGGGGACGGTGTACGGCTTCCTCGGGCCGAACGGCGCGGGCAAGACGACCACGATGCGACTCCTCACCGGGCTCGCGCGACCCTCCAGTGGAACCGTCCGCGTCTGCGACACCGCGGTGGACGACCGGCGCGCGCTCGCCGCCCACGTCGGCTACCTCCCCGAGACACCACCGCTGTACGACGAGTTCAGCGCCCGCGAGCAGCTAGACTACGTCGCCGACCTCCGGGACCTCCCGGCGGACGTGGCCGACGACCGCATCGAGGACTACCTGGCGCGCTTCGACCTCGCCGAGGACGCCGACAGGCGCATCGAGGACTACTCGAAGGGGATGCGCCAGAAGACCGCGTTCGTCCAGAGCGTACTCCACGACCCGGACGTGCTCTTTCTCGACGAGCCCACGGCGGGCCTCGACCCGCGTGCGGCCCGCCGCATCCGCGAGTCGGTCACCGAGTTCGCGGCGGCCGGGACGACCGTCTTCCTCTCGACGCACATCCTCCCGGTCGTCGAGACCGTCGCCGACGAGGTGGGCGTCCTGTTCGAGGGCCGGCTGGTCGCCGAGGGGACGCCGGAGGAGGTGACGGCCCGCGCCGAGACGGGCGAAGCGGGGTCGCTGGAGGACGCCTTCCTCGCGGTGACCAGCGACGCGCCGTCGGCCGCGGCCTCCGGGGCAGAATGAGCCCGCGACGGAGCGACGGCGGGTCGGAACGGAGCAGTCGCGACGCCGACGCGACGCCACGGAACCGTCGCGGCGAGCCGGGAGCGGGCGGCCACGTGCCCCGACGAAGCCGTCACCGGGAGCTCCGCCAGGACCTCCGTCACGGGCTGCGCATCGGGCGCGCCGAGGTCGTCCGGAGCGGCCGGCAGCTAGCCCGGAGCAGGCGCAGGCTCGCCGGCCTCGCCGTCGCCGTCCTGTTCTTCGGGGGCAACCTCCTCGCCTCCCTCCCCGCGGCGTACGCCGCCGGCGCGACCGCGCGCTCGCTCGACTCGCTCCCGTACTTCGGCTCCGGCGCGACGGCGCTGCCGGCCGTCCTCCTCCTGGTCGCGACGTTCCGGACGCTCGAACGCATCGGGAGCGCCGAGTCCGAGTCCCTCCTCCTGACGACCGTCCACCCGCGCGCCGTCGTCGTCGGCCTCGTCACGGCCGAGGTCGCCCGGCTGGCGGCGTGGTTCGGAGTCCCGCTGGTGGCGTTCGCCGCCACCTTCGCGCTGGGGCTCGGCTCCCCGTCGCTGCTCGCGACGGGCGGACTCGTCCTCGCGCCGCTGGTCTGCTGGGCCGCCGTCTGGGGCTACGCCGCCGGCATCGCCGTGCTGCGCATCCTCCGGTGGCTCCCCGGACTCCGCCGCGTCCTGAAGGTCGCAGGCGTCCTCGCGCTGGTCGGGGCCGTCGTGGGCTCGCAGTTCGTCGGCCGGTACGTCGTCGAGGAGGGCGTCACGATACCGCTCGACGCGCTCGCCGTCGTCCCGGTCGCCGACTACGTCGCGCTCGCGTTCGCCGGCACGCCGCTGGCGCGGCCGGCGTCGGTCGGCGGGCTGGCGGTGCTCCTCGGGCTGGTCGCGGCGACGCCGCTCGGCCTCGTCGTCGCGACGCGGCAGGCGTCCGTCCTCTGGTTCACCGACGCCCCGACCCGCGGCCGGGCCGGCCGGACGAGGACGTCGGCCGGGGGGTTCGCCCCGCCGCGGCCGTTCGCGTGGCGGCGGGCCGGGCGGGTCGCGTGGGGCCACCTCGTCCGCGGGGTCCGGAGCCCCCAGGAGTTCGGCCACCTCGTGTTCGTCCTCTTCTGGCTCGGGCCGCTGGCCACCACGGTCGTCCAGTCGTCCGAGGAGGCGCTCGGGCCGCTCGTGGCCGGCGTGGGCGTCGGACTGGGCGCGTACCTCGCCGGCGCGACGTTCGGGCTGAACCCCCTCGGCGACGACCGGCCCCAGATGCCCCTCCTCCTGCTCACCCGGACGGCTCCACGGACCGTCGTCCGCGGCCGGGTGCTCGCCGGCGTCGCCGTCGGCGCGCCCGTGGCGGTCCTCGTGCCGCTCCTCACCGTCGCGGCCGGGACGGCCGTGCCATACGGCGTCGCGTTCGCGGCGGTCGGCGTCGGGGCCTGTCTGCCGGCGGCCCTCTTCGCGGTCGGTCTCGGCGCGGCGTACCCGGTGTACGAGGAGCGGGAGTTCTGGGGGACCGAGACGGTCGTCCCGTCGATGCTCGTGATGCTGCCGTACACGGTCGTCGTCGGTGGCGGGACCGCCGTCGCGCTGGTCGCGACGTGGTTCGCGGTCACCGGCAATCTCGACGCGACGCCGCTGGTCGGCGCTGGACTCGGGGCGTACCTCCTCCTGACTGGGGGCGTCTCGTACGGGTCGTACCGGTACGCCGTCCGGCGGTATCGTCGGTACAGCGTGGAGTGAGTGGTGGGTCGGGGCGGAGTGGGCGGTCGGGGACCAGCCCGGCGAGACTCCTCCGAATCCCCAGCACTTATCCGTGCGACGTGCGTCTCACGATTTGTGAGTACCCAGACCGACGGCTCCGGCGACGCCCCGGACACGACCAAGATAGACGTTCGCGTGCCGACGCCGCTATTGGAGCAGATCGACGAGGCGTACGCCGAGCGTGGCTACACGTCGCGGTCCGAAGCCGTCCGCGATGCCCTCCGGGCGTGGGTGGACCCGCCGGTGCGCCTCTCCGAGGCGGTCCTCGGGGACCTCGCGACGAGCCGCGAGGAGCGTGACCGTGGGGAGACGCGGTCGCTCGACGAGGTCGCCGACAGGTACGGGGTCGACATCGAGGACAGTTCGTGAGAACGGAACGGAGGGAAAACAGAGAACCGAACAGGCCCGACAGCCCTTGTCAGTCGTCGGCCGCGACGGTCTCGCGCTCCGCGACCTCCTCTTCGGCCTCGCGCTCCTCGGCCTCCTCGCGCTCCTTCTTGGCCTTTATCTTCTTCATGCGGAATATCTCCTCGCGCTCCTGCTCCTCTAGCTTCTGCTCGATGTAGTCGCGGCTCTCGTACAGGTCCGGCAGCAGGACGAACTCGAGGGCGTTGACCCGGCGCTTCGTGGTCTCTATCTCGTCGAGCATCTTCTTCATCGCCGTCTCGACCTCGGCGGCGAGGATTATCTGGTCGAGGAGGTCCTCGTAGGCGCTGGCGGCCTCGTCGATGCGGGCGCTGGTGCCCAGCACGCCGTAGCCGCGCTCGTCCAGGCTCTTGCTCACCTTCGAGGACTCTATCTGCGGGACGACGACGCCCATGATGTTGTGGCTCTCGACCGTCAGTTCGGGGTGCTCCTTCAGGGCCGCCGCCGCGCCCCGGACGGCGACGTCGCCCTCCATCGCGCGCGCCATGTCGATGGTCCGCTGGGCCCGGTCGTAGGTGTCCTCCAAGTCGGACCGGACATCCCGGGACTGGTCGAGGATGTCCATGAACTCCATGATGAGGCCGTCGCGCTTCTTCTCTAGGGTGTCGTGGCCCCGCTCCGACAGCTCGATGCGGTCCTCGATGGCCATGAGGTTCTTTCGGGTGGGCTTTACGTCCTGGGCCATTACTGGCCGAGGGTTGTGGCCCCGGACGGATAACTGTTTACGGATTGGCGCGGGGACGAAGCGACGGGGGTGGTCCGCGTGTTACAGCAGCTTCTACTCGTCGGACTCCTTGCGCTCCGCGACGCGCTCCGCTGTCTCGGCGTCGAGTTCGGGGGCCACGGTCGCCCACCAGCCGACGGCGCGGGCACCGAACTCCTTGCGCTCGACCAGACCTACCTCGTGCATCGCTTCGAGCCGCTGCCGGACGCCCTCTGGCGTCAGTTCCTCGTCGAACCGTCGGAGGCCCTCGGCGACCTCCCGGGCGGAGAGGACGGGGTCGGCCTCGTAGTCGAACACCTTCAGGATGTCCTGCTCCGTGACGGTTTCGGTGAACCGCCCGGTCTCGTCGCGGCCCTGACTCATGGGACCGACTTCGGTCCCGGGGTACAAATCCGTTTTGTTCGTGCAAACCGGCAGTGGTGCAAGTCACGGGTCGCAGTGTAGAGCCCGGGAGGACACGCTCGGCGGCGAGCCCCGTATCGAGGGCCGACGCACCGGCGTCCTCCACGTCGCCCGGGTGCTCGACGGATTCGCTCCGAAAACAGCGGCAAACAGACCCGAAAAGACCCTCAGTCCGCCGCCGCGACCTCCTCGGCCTCGACCCCGTCCTCGGGGTAGTACGCTTCGATGACGTCCTCGTCGATGCGGTTCAGCTCCGCCTTCGGGAGCATCCCCAGCAGGTCCCACGCGATGTTCAGCGTCTCCTCGATGGTCCGGTCGGTGTCGTAGCCCTGCTGGACGAACTCGTTCTCGAAGCGGTCGGCGAAGTCCAGCAGCGTGTTCTGGCGCTCGGACAGCGCCTCGCGACCGACGATGTTCACGAGGTCGCGCAGGTCCTCGCCCTCCGCGTAGGCGGCGTACAGCTGGTCGGAGACGTCGGCGTGGTCCTCGCGGGTCAGCCCCTCGCCGATGCCCTCGTCCATCAGCCGCGAGAGGCTCGGCAGCACGTCGATGGGCGGCTCGATGCCCTGGCTGTTCAGGTCCCGGTCGACGTATATCTGGCCCTCGGTGATGTAGCCCGTCAGGTCCGGGATGGGGTGGGTGTCGTCGTCGCCGGGCATCGTGAGGATGGGTATCTGGGTGATGGAGCCCTCCTCGCCCTCGATGCGGCCGGCGCGCTCGTAGAGGCTGGCGAGGTCGGTGTACATGTACCCCGGATAGCCACGCCGACCCGGCACCTCCTCGCGGGCCGCGCCTATCTCCCGGAGCGCCTCGCAGTAGTTCGTCATGTCCGTCAGGATGACGAGGACGTGGTAGTCCTTCTCGAAGGCGAGGTACTCCGCGGTCGTCAGCGCCAGCCGCGGGGTAACCGTCCGCTCGACGGCGGGGTCGTCGGCGAGGTTCAGGAAGACGACCGAGCGCTCCAGCGCGCCGGTGCGCTCGAAGTCCTCCATGAACTCGTTTGCCT